>JBJTDR010000078.1:0-5581 GCA_046092445.1 Hyphomicrobiales bacterium | reverse complement strand
CATCCCTTACAAGCAGAAGGTCTATCCGGCCGATGTTGCCATGATCTTCCCGGTCGCTGGTCGCGGACGTCCACGCAAGAACCACGTGCCTGACGTCGCCTCGCGTCCTGCCCAGGAAGTGCTTGAAGGCGCCAAGTGGCTACCTCATTCTTCGTCGCCCCCATCCGCGATCATGCTTTTTTTCAGCAGGCGGTTTTCGAGTGTGAGGTCGGCAACGCATTCCTTCAGTGCGCGGGCCTCGCGGTGCAGATCCTGCACTTCGCCGGTGGTCGCAGCACGGGCGGTGTCCCCGGCCAACCGGCGCTTGCCCGCTTCCATGAACTCCTTGGACCAAGTGTAATACAAGGCCTCAGTACATTATTGGGACACAGATATACGGTAGTCGACCGCACTGTCCCGGACCTGCTATTTCCTGAGCTTTTCGACCCCGAGCTCGCGCCAGATCCAGGAAAAATCGTAGGTTGCCATGGGATCCGCGTCGTTGGGGTGATTTGCTGCCCGGTTTTCAATGAATTTGAGCCACTCAGCGACCTTCTTGCGCCCGCTCGCGGTTTTTGCTGCCTCGCGAGGTGTGAGCTCGCCCAGCATGCCGACAGGCTGGTCGAGCGCTTCGCGGTAATGTCTGTCCATGACATCATGGACCAGCTGCGCAGCCGCTTCCGGCGGAACAGCAGGCTCTGCCGATGGCCGACCTTGGTGGTCGCGCATCGCCTGCTCGATCGTCACGATTTCGGTCAACGGCTTGCCCACGGCGGTGCCTAGCAATTCGGATAGCCCTGCGGTGCCGATCTTGGCCCGATTGGCTGAGTTGACCGAAAGAGCGAGAGACTTGCCCTTGAGTTCGATGGTGCCGAACACCGTCCGGCCATCATCGGTGCTTGTTCCGAACGCGAGTTTCCCGGGCCCTTTTGCACGCGGTATCGTGTCTGCTGACGGCTTCAGCCAGTTCCAGTACTGATCGTTCGCGCGGTGCAGTTCGTGGTGCGCATCGAGCAGCGCAGCGACGGCTTCAGCGGAAGCGCCGCGCTTGATCGGAAAGCGTACATTGTGGAACACGAGGTCATCGCCATCGGTATTCTGCACCATGGGGGATTGCAGCCCCATCGCTCTGGGTAGGACGTCGAACAGCCATGCCGTGGTGAACAAGTGTGCGATGCTGGCAAGTGTTTCGTCGTCGATATCTATCTTGGCCGACTTTCGGCGCTTCCCGCTCGCGACCCTGAACCCATCGAGCAGGTTTTCGGCAGCCTCAAGCGTGAAAGGCAGGATGACACCGGACAACACGTGGGCGCTGCGTTCGGGCACGACCCGCACGGCAATCCTGTCCCATTGCCGCAGCGTGCGCGAACCGGATTTTTCCCTGATACGAATGGGGTCCCCGCCACGCACGAGATCGCGAGCGGCAAACCCCTCACCTGGAACGATGTCACTGACTTCGTACAAGCTCATCGCTGAGTCCCGAAGGGCGCGAAGATAGGTCTTTGTCGGTGCCTTTTCGTTCCAGCCACGCCGCTTGAGGTAGTCGTCGACCAGATTTTCGCCATCGGGTTCGAACCGGCGTGTCATCAGGTCTTCAAGCGCGCAGCCAAACAAAACCCCGGTGTAATGATCGCTGATGATGTCGCCGATCTCACCAAATTCGAGGTTGAACTCCTCCATTGCGGCACCGACGTGGTCGGAAAGCGCATCATGCAGGGCTTCGGCCCAATCATCGCGGGTTGCGAATTTTATGATGCGGGAGAGATCGTGGCCGACGTTCATACGGTGCCTTTGAGGAAAGCGCGCCGCGCGGCAACAATCCGCGACACTGTGGGTTGGCTGACACCGAAGATGCGGGCCATTTCAGCAGCGGACTTGCGGCCCGATGTCACGCTGTCGGCTATTTCGGCGCGTTGCCTGGCATTGAGCTTTGGTCGGCGGCCACCAACGCGACCCTCGGATCGCGCCTGATCGAGACCGGCTTTGGTGCGCTCGCGGATCATGGCGCGTTCGAACTCGGCGAAGCTGCCGACCATCTGCATCATCATCCGGCCTGCCGGTGTCATCGTGTCGATGCTTTCAGTCAGCGATCGAAAACCCGCTTTAGCCGCCTCGATCCGATCGAGCAGGTGCAGCAAGTCTTTCAATGATCGTGAAAGGCGATCCAGCTTCCAGACCACCACAACATCCCCGACGCGAAGCTGATCGAGCATTCGGTGGAGTTCCGGCCGATCCCAGCGGCCCCCGCTTGCGATCTCTTCAAAGACCCGCTCGCACCCCGCGTCGACTAAAGCACGCATCTGCAGCGCGGTGCTCTGATCGTCGCCCTTGGAGATACGCGCATAGCCGATCAGCATGTTGGCCTCATTCCCAAACGGTCGTTTCTGAAAGGCCGTGGGCGGTCACCTTCCCGTCAGCGATTACGGCTTTCAAAATCCTCTTTCAATTCGATAACGAATGGAAAGACGTTTGTGAAGGGATTCGGTTGATGCCTGCACGCATTCCAATGACAGAAAGGCAAAGAGCAGAGCTTTTGGCGCTGCCCGGCACCGAAGATGAGGTGGTTCGGCACTACAGCCTCGACGATACAGATCTTGCCCTCATCGCCAAGGCCCGAACGCCAGCGACCAAGCTTGGCTACGCCTTGCAGCTGTGCTGTCTGCGCTTTCCAGGCCGATATCTACGCCGTGGCGAAGTGCTGCCGGCTGTCATGCTCGATTACATCGCCGAACAGGTCAACGTCGATGCCGAGGCGATTGCTGAATTCGCGCGGCGCGGGCCGACGCGATATGAGCAGCTGGCGACCATCAAGCGAAATCATGGCTTCCGCGACCTGAGCCATCCGCTGCGTGCCGAGCTTGGCGCATGGCTTGACGATGAGGCTCTTGCGCTAACGGATGGACAGGCATTGCTCGAACGCCTCGCCGATAGGATGCGCACAGACCGGACCATCATTCCGGGAGCGAGCGTCATCGAACGGATGGTGGCATCGGCGCTGCACCAGGCCGACAAAGCTTTCGCAGCTTCAATTCATGCCCAGCTCGACACCGCGTCCCGGCAAAGGCTGGACGCAGTTCTGGCCGAGAAAGTCCATGATCAGCAAAGCCGGTTGAGCTGGCTGCGAGCACCGCCAAACCGCGTGAGCGCCCGCACACTGCTTGAACTTCTCGACAAGATCGATGCGATCCGGGCGTTTGGGATCGATGAAGTTTCGGTTCCTGACGCGGCATGGGCCAGAATGAACCAGTTGGCGCGCGAAGGCGTTCGTCTGACCGCACAGGCGCTGCAGCAGATGACGCCGCCTCGCCGCATGGCGACGCTGGTGGCAACAATGCGCGAATTGGAGGCCACCATTACAGATGCTGCGCTTGCCATGTTCGGATCGCTGGTGGGGCGAGCCAACCTCCGGGCCCGCAAGCGTCTGGGCGAAACCATCCTTGCCTCGGCCGATCAAGGACGAGAGCGGCTCGTCAGGATCGCTGCCGTGCTCGAAGCAATGACCATGGCTCTGCGCAAAGGCGAAAATGTTGAGGCTGCCGTCACCTCTGTCGCTGGTCTCGATCTGATAGAAGCCGATGCGCAGCTCATTCGCCGCTCGACGAAGCCGGGTCGCCCGGATGTCGTAGGCGAACTCCAACCGGAATACCGGGTATTCAAGCAGATCGGCAGCCGCTTTCTCGCTACGTTTGCGTTCGATGGGCGCCAGTCAACGTCCTCGCTCCGTACCGCAATGGGCATCCTCGTCGATCTTGGCGGAAACTGGCGCAAGCCGCTCCCTATCGATGTTCCGCTCGGTCATATCGAGCATCGATGGCGCCGGCATCTGTTCGCCGACGGAAAGATCGACCGGACATATTGGGAGCTTGCCTCATACTTTGCCGTGGCAAGCGCGGTGGCTTCAGGCGATCTTTGGGTTCCCACATCGCGAATGCACCGCGCGCTCGAAGACTTGATCCGCCCTTCGGTGGCGCCGATCATTCAGCCGTCGAGATTGCCTGATCCTGGCAAGCTGGAGTTCGAGCAGTGGATCGCTGCCAAGTCGGCGCAGCTTGACCGGGCTCTGCTCGCGACGGCGAACAGCCTGTCGTCCAAGGATGCGGCGTTGTTTACCGGCGACCGGCTTCGATTCCCGAAGATGCCCAAGGAAAGCGCGGCAGACGAAGAGCAATCGCGCGACACAGCTTTGCAGTTCTATCGCATGTTGCCGACGGTGCGGATCACCGACGTGCTGCAACAGGTCGCCAAATGGACGGGCTTCATCGACCATTTCACCCATGTCTCGACCGGACTCCCCCCGAGTGACGAAAAGGCATTCATTGCCAGCCTGATCGCTGAAGCCACCAACCTGGGCCTCAGCCGAATGGCCGATATCTGCAGCGTCGCATCACGGCGGGCATTGCTCAGAATGCAAACCTGGCACATGCGCGAGGACACATTCAGGGCAGCATTGGCCACCAGATCATCGCCGCGATGCGCAACCGCGTGGTGACCCCGTCGCTGGTCTTGCGAAAGCTTTCTGCCTATCGCCAACAGAACAGCCTTGCAGCCGCCATGCGTTCTCTCGGCCGGATAGACAGGACCCACTTCACCTAGCGCTGGATCGAGGACCCCGTTTTGCGCAAGCTTGTCACCGCCGAACTCAACAAGGGCGAAGCCCGCAACACCTTGGCGCGGGCCGTTGCGTTCCATCGCCTTGGCCGGTTCCGTGATCGCGGCACCGAAAACCAGCAACTTCGCGCCGCCGGGCTTAACCTCGTGTCGGCCGCAATCATCCTCTACAACTGCAAGAATCTCGACCGGGCAGCGCGCGCGCTCAAAGCACGGGGACAGCCCGGCGTCGACGGTCTACTGGGGCAAATCTCTCCGCTGGGATGGGATCACATCAATCTGACCGGAGATTATGTGTTCTCCGACGATGCCCAACTCGACCACGACGGATTTTTGCCTCTTCGGATCGACGCGCTGTGATCGAAATCTGCCCATCCCGCCAGATCCAATCCTAGACCCCATGACTGCCCGAGCCTCGGAGGCTCGAATCTGAGATGCTGATGATGGATTTTTCAGCAGCGGAGGCGAGTCATGACGGAGGCAGTGAAATACGTTGGTCTGGACGTGCATAAGGAAACCATTGCGGTCGCTGTTGCCGATGGACAGCGCGGAGGCGAGGTGCGTTTCATCGGAACAGTCGCCAACGAGGACGATGCGGTCAGAAGGCTGGTCAAGCGACTAACGGGACCGGGCGTTACGTTGAACGTCTGCTACGAAGCTGGTCCCTGTGGCTATGGCCTGCATCGGCTGCTGACGAAGCTGGGGCAGGATTGCATTGTCATCGCCCCCTCAATGATGCCGCGACGCCCGGGCGACCATGTGAAGACGGACCGACGTGACGCGATGACACTGGCGCGGCTGCTACGCGCCGGCGAACTCACCGCGATCTGGGTGCCGGACGAAGCGCATGAGGCGGTACGCGATCTCATCCGCGCTCGGCGAAATGCGCAGGACGATGCCATCGGGGCCAAGCAAACGGTGCGCAGCTTCCTGTTGCGTCATGATCGTCGTTTCGGCGGCAAGGCGGCCTGGACGAAAATGTACTGGCGGTGGT
>JBJTDR010000077.1:0-11635 GCA_046092445.1 Hyphomicrobiales bacterium | reverse complement strand
CCGAGCAGGCCCTTTTCAGATCGGGTGCGGAGGAGCACCGCGCCATCGGGCCGTGTGGCAAGGAAGGCGGCGCCGAAGCGGTTGACCTGTTTCGCCTTGGGCGCTTTCAAAGGATAGCGTTCCATCGTTCCTGCCTGCCGCGCGGTGCAGAGGGAAGCAAGCGGACACAGATCGCACGAGGGTGAACGGGGTGTGCAGATTGTTGCTCCGAGGTCCATCATGGCTTGCGCGAAATCGCCGGGGCGTTTTGACGGGGTGATCGTGTCGGCAAGGGTGTGAAAGAGCGGTTTTGCTTTCGGGAGTGGCTCCTCGACGCAAAAGAGACGGGAGAGAACGCGCTCGACATTGCCGTCAATGACGAGGGCGCGCTGGTTGAAGGCGATGGCGGCGATGGCGGCTGCGGTGTAGGGGCCAATGCCGGGCAAGTTGCGGAGAGTTGCTTCGTCAGCGGGGAAAACGCCGCCGAAATCGTTGAGGACGCGGATGGCGCAGGCGTGCAGATTACGCCCGCGCGAGTAATAGCCGAGGCCCGCCCATGATTGGAGGACGCTTTCGAGCGGGGCCTCGGCCAGATGTTTCAGGGTGGGGAAGCGCGTCGTGAAAGCGCCATAATAGGGGATGACTGTGCGCACTGTGGTTTGCTGCAGCATAATCTCCGAGAGCCAGACGCGGTAGGGATCCGGCTTTGTCGTGCCGTCGCCACGCCATGGCAGATGGCGGCGGTTTGCGTCATACCAGCGGAGCAAAGCGGGTGCGGCGGTTTTTGCGATGGCCGATGCCTTTTCAGCAGAGGGTTCTCGGGCTACCATTGTTCTCAAGTTTCTTTAGAGCGACGGATAGATTATTTTTGGTATGAAATATCACCAGCCACGACCCTTATCGGAATTCACCGAGGAATGCATCGGCCCCGTGCTGTCAAAGCAGGGGTTTGCCTCGACGGATCTGGTTCTTGGCTGGGCGGATATTGTCGGCGACAAACTCGCCGAGTCCTGCGTGCCGATCCGGATTAAATTTCCGACCAACCGTCATGCCGGGCCAGACGATGCGCAGGAGCCGGCGACCTTGATGCTCAGGGTTGAAAGCGCCTTTGCGCTCGATGTGCAGCATCTCATTCCGGTGATCATCGAGCGTGTGAATGCGCGTTATGGCTGGCGGTGTATCGGAAAAGTGGTATTGCAGCAGGGTCCGGTGCTTTCGAGACCGAAGCGGCAACCGCCGATTGATTTGACGGCAGCGACGGAGAAGGCAGTTGACCGTGTGGGTGTGATCGAGGATTCCGGGCTGCGGGAGGCTTTGATCCGGCTTGGCGCGGGGATGATCGGAACGGCGAAAACGGGTCGAAACGAATAGGATTCCGTTGGTGTGACGGAATTTGCTAGAAATATTGATGAATTCGGGAATGAATGAAGGAGTTTTGGAATGGTTGATCGTCGTTCGCTCTTGCGCCTGATGGCGCTTTCGGGGGCCTTGTTGCCGGTTGGTCTGGGCATGGCTCATGCCGAAACCATGAAAATGGAAGATCTGGCGCTTGAGGGCCCGCTTGGCGATGTGTTTATGGGATCGCCGGATGCGAAGGTGACGATTATCGAATATGCGTCGATGACCTGTTCGCATTGCGCGAATTTCAGCACCAAGATTTTTCCGCTGGTGAAAGAAAAATATATCGACACGGGCAAGGTGCGCTTCACGCTCAGGGAATTCCCGTTTGATCCGCTTGCAACCGCTGCCTTCATGCTCGCGCGGTGCAAGGGGAATGATAAATATTATGCAATGGTGGACCTGCTGTTTGCCCAGCAGAAAGCGTGGACCGGCAGCGATAAGCCGACCGAGGCACTTCTTTCGGTTGTGCGGCAGGCGGGTTTCACACAGGAATCTTTTGAAGCCTGCTTGAAAAACAAGGCCATTTATGACGGCGTGAATTTTGTGAAGGAACGTGGGGCCAAGGTTTTTGGTGTCGATTCGACGCCAACTTTTTTTATCAATGGCGAAAAGCGCAGCGGGTCGATCAGCATTGAGGACATGGACAAAATCCTTATTCCGCTTCTCGGAGGTTAAGGGCATCCTGCATCCCTTGGGGAGGCGGGTATGAAGCTGACCCGTCTCAAAATTGCGGGGTTCAAGTCCTTTGTCGATCCCGTCGAATTCCTGATCGAGCCGGGCCTGACGGGTGTTGTCGGGCCGAACGGGTGCGGAAAATCCAACCTCGTCGAGGCTATCCGCTGGGTCATGGGCGAGAGCTCCTATAAGAGCCTGCGTGCTTCCGGCATGGATGACGTGATTTTTGCAGGCTCTTCGGGCCGCCCGCCGCGCGAAGTGGCCGAAGTGGCGCTGCAGATCGACAATCGCGACCGCACGGCACCGAATGCGTTCAATGATGTGGATGATCTCGATGTTGCCCGCCGGATCAAGCGGGATGGCGGGTCGGTCTATCGCGTGAACGGCCGCGAGGTGCGCGCGCGGGACGTACAATTATTGTTTGCGGATGCAGCAACAGGCGCGCGCTCGCCTGCCATGGTGCGGCAGGGGCAGATCGGCGAGATTATCGCGGCCAAGCCGCAGGCGCGGCGGCGCATTCTGGAGGATGCGGCCGGGATTGCGGGGCTGCACGGGCGGCGGCAGGAAGCGGAATTGCGGTTGAAGGCGGCTGAAACGAACCTGTCGCGGATCGATGATATTTTACGCGAGATCGAGCAGCGCGCCGACGGGTTGAAGCGGCAATCGCGCCAGTCACAGCGTTATCGGGCGCTTTCGGCGGAAATCCGGCGAATCGAGGCGATGATTCTGCTCAGGCAATGGAATGACGCGGAAAAATCCGTTGCCGAGTTGCGCGACGAGGTGATGCGGAACGATGCCGAGGTTGCCACACGGACGCTGAATGAGTCGGTTCTGATCCGGCAACAGGCGGAAGCGGCCGAGGCGATACCGGCTTTGCGGGACGCGGCGGTGGCATCGGCTGCGGCGGTGCAAAGGATGGTGCTGGAGCGGAATGCGCTCGATAGCGAGGAAAAGCGCGTCGAGCAGCGCGTTGCCGAACTGGCGCGGCGGGCGCAGGAGCTCGGTGGCGATTTCGCACGGGAAACGGCCCTGGTCGAGGATGCGCGGGCGGCTATCCAGGCGCGAGCCGAGGAAGAGGCGGCGCTCGATTTAGCCGTCGAACAGGGCGCGGCGCACGAGGCGGAGGCGAGAGGCAGGCTTGAGGCGCGCGAGGCGGCCATGGCGATTGCCGAGGCGGCACTTGGCACGGCGCAAGCGCAGATGGCGGAGCGTACGGCGCGGCGCGCGGCAGTCGAGCGGCTGATTCAGGACGAAACGGGGCGATTGGGGCGAATCGAGCAGGAACTCGCGCGGATCGAGCGCGAAAGTGCTGCCTTGCCGGTGGAGGCTGATGTCGCGGCAGAGCTGGAGCGGTTGAAGGGTACGGTCGACGCAGCAATCGAGACGGTGCGGCTCGGCGATGAGGCAGCCGAGCGGTTGCGGGCGGCGCATGAGACGGCGCGCACAAACGAGGCGGGACTCAGGACAAAACATGACGAGGCCGAGCGCGCGGCACAGCGGCTCGAGACGGAATTGAGAACGCTGGCGAAATTGCTGGCACCTGGAACAAGCGCGCATGGCCCGGGACTGATCGAGCGGGTTTCGGTGCATAAGGGATACGAGATCGCGCTCGGGGCGGCGCTTGGCGAGGATCTCGAAGTATCGGATGATCCCGAAGCGCCGGCACATTGGACGGTTCTCTCAGGGGAGGGTGCGGCATCCCTGCCCGAAGGCGTGCAGCCAATGCTGGAGGTGGTGACAGCACCAGAGCCTTTGCTGCGGCGGTTGGCCCAGATCGGCATTGTGGAGCGGGCGCAGGGTGCGGCCTTGCAGGGGTTGCTGAAGCCCGGGCAGGAACTCGTGACGCGCGAAGGCGATGTCTGGCGGTGGGACGGGTTTGTCTCGGCTGCGGAAGCACCGACACCCGCGGCACGACGGCTTGCGGAACGCAACCGCATGGCGGATCTGGCACATGACGCGGCTTTGGCGCGTGCCACGGCTGATGCGGCCCGGCAGGCATTGGCGGAGGCAACGGGGAATGTGCGGCAGACGGCGGAGGTGGAGCGCGTCGCGCTGGAGGCCGCGCGGGCGGGGCAGCGTGATCTCGAGCAAAAGCGGAGCGTTCTTACTGTTCGCGAGAAGAGTTTCAGCGAGAGCGCGGCGCGGCGGTTTGCGCTTTCAGAGGCGCGGATTGCAGCGGAGGCAGGGCGTGCCGAATTAACATTGCGGCGCGATGGTGCTTTGTCGGAGCTTGCGAACCTCGCCGAGCAGTCGGACCTGCAGGAAGCCTTGCAGCAGGCGCAGCTGGTGGCAAATGCTGAACGCGCTTCGGCGGCGGAAGCGCGCGCTATGGTGCAGACGCTGATCCGCGAGGGGACGGAGCGGGCGCGGCGCAGGCAGGCAATCAGCGACGAGGTGAAATCCTGGGAAGAGCGGCGGCATCGTGCAGCGGGGCAGATGGCCGAAGTGCAGCGGCGGCTCGCGGATGTGACGGCGGAGCAGGCGCAACTCGCAGAAGCGCCGGCGCTGTTTTTGGAAAAGCGCAGGCTGTTGCTCGATGCGATCAGCGCGGCGGAGGGGGAGCGGGCGCTTGCCTCCGACCGGCTGGCCGTGGCGGAAGTGGCGCTCGGCGACATGGAACGCGGGTTGCGGGCGGCGGGCGGCGTGCTTAGCGAGGCGCGCGAGCAGAAACTCAGAAGCGATCTCCGGCTCGAGGCGGCGGTGACGCAGCGGGGCGAGATATCGAATACGATCCGCGATGCGCTGGACATGACGCCTGAGGATCTGGCGAAAAAGCTCGCAGCTGAGGCGAGTGTCGAAGCAGAGGAAGGCGAGACGGCGGAGCGGCAGCTCGAGCGGCTGAAGCAGGATCGCGAGCGGCTCGGGGCGGTGAATCTGCAGGCTGACGACGAATTGCGGGAAGTCGAGGCGCGGCGTGACGAATTGGCGGCGGAGCGGAATGATCTTGATTCGGCGATCCGGCGGTTGAGAGCGGGGATCGGCTCGTTGAACCGGGAGGGGCGCGAGCGGCTTCTGGCGGCGTTTTCGACGGTGCAGGGCCATTTCGAGAAATTGTTCGTGTCGGTATTTGGGGGCGGGACGGCACAATTGGAGCTGATCGAGTCGGATGATCCGCTCGAGGCGGGGCTCGAAATCATCGCGCGGCCGCCGGGGAAGAAGCCGACTGTGCTGACGCTGCTTTCGGGCGGAGAGCAGGCTTTGACAGCTATTGCGCTGATTTTTGCAGTGTTTCTCACGAATCCATCGCCGATTTGCGTGCTGGACGAGGTGGATGCGCCGCTCGATGACGCGAATGTCGAACGCTATTGCGCGCTTCTGACCGATATGGCGCAGGCGACCGATACGCGGTTTATCGTGATCACGCACAACCCGCTGACCATGTCGCGTATGGACCGTTTGTTCGGTGTGACGATGGCGGAGCGCGGGGTGAGCCAGCTGGTTTCGGTGGATTTGCAGACGGCGGAACAGTTCCTCGAAGCGTCGTGATCCGGACGGAATGTTCGGGATAGAGGCGAGGGTTTGGGTGCGACGAATAGGCAGATCGGCGAATTAACGATTATTTTCAATAGGTTAAATGATTTTTAACCTCGCTTGACACCCATCATGGCAAAAACTATGTTACGCCCGCTTGAGGGGCGGGCTTGACCTCTGCTTTCCTTATCGCGCTCCGGTTCAGAGTGTCGGGTTTGACGCTTTCACATGCGGATTTTTGCTCGGGTTGGAGCAGGCTGGTGGGTGGAGTTGACGATGATCCCGATCAGGACCGTGCGCTTCGCGAGCGGTTTGCGACGGTATCGGGCGCGATCGAGAAGAAGCTCTCGGAACGAGGCGGGGCAGGTTCGTCTCAGGATGATCAGGGTTCCGCAGGCGAGACCGGCCGGGCGATTGCTCTTGGTTTCCGCATCCTGAGCGAACTTGTTGCGGGTGTGCTGGTCGGAGCCTTCATCGGATGGCAGATTGATCAGTGGCTTGGAACAAAACCCTGGTTTCTGGTCGTGTTTCTGGGTCTGGGCATTGCTGCCGGGTTCTGGAACATGGTGCGGGCGGGGATGAAGAAGACGGTCATACGATAGTGTGGCTGGTCTGCGGAACGGTTTCGTTCCGGGGAATTTCGGGAGGAGGTCGCCGGGTGGTTCGGCGGTCTCCGGATCTGGCAGGGGGGAGCTTGACGTGGCGGCGAACGGAATTGACCCGATCCATCAGTTTGTGATTACGCCTGCATTCCATGTCGGCCCGATCGCGGTGACGAATTCGTCGCTTTTCATGGTTGTGGTTCTGGCCATTATCAGTTTCATCATGATTATCGGCACATCGCAGCGCGCGCTGGTTCCGGGGCGATTGCAATCTCTCGGCGAGGTGGCCTACGAGTTTGTGGCATCGACGGTGCGCGGTTCGGCGGGTCAGGACGGGATGAAGTTTTTCCCGCTTGTATTCTCGCTCTTCATGTTTGTGCTCATTTCGAATCTGGTCGGTCTGGTCCCCTTCACCTTCACCGTTACGAGCCACATCATCGTCACATTCGCGCTTGCCGCCCTCGTGATCTCGACGGTTCTGATTTATGGTTTTGTGCGGCACGGCTTTCACTTTCTCAGGCTGTTTGTTCCGTCGGGTGTATCGCCGATCCTGTTGCCATTGCTCGTCTTGATCGAAGTGATTTCGTTCGTGTCCCGTCCGATCAGCCTGTCAGTTCGTCTTTTTGCAAATATGCTTGCCGGTCATATCACGCTGAAAGTCTTCGGCGGATTCGTAGCGATGTTGCTGGGCACGGGTACGTGGGCGGTCATTCTGGCGCCCTTACCATTTGCCATGACGATTGCGATGACGGCCCTGGAACTGCTGGTTGCCGCGCTTCAAGCTTACGTCTTCGCCATTCTCACGTGCGTCTATCTCAACGACGCCATCCATCCCGGGCATTGATTTCGATGACCGGTTTTCTTTCCCTCTAGATCCTTTTACCCAACAGGAGCATTCTCATGGATCCCGTCTCTGCAAAGTATATCGGCGCCGGTCTCGCGGCTATCGGCATGGGCATCGCAGCCATCGGCGTCGGTGTTATTTTCGGCAACTTCCTGTCGGGTGCGTTACGTAATCCGTCGGCGTCGGACGGCCAGTTCGGTCGCGCATTCATCGGCGCGGCACTTGCGGAAGGTCTGGGCATTTTCGCGTTCCTGGTTGCGATCCTGCTGTTGTTCGTGATCTGATTTCTCCGCCTGGTCGAGCGCCACGATACCGGGCAATTGATCCGTTGTCCCGCCCTCCGATAAGGGCGGGATTTCCGGTCCCGTTCTGACCTTTCTCAATCCTATCGAGGAAACCCATGACGCAATCTGCGACGACCTCCACCGAAGTCGGTCATGATCAGCACGCGAAGGGACCATTTCCGCCTTTCGACTCCTCGACATTCGGGCCGCAGCTGATTTCGCTCGCCATCGTTTTCGGCGCGCTCTATCTGCTGATGTCACGGATCGCCCTGCCCCGGGTGGCAGGCATTCTCGAGGCCAGGCGGCTGGCGCATGAAACGGATCTTGCCGAGGCCGAGCGGCTCAAGAACGAGACGGCAGCAGCAATCTCCACTTTCGAGAAAACGCTAGCAGATGCTCATGCGCACGCCGAAGAGATCGGAGCTCAGACGCGTGATCGTCTGACCGCCCGGATCATGGAGGAGCGGAAGGCGTTCGACGAAAAGATTGCAGCCAGTATTGCGTCGGAAGAGGATAGAATTGCCCTCGGCAAAGCGCGGGCGATGGAGAATGTCCGCGAAATGGCCATTGATGCAACTCGTGACATTGTTTCACGGTTTACCGGCAAGTCACCACCAAATGCCGCGATTGTTGCGGCGGTCGACAAGATCAACCATGTTTGAGGCTCGCCATGTCATTTGATGCAAGCTTTTGGGTTGCCGCTGCATTTGTCGTTTTCGTCGGTATTCTTTATCGTGCCGGCGCGTTCGCAGCGCTGATCCGCAGTCTTGATCATCGCTCCGAACAGATTCGGAAGGAACTTGAGGACGCAAAGGCGCTCCGTGTGGAAGCACAGCGGGTGCTGTCGGAATATCAGAACAAGTTCAAAGCCGCTGAAGCAGAAGCGGATACAATTGTAGCGCTGGCGCGGACAGAAGCTGAACATTACACGCAGTCCGTGCAGGCTGAATTTGATGCGTTCATGGTTCGCCGCCGGGCGATGGCAGAGCAGCGTATTGCCCAGGCTGAGGCGATCGCGCTGGCCGATGTGCGCGGCGCGGCGGTGGATGCCGCGGTCAAAGCAGCCGAAATCGTGATGCAGGGCGAACTCAAAGGTCATTTGGGAGACGCGATCATCGCCTCCGGGCTGAAAGAGGTCACGGCGAATTTACGCTGATCACGAGGCGCCTACGAGCTCTGTGTCAGGGGGTCTGCCTGCCAAGGCGAGTCCTTATTTCCTTGAGGTCCTGCCACGCATGCCGCTTTTGCAGAGGATGACGAAGCAGCATGGCCGGGTGCAGGCTCACAATCGTCGGCACTCCTGTCATGCCCGTCGTGCACTCGAACCATTTTCCCCTGAGCTGCAGAACCTGCTCGGTCCGGCCGAGTATCAAACGAGCGGCAATACCGCTCATGCAGACGATCATTCCCGGTTGAACCAGTGCAATCTGTCGTTTGAGGAAGGGCTCGCAAACGGCGATTTCGTGCGGTGACAACGCCCGGTTTCCGGGCGGACGCCACGGAATCGCAGGCGTCACGGCAACGTCGCTGCGCGCGAGGCCGATGGCGGCGAGCATCCTGTCGAGCAAGTCTCCCGCCTCGCCTGAAAATGCTACACTGGTGCGATCTTCGTCGGCATCGGGAACGTCGCCGATGATCATCACACCCGCGCCGACCGGACCGGTTGATACAACGGCGTTTTTGGCAGTCCTTCTCAATGCGCAATCATAGAAGGATTCGAGGGCGGTGCGGAGTTCTGCCAGCGTGGTGGCATCTGCGGCAAGGCGCCGGGCAGAGAGCACCGCCTCTTCAGGGCGTAACGGGACGGACTGTTCGGTGCCGCGCTGCTGTGATGTTACGGTGTCTTGCGCGGGAGCGACGGAAGGTCGCAGGGCGGAGGACGCTTCACGTGGTGCGGGCGGCCTTTCGACGACGGGTTGTGCGGCGAAACGATCATGCGGTTCTTCATCGAGGATCGCGTCGACACCGGCAAGCCTGTACCACCGCAAGAGATCGGCGGCATCTGCAGCGGTGTTGAGGGCGTGATCCATCGCGGTTCTGCAACTCTATCGGCGTATCGGACTGGCACGGACGGGTGTACCGACTGACTTATAACACGATCAGTTGCAGCACGGCCAAACTCTTGTCATAGAGATTGCGAAAATTCCCCACGACTCTTCAGCAAGAGGACTTAGCATGGATATCAGCGAGGCACCGGCTATCCCGCGTGAAGGTATGGAATTCGATGTCGTGATTGTCGGTGCGGGGCCGGCAGGGCTTTCCGCCGCGATCCGGCTGAAACAGATCAATCCGGATTGCTCGGTTGTTGTGGTCGAGAAGGGATCCGAAGTCGGGGCGCATATATTGT
Organism: Hyphomicrobiales bacterium; assembly: GCA_046092445.1. Classification (GTDB taxonomy): domain Bacteria; phylum Pseudomonadota; class Alphaproteobacteria; order Rhizobiales; family Beijerinckiaceae; genus CAIUPE01. Next base: position 2,032 of record JBJTDR010000077.1, on the reverse strand, counting down.
CGGGTGCGGTGATCGATCCGATAGGGCTCGACCGGTTGATCCCCGATTGGCGTTCCGATCCGGAGGTTCCGATCAAGACTGCAGTGACGGATGACCGGTTTTACATGCTCGGGCCGGCGGGTGGGCTCAGGCTGCCGAATTTTCTGATGCCGAAACTGATGTCCAATCACGGCAATTACATCGTGTCGCTCGGCAATGTGTGCCGCTGGCTTGCGGGACGGGCCGAGGCGTTGGGCGTTGAAATTTATCCCGGATTTGCCGCATCCGAAGTGCTTTACGGGGATGCCGGCGAGGTTGTCGGCGTTGCGACCGGCGATATGGGTATTTCCAAAACGGGCGAAGCCAAGGATGGTTTCACACGCGGGATGGAGTTGCGGGCCAAATATACGCTGTTCAGCGAGGGTGCGCGGGGAAGTCTATCGAAACAACTGATCAAAAGGTATGCGCTTGACGCCGGGAGTGATCCGCAGAAATTCGGAATCGGGATCAAGGAGCTTTGGCAGGTCGCACCCGACAAGCATCAGCCGGGGCTTGTGCAGCATTCGTTCGGGTGGCCGCTTGATGGCTCGACGGGCGGCGGATCGTTCCTCTATCATCTGGAAGACGGGCTGGTTTCTGTCGGCTTTGTGGTGCATCTCAACTATACGAATCCGACCTTGTCGCCGTTTGACGAGTTCCAGCGGTTCAAGACACATCCGATAATACGCGAGACCTTCGAGGGCGGCAAGCGGATCGCCTATGGCGCGCGCGCCATTACCGAGGGGGGCTGGCAATCCGTACCGAAATTGTGTTTCCCCGGCGGTGCTCTGCTGGGGTGTGCGGCGGGATTTGTGAATGTTGCGCGGATCAAGGGCTCGCATAATGCGATGCTTTCCGGGATCATGGCGGCAGATGCGGTTGGCGGTGCGCTGGCGGCCGGTCGCGGTAATGACGAACTCTTGGCCTACGAGGCGGCATGGCGCGGTTCGGCAATTGGAAAAGATTTGAAAAAGGTCCGGAATGTGAAACCGCTCTGGTCGCGGTTCGGCACATATATCGGTGTCGGTCTCGGCGCGCTTGATATGTGGTGCAATGAGCTGTTCGGTTTTTCCCCGTTTGGCACGCTCAGGCATGGGAAAGCGGACCATGCGACGCTGAAGCCCTTGGCCGAGGTGACGCCGATCACCTATCCGAAGCCGGACGGGGTGGTTTCGTTCGATAAATTATCGTCCGTATTTCTTTCGGCAACCCAGCACGAGGAAGATCAGCCGGTTCACCTGAAACTGTCTGATCCGCGTGCTCCGGTAGTGAAAAACCTGCCTATTTACGGCGAACCGGCGCGCCTCTATTGCCCGGCGGGTGTTTACGAAGTGGTCTACACGGATGAGTCGGCGAAGACGGATCCGCGCTTCGTGATCAATGCGCAAAACTGCGTACACTGCAAGACATGTGACATCAAGGATCCGTCCCAGAACATCACGTGGGTGCCGCCTGAAGGGAGCGGTGGACCGAATTATCCGAATATGTAACGAGTGCCTATCCATTCCGACGAGGAATTTGTTAGACTGTGATGGCGGTTTATCGAGATCGATGCGATATCATCCGAAGATGGCGCGCACGAATGATGGGAAGATGACTGAGTGACCTTATTTTACCCTCGCATGGTCGACTTTTTCTGCTCCGTCATAGTTGCGGCAGCTCTGTCGCTGGTGATCAGTGCGCCCGTCACGACTGGCGCAAGCGCGAATACAGTGCCTTCAGCCGATGGCGCCGGATCGTTCTCCGGCAATTATCTCGCCGGGCTGGTGGCCGGGCTGTCGAAAGATACGGCGTCAGCGGCCTTCTATTATTCGGAGGCGCTCAAGGAAGACCCGCAAAGCAGCGAATTGAGCGAGCGCACCTTTGTGACCCTTCTTGCGGAAGGGAAGATGACCGATGCGCTGAAGCTGGCCGAGCGGATCGTGCGGCAGGAGCCGGGCAACGAGATCGCGCGGCTGGCACTCGGGATCCGTGGCATCAAGATGCGGCAATACGCACAGGCGCGGACCTATCT
>JBJTDR010000076.1:0-25528 GCA_046092445.1 Hyphomicrobiales bacterium | reverse complement strand
GTCCAACCGATAGAACCGGGCCGTCAACAATGATATTCTCATAGATCGCGACAAGGTCGCCATCTTCCTCGCGCATCGGCCGGACGAGAACTTCAGAAAACGTCAATTCCGATATCACGATAAACGGGGATTTCCGAGCCGGACGCATCATAAGTTCGATCAGTCCATCGCAGATTTCTTGGCTAAAACGCCTCTCGATAGTGCTGATAAACACGTTGGCGTCCAAATAGATTTTTGTGGCCGCCACCATCAACGATCCCACTCATCCCGAAGCGCCCTGATTTCCGCCACGGCGTCCTCTACTGTGCGGACAGTTTCTTGACGGGTCGCCCGATAGGCGTCGATCATGGCCAGCACGTCTTCCGTGCTTTTCTGAGGGGGTTCGACGAGGATTGTCACCTGAACTTGGGCTCCGATTGGTAGCCCTGCGCGAAGGTCCTCCGGCAGTTTTTCAACCGGGTAATGGTCTCTCACGATCCGGTTCATGATCCGCTCTCCTCGCTGGCTGAGACGTAGCACAGCCTCACAAAAATGTCTTCCTCGGGTCAAACGCGTCCCGCACCGCTTCGCCGAGAAAAATCAGCAATGACAACGTCACAGCGATCACTGCAAATCCCGTCAAGCCAAGCCAGGGCGCGGCGATATTGGCTTTACCCTGCAACAGCAACTCACCCAGCGAGGCACTGCCCGGCGGCAATCCGAAACCGAGAAAATCCAGCGATGTCAGCGTCGTGATCGAGCCATTCAGAATGAACGGCAGAAAGGTCAGCGTCGCCACCATCGCATTGGGCAGCACGTGCTTCACCATGATCTTGCCGTCGCTCAAGCCCAGCGCCCGCGCAGCCCGCACATAGTCGAAGTTCCGCGCGCGCAGAAATTCCGCCCGCACCACATGGACGAGTGCCACCCATGAAAACAACAGTAAAATCCCGAGCAAGGTAAAGAAGGACGGCGCGAAGAAATTCGACAGGATCATCAAAAGATAGAGCGACGGAATAGCCGACCAGATCTCGATAAATCTCTGGAAATAAAGATCAATTCGGCCGCCGAAATATCCCTGCATCGCCCCCGCGAAAATGCCGATCACGGAAGAGATCACCGCAAGGATCAGCCCGAACAAGACTGAAATCCGAAAACCATAGATGATCCGCGCCAGCACATCCCGCCCGCCATCATCGGTGCCGAGCCAATTCCACTCAATATCTCTGCATCCCGTACCGCCGGATTTCTGCGCCGTCTTCGCGCAAACCTCGTCCCTTTGCAGCCATGTCGGCGGGGCCGGTGCCGGGCTCGGCAAATCGAGATTGATCGTGTTCGACGCAAACCGGATTATCGGCCAGACCGCCCAGCCATTCGCCGCAATCTCGTCGCGGATCAACGGATCACGATAATCCGTCTGCGCGAGAAACCCGCCGAATTTCTCCTCCGGATAATCGATTGCCACCGGAAACAGCCATTCGCCCTTATACGACACCATCAATGGCCGGTCATTCGCGATCAGTTCGGCACATAGGCACAGCACGAACAGCACGCTGAACAGCCAGAACGACACATGCCCCCGCCGGTTCGCCCTGAAATTCTCGAGTCTGCGGCGATTGATCGGTGACAGGCGCATCCAGCCCTTGCTGGGCAAAGGCGGGGCGAGGGCAGGGGAGATCGACGGCGCAACCTGCATCACGCCTCCCGTGTCTCGAAATCGATCCGCGGATCAATCCACGTATAGGTCAGGTCGGACAGGAGATTGACGACCAATCCGAGCAGTGAGAAAATATAAAGTGTTGCAAAAACAACCGCATAATCCCGGTTCACAATCGACTCGAACGAAAGCAGCCCGAGACCGTCCAGCGAAAAAACCGTCTCGATCAGCAAGGATCCCGCAAAGAACGCCCCGATAAACGCCCCCGGAAACCCCGCAATCACGATCAGCATCGCATTGCGGAACACGTGGCGGTAAAGAACCTGATTTTCCCGAAGCCCCTTCATCCGCGCGGTCAGCACATATTGCTTGCGGATTTCATCGAGAAACGAATTCTTCGTGAGCAAGGTCGAGGTCGCGAAGGCACTGAGCGCCATCGACAGGATTGGTAACGCCAGATGCCGCGCATAATCGAAGATTTTCTCCCACCACGGCATCGCCGAGAACCCGTCCGATACCAGCCCCCTTAACGGGAAAATCGGCGCGAAGGACGAGCCTTCGCCAAACAGGACGATCAGCAGGATCGCAAACAAAAACCCCGGCACCGCATAGCCGACAATGATCACGGACGACGTCCACACGTCAAATCGCGAGCCGTCCTGCATCGCCTTTCTGATCCCGAGCGGGATCGAAATGACATAGGACAGCAGCGTCATCCAAAACCCCAGCGAGATCGACACCGGCAGCTTTTCCTTGATCAAGGTCAGGATCGGCACATCGCGGAAATAGCTCTTGCCGAAATCGAACCGCAGATAATTCCACAGCATCGTGAAAAACCGCTCATGCGCCGGCTTGTCGAACCCGAACTGCGTCTCGAGTTGCTTGATGAATTTCGGATCAAGCCCCTGAGCTCCGCGATATTTTGATGATCCGCCCTCATCGCCGCCACCCGGCTGGGTTTGGCCACCCGACGCGAAATCGCCGCCCGATCCGCCCGAAATCCGCGATGTTGCCGACGAGTCCGCCCCCTGCTGCAATTGCGCGATAATCCGCTCCACCGGCCCGCCCGGCGCGAATTGTACCACCACAAACGACACCAGCATGATCCCGAACAAGGTCGGAATCATCAGCAGTAGCCGTCTGACGATATAAGCGAGCATCGTTTCGTGTATCCTTCGGGCTATTTCGACGCTGCAGTTTTTAAAGCCTTCGCTTCGTCATACCACCAGATCACGGGAAAGGCCGAAGCGCCATAGGCGGGCATGGTTTCAGGATGGGAAAACCGGTCCCAGCGCGCCGTGCGCGAGAATCCGTAAGTCCATTGCGGTACCACAAACTCGTATGCCAGCAGCACCCGGTCCAGCGCTTTGGTCGCAGCAATCAACTCGGCGCGGTCTTTCGCAAAAATGATCCGGTCGATCAACGCATCCACCGCCTTGTCCTTGATCCCGATCGTGTTACGCGAACCCTTCACATCCGCAGCCGCCGATCCGAAATACTCGCGCTGTTCGTTGCCCGGCGAGAGCGATTGCCCCCAAAGATCAGTCGTGATGTCATAATCGAACTCGCGCATCCGGTTTTCATATTGCGCCGCATCGACAACCCTGACCGTCACCCCGATCCCGAGCCGCTCCAGTGAGGGCTTCCAGAACAACAAGATCCGCTCGAATGTCGAGTCATAGGCAAGTAACTCCACCACCATCACCTCGCCCGATTTTGTGTTCGTGCGCTTGCCGTCACGGATTTCCCATCCTGCCTCTTTTAAAATCTTGTCGGCTTCCCGCAAATTGTCACGCACCGACTGCGGTGTCCCGTTCACTGGATTGGTAAACGGCGTCATGAATACAGTTGCCGGAACAAGCGTCTTCACACTCTCGAGAATATCCTTCTCCAACCCCTCCGGCACGCCGTCGGAGGCAAGCTCCGTCCCTTGGTAATAGCTCTTGATCCGTTTATAGGCGCCATAAAATACGGTCTTGTTCATTTCCTCGAAATCGAATGCGAGGTTGAACGCCCGGCGCACGCGCTGATCCTGAAATTTCTCCCGCCTCAAATTGAAAACAAACGCCTGCATCCGCCCCGAAGCACGCTCGGCAAATTCCTCACGCACAATACGGCCGTCTTTGACAGCCGGAAAATCATAGGCCGTTGCCCAATTCTTCGCGCTGTTCTCGAGCCGGAAATCATATTGATCCCCCTTCAGCGCCTCGAGTTGCACCGTTGTGTCACGGAAATATTCATAACGCACTTCATCGAAATTGTTTGTCCCGACATTCAGCGGCACCGCCGCACCCCAATAATCTTTCACCCGCTCATAAGACGCCGTCCGTCCCGCCGTGAATGATTTGAGCTTGTAGGGCCCCGATCCCAGCGGCGGCTCCAGCGTCGTTTGCGTGATATCACGCGCCTTGCCGTCCGCCCCTTTGCCTTCCCACCAATGCTTCGGCAGAATGATGAACTGCCCCACAATCTGCGGCAATTCACGATTTCCCGGCGCGTCGAAGGTAAATGTCACATCCCGCTCGCCGGTTTTCTCGGCCTTCGTCACATGCGCGAAATAAAACGCATATTGCGGGCTGTTGGCCTTCAACGCATCAAACGAGAAAACCACATCCTCGGGCGTCACCGGCTTGCCATCCTGCCACCGCGCTCCTTCTCTGAGCCGATACGTGACGGACGCATAATCTGCCGGATAACGCACCGCTTCCGCAACCAGTCCGTAGGCAGTCGAAACCTCGTCCAATGCGGGGGAAAGCAGCGTCTCGTATACGACCCCTACGCCCGCTTCCAGCTGCCCTTTCACCCCCGCGACAACAGGGTTGAAATTGTCAAAACTACCCGCCGCAGCAAGCCTCACCGTCCCGCCCTTCGGCGCGTTCGGGTTCACATAGTCGAAATGCTTGAACGCTTTCGGATATTTGGGCTCCCCCATCAGCGAAACGCCGTGCCGCCACTGCGCCTCTTCTGCAGAAGCTCGCGGCATGCCGCAGATCAGGGCGAGAACCACACCAAGAACGCTGAACGCAAATCGACCCACGGCACCATCTCCCGAACGAGTGAACAACCGCAATGATCCTGCACAAAAGTGTCGATTCTGGCTAGAGCAGCGTTCTTTGCCGGAACGCCGCACTCAGCGTTCCCTCATCGAGATAATCAAGCTCCCCGCCAACCGGCACGCCATGCGCGAGCCTTGAGACAACTGGCCCATAGGGAGCCAGCAATTCCGTTATATAGTGCGCCGTCGTCTGGCCATCGACCGTCGCATTTAACGCCAAGATCACCTCGCCGATCCCACCCGCCGCAACCCGCTCGATCAGCGCTTTCAGATTGAGTTCGCCGGGCCCGACACCATCGAGCGCCGAGAGCACGCCTCCGAGCACATGATACCGTCCGTTCACCACATGCGCCCGCTCCAGCGCCCAAAGATCGGCAACATCCTCCACCACCACCAGCACGCTGCGGTCGCGCCGCGTATCACGGCACAGATTGCACGGCGTCACCGTATCGATACTGCCGCATTCCTCACACGTCACGATCGTATCATGCACAACCCGCATCGCATCCGCGAGCGGCCCCAGCAATTGCTCCCGCTTTTTCACGAGGCTCAACGCCGCCCGTCGCGCCGAACGCGGCCCGAGCCCGGGCATACGCGCAAGCAACTGGATCAGGCGTTCAATCTCTGGACCAGCGATGGAGGCCATAAAGGGGAAGCCTTGCTGAGCAAAAACAATACGATGCCGCCATCGGCATGGCGGGCAAAATCTAAAACAAATTCATTCCCGGCGGCAGCGGCAATCCTGCAGTCAGCGCGCCCATTTTGTCCGCGAGCAGCCGATCCGCCTTGCCCCGCGCATCATTCAACGCTGCGACGATCAAATCTTCCAGAATATCCTTCTCGTCCGCCTTCATTAGGCTATCATCAATCGCAAGCGTCTTGACCAGACCTTTCACGGTCATCGTCACGGAAACCATGCCGCCGCCGGACGCACCCGAGACTTCCATCGCCTCGACCTCGTCCTTGACCTGACTGAGTTTCGATTGCAGCCCCTGAATCTGCTTCATCATGCCAAGCATGTCTTTCATCAGTCTGGTCTCCTCTGGTCAATCATCGCGGTCATGGTCAAGCCCGCCAAAGTCAAAATCAGGCGGTAAATCCGGCAAATCGGTGTCCTCGTCGCTTACCGCAACGGTCTGCCGCAAATCGCGTACTTCGATGATTTCCGCCCCCGGAAATGTAGCAAGCACGCTTTTTACGATCAGATTTTCACGAACGTCTTCAATTCGCTCCGCCTGCTTCGCCTTCGCAACTTCCCGGACCGGTGTTTGGCCTTCCTGCGATGACACGGCCACAATCCAGCGCCGCCCGGTCCAGTCACTGATCCGCTTGGTCAAATCCGCCGCAAGGCCGGGCGATGCACCGGGCATGGGCGCGAATTCAAGCCGGCCATTCTCGAACGCGACCAGCCGCACATCCCGCTCCAGTGCCGTCTTGATCGCAATGTCGCGTTGCTCGGTCGCAAGCGCGATCAATTGCTCGAACGTATCAAGCCGCAAAACCGGGGCCTCTTGCACCGCAGCCGACGCCATCGGCGCAGCTACCGGCATCCGCTCCGGCTCTGCACGATAAGCCACGCTCAGATTACCGCTGGCTGTCGAACCTCCCGAAGATGATCCCGAGGATGATCCCGAAGTTCGCGGCGCGCGCACCGTTTCGCCATTTTGCGTCATTGCCCGCAACGCTTCATCCGGGGTCGGCAAATCGGCAGCGAAGGCCAGCCGAACCAACACCATCTCGGCGGCCGCCGCAGGCTTTGCGGCCTCCGCAATCTCGGTCGAGCCTTTCAGCAAAATCTGCCAGGTGCGCGACAGGGCCCGCATCGGCATCGCCGCGCAGGCGAGCCCGCGCACCCGCTCGACTTCCGTCACACTCGAATCATCCGCCGCCGCCGGCATCACTTTCAGCCGTGTGACGAAATGGGTGAAATCCGCCAGATCGTTCATGATGATCTGCGGGTCGGCGCCAAGTGCGTATTGCTCCTTGAAATTCCTGAGTGCATCCGCAATCCGGCCACTCATCACCGCTTCGAACAGACCGATCACGCGCGCCCGGTCCGCGAGGCCGAGCATGGCACGCACCGTCTCGCCATCCACCGATCCGGCACCATGCGAAATCGCCTGATCGAGCAATGACAATGCGTCACGCACCGAGCCTTCTGCCGCCCGCGCAATCAGCGCCAGCGCTTCGGCGTCAATCTGCACATGTTCCTTCTCGCAAATCCTTTTGAGATGCGGAACCAGAATATCGGCTTCGACGCGCCTGAGATCAAACCTCTGGCAGCGTGACAGGATCGTGATCGGTACTTTGCGGATTTCCGTTGTCGCAAAAATGAATTTCGCGTGTGGCGGCGGCTCTTCCAGCGTTTTCAGAAACGCATTGAACGCCTTCTCCGACAGCATGTGCACTTCGTCGATGATATAGACCTTGTAGCGCGCCGATGCGGGAGTGTAGCGCACGCCGTCCGTCAGCTGCTTCACATCGTCAATACCGGTATGCGAGGCCGCATCCATTTCGAGCACATCGATATGGCGCGATTCCATGATCGCCCGGCAATGCACGCCTTCGACCGGCATGGTCACGGTCGGCCCGCCACTGCCATCCGGCAGCAGATAGTTCAGCCCGCGCGCCAGAATACGCGCCGTCGTCGTTTTCCCCACCCCGCGCACGCCGGTCAGAACCCAGGCTTGCGGAATTCTATTGGCAGCAAACGCGTTCGAGAGAGTCTGCACCATCGCATCCTGCCCGATCAGATCATCAAAGGTCTGCGGCCGGTATTTGCGGGCAAGAACACGATAGGCAGAGGAGCTGACCACAGGCTGTGCCGGCGCCGGAGTGTCGCCAAACATCGGGATCGTCAGATCGTCCCGGATCACGTCACTGTCCGACGTATCACTCATGGGCGGCGTGGTCCTCGGCGGGAAAAATCCGCTTGCGGGAGAATAGGGGGTGGGAGGCTGGACGGAGACCCGCCCGTGCTCGTTAGGGCTGCTTCCTTCCGGACCTGACCCGGTTGGCGAGTGGTACGTCCACCACCAACCTCCCGCCCCCTATATCGGGTATTGAGCCACAAAAGACAAGCATTCCGCGCGACTTTATGCGACACTTTATTCGGTGCACGCTTTTGAGTTGAAACGTTTTCCGTTCGATATTTGGGCCGCTCAATCCTCGATAATCGACCTAGCGAGGTCGCCGTGCCTGCGCTACAAGGTGCCCATGACCCAGTTTACACTCGATTCCCGCCTCATTGCCGATACGATCCCGGTTGGCGACCTCAGCCTCAGCCGTGTTTTGCTGATGAATGATTCCCGCTATCCGTGGCTGCTCTTGGTGCCGCGCCTGCCTGATATCCGTGAGTTCATTGATCTCGATATGACCAATCGCGCCCGCATCTGGCGTGAAATCGAGGATGTGTCGGAGATGATGCAGCGCGAATTTTCACCCCATAAGCTGAATGTCGCAGCACTCGGTAATGTCGCTCCGCAACTCCATGTCCATGTTATCGCCCGCTCGCTTGATGATGCCGCATGGCCGCGTCCGGTATGGGGTGTCGGTGATCGTATCCCCTACGAACCAGACGCGGGCCAAGTCCTTGCCGCGCGTCTTTCGGCTGCTTTGGGGTATCTTTGATGTCATCTGCGTACCGTTCGGAGCGTTCGGCAACCCTCGGCTATGCCGAAAATCCGCTGGACCGCATGGCCGCCCGCCGCGATGACGCCGAGTTTATGGCCAGCCTTGCGATATCCCCGGAAGCACGCACCTTTGTCCTCGCCGGCGATATCCCGATCCTGAAGCGCAACGGCGATCATCTCGACGCGCTGTTCGATCTCACAGAGGCCGAGCATCTCGGCACAACCCGCGAACGCGTGTTCCTCGGTCACGATGGCAAACGCGCACTGTTCGGGCTTCAACTTGATGCGCAGGAACCCGAGACCCATCAGGGGCGCGATGATCTTCTCGTCCTCGATTTACGGTCGATCGCTGTTCAGGGCCTTTTGCCGCCGGAAATTCTCGGGCCGTTGGCGCAGGCTAAATCGCTCCTTTACTGGCATCGCCGCCATCGGTTCTGCGCCGTCTGCGGCCAGCCCTCCGCGCTCGCCAGTGGCGGCTGGAAGCGTGTCTGCCCCTCATGCGAGGCCGAGCACTTCCCACGCACCGACCCCGTCGCCATCATGATGGCTGTGCGGGGCAAAAAATGCGTTCTCGGCCGCCAGTCCCGTTTTCCGCCGGGCATGTATTCGTGCCTTGCCGGATTCATCGAGCCGGGCGAGACCATGGAAAGCGCCGTCCGTCGCGAATTGGAGGAGGAGGCCGGCATCAAAACCGGCTCGGTCCGCTATCTCGCCTCCCAGCCATGGCCGTTTCCGGGCTCGCTGATGATTGGATGTATTGGCGAGGCGCTCACCGACGCGCTCACCATTGATCACGACGAGCTCGAAGACGCCCGCTGGTTCAGCCGGTCGGAAGTCAGCGCCATGCTCGATGGTACGCATCCGGACGGACTTACCTGCCCGCCGCCCATCGCCATCGCCCACTTAATCATGCGCGCATGGGCGATTGACGGCGAAGGAGCGTGATCTAGCTCCCCAGCGGCTCGCTATCCTCGATCTCGATGCCAAAGCCGGCCAACCCGACATAAGACCTGCTGCTCGATGCGAGATTGATGATCGAGACGACGCCGAGATCTTTCAAGATTTGCGCGCCAAGTCCCACGTCCCGCCATTGCTGCTGGCGCACCGCATCCGACCCCTTGTCGCCAAGCGATTGCAGCGGAACGCCCGATGTCCCGTCACGCAGATAAACCAGCACGCCGCGACCTTTCGCTGCGAATGTCCTCAAGGCCGCACTGATATTCGTGCCGCCACCGAATACGTCCGCCAGTACGTCTGCTCGATGCAACCGCGTCGGCACCCCTTTGCCATCGCCGATCCGGCCATGCACGAATGCGAAATGATGCACCGGATCAAACGGCGTCACAAACGCATAGCCAGTCAGTTCGCCAATTTCCGTTTTCACCGGAAACGTCGCCACACGCTCGACAAGTTTCTCGCGCGCCTGCCGGTAGGCGATCAGATCAGCCACCGAAATCCGCTTGATCGAATGCTTTTCGCCAAACGCATCAATCTGCGCGCCGCGCATCACGGTGCCGTCATCGTTAGCCAGCTCGCAGATCACGCCGACGGGCGGCAGGTTCGCCAGTTTGCAGAGATCGACTGCTGCTTCCGTATGCCCCGAGCGCATCAGCACGCCGCCATCCTTCGCGATCAGCGGAAAAATATGCCCCGGACGCACAAAATCATCCGCGCCCATATTGCCATTCGCCAGCGCCCTCACTGTATTCGAGCGCTGCTCGGCCGAAATTCCGGTCGTGAGCCCATGCCTCACATCGACCGTCACCGTGAAAGCGGTTCCGAGCGGCGCATCATTCGAGGCCACCATCGGCGTGAGATGCAAGCGCTTGGCCGTGTCCGAACTCAGCGGCGCGCAAACAATCCCGCACGTATTGCGGATGATGAAGGCCATCTTCTCCGGCGTGCAATGGATCGCCGCGCAGATGAGGTCGCCCTCATTCTCGCGATCATCATCATCGGTCACGATCACAATCTCGCCCTTCGCGAAAGCCTCGATCGCCTCGGTCACACTGTGCGGCATGTTGGTTCTCTTGGTGTTGTTTTCTGTGATCGGGAGAAAATCATTCGGCGTCACGGCGCCTTTGGTCGCACGTGCGATGGTTTCCGCCGTCTCGCGCGAAAGCCACGCTGCCTCATTATTGCACATCTGCGTTATCGCCCCGGGCGACACACCGATCCGGCGCGCAAAATCCACACGGCTGATCGCATTCTTTTTGAGCCAGACAGCAAGTTTCATCGGAGCGATCTAATCCGATCCAGAATTCATTTCAATTCAATTTTGGAAATAATGGTTCAAAAATTTAGTATAACTAAATTATTCGATAAGATACAACTGGACAACCTCACCCTACCTGCCCCCTATGCCGCAGGAAATGATCCGCCAGCACACACGCCATCATCGCCTCGCCAACCGGTACGGCGCGAATACCCACGCACGGGTCGTGGCGGCCTTTGGTGAGAATATCCGTCTCATGGCCTGTCTTATCAACCGTCTGGCGCGGCGTGAGAATCGACGACGTCGGTTTCACGGCAAAACGCGCTACAATCGGCTGCCCCGTTGAAATACCGCCCAAAATCCCGCCCGCATGATTGGCCAAAAAGTGCGGATTCCCGTCAGGTCCTGCGCGCATTTCGTCGGCGTTTTCTTCGCCCGTAAGGCTGGCGGCGGCAAACCCGTCGCCGATTTCGACACCTTTCACAGCGTTGATCCCCATGAAAGCGGATGCCAGATCGGCGTCAAGCTTGCTATAAATCGGCGCACCCCAACCCGCGGGCACGTTTTCAGCGACGATTTCGATCACAGCCCCGACCGAGGAGCCGGATTTGCGGATGCTGTCGAGATAACCCTCGTAGAACTTCGCCATCTCGGCGTCAGGGCAGAAAAACGGGTTGTTGTGGACTTGCTCCCAATCCCATCGCGAACGATCCACTTTGTGCGGTCCCATTTGCACCAGCGCGCCGCGAATGATGACGTTTGGAATGATCTTGCGGGCAATCGCTCCCGCTGCAACCCGCGCCGCCGTTTCGCGCGCGGAAGAGCGACCACCGCCACGATAATCGCGAATGCCATATTTCGCATCATAGGTGAAATCGGCGTGTCCCGGTCGGTAGGTATCTCGAATATCGCCGTAATCTTTCGAACGCTGGTCGGTATTCTCAATCATTAATGCAATCGGGGTCCCGGTCGTGACTTGTTCAGGCGTGCGATCATCCGAAAAAACGCCCGAGAGGATTTTGACCCGATCAGCCTCGCGCCGCTGCGTGGTGAAGCGCGACTGCCCCGGCTTGCGGCGATCAAGCTCGATCTGGATATCAGCTTCCTTCAGCCGGATCAGCGGCGGGCAGCCATCCACCACGCAGCCAATCGCAACCCCGTGGCTTTCGCCAAAGGTGGTGACGCGGAAAAAATGGCCGAAACTGTTATGAGACATCGGTATCGCTTTCGTATGACACGATTCTTTTATAAGCGCTGGCCGAACGGGTCAAATCCCGCCTTGTCTCACACCCAGCGGCAGCCGCCCGCCTCGAAAACCAAGACACGCCCTTGCCACACATCCTGCTGCGGCGCCGTATCAGTCGTCATTCCGCCAATCATTGCCATCAGCGCGCGTGCCACGCCACCATGCGAAACAATCACGCTCTCGACGGTAATCGTCTCGATCCAAGGCTTCAGCCGGTTGGCAAGCATCGCATAGCTCTCACCTTTGGGCGGAACGAACTCCCATTTATCGGCAGCCCTTCGCTTTTCGGCGTTCGCGTCCTGCTTCCGAAGTTCCTTCCAAGTGTAGCCTTCCCAGCTACCGAAAGTCAGTTCCTTCGCCCGTTCTTCGAGCACGAACTCGGTGGGATCAAGGCTCAACGCTTTCCGGGCGATTTCTGCCGTCTCCCGCGTCCGCGAAAGCGGACTGACAATCCAGGGGAGGGCATCGATATTGGAAGCGAGCGTTCCAAGTCGACGCCCCGCTTCTTCCGCCTGCACACGACCAAGTGCATTGAGCGGCGTATCCTTCTGCCCCTGTAACCGGCCTTCGGCGTTCCAGTCAGTCTCGCCATGTCGGACAAACAAAATACGGGGCAGGGACGTCATCCCCGTCAGCCCTTGTCGAGTGTAATGTCCGGTGCTTCCGGGTTTTTCATCCCGACGATATGATATCCCGCATCCACATGCTGGATTTCGCCCGTAATCCCGCGGGCCATATCCGACAGCAAAAACACCGAACTATCGCCGACTTCCTCGATTGTAACCGTCCGGCGCAGCGGCGAATTATACTCGTTCCACTTCAGAATATAGCGGAAATCACCAATTCCCGAGGCTGCCAAGGTCTTGATCGGGCCAGCCGAGACCGCATTTACTCGAATATTTTTCGGTCCGAGATCGGCAGCGAGATACCGCACGGAAGCTTCGAGCGCTGCTTTTGCGACACCCATCACATTGTAATGCGGCATCCATTTTTCGGCACCGTAGTAGGTCAGCGTCAAAAGCGAGCCGCCATTCGGCATCAATTTTTCTGCCCGCTGCGCCACAGCTGTGAATGAATAACATGAAATCAGCAGCGATTTTGTGAAGTTGGCTTCCGACGTTTCAATATAACGACCGGTCAATTCGTCCTTGTCCGAGAACGCGATACAATGCACGACAAAATCAATCGTGCCCCATTTTTGTTTCACGACATCGAAAACTGCATCGATTGATGCAGGATCTGTCACATCGCAATGGCCGACGACGACACCGCCGAGCTCTTCGGCGAGCGGGCGCACCCGCTTTTCAAGCGCTTCACCCTGATAGGTGAACGCGAGCTCGGCGCCGTTTGCGCGTGCAGACTGGGCAATCCCCCAGGCGATCGAGCGGTTATTGGCGAGGCCCATGATAAGCCCTCGCTTGCCTTCGAGGATTGGTCGTGCGGCAGTTCGATCTGAGTCCATACGATTTGAAGATCCGAGTTGAATAGCAGGATGATTACACTGGTCAGACTACTTAGCTGAAGGTTGTGGAAATCGGAAGTCTTAAGCGTTAGGCCTGTTGATAGTACATGATCAATTTTCATCACCGAGCGTTACACGTGCAAACGATGATCATTGGCTCTAGTAACTCCACCAGAAAATGATATAAGCCGCACGCCGAGGCTGATCGGCGACCATTCACAAGAAGTCATGCCTCACGAATACTCATCCGACATCGCTTCGCACCCTGTTCCGGAGCAGCACCAGGCCGTCCATCAGCGCCACTTCTGGTCGCTGGCCATCGGTAGTATCGGTGTTGTATTCGGCGATATCGGGACGAGTCCGCTCTATGCTTTTCGCGAAGCACTGCTTGCTGCCGTAGGTGCCCATCACGTTGCTGCGGACGGAACGATTCCGCCGATCCCGCGCGAGGCAGTGCTCGGGGTTTTGTCGCTTATCGTCTGGGCGCTCGTTCTCGTTGTGACAGCCAAATATGTCTTGATCCTCCTGCGTGCCGACAATAATGGCGAAGGTGGAACCTTGTCACTCATGGCACTGTGTCAGCGAGCTCTCGGGCGCGGCAAGAACCTCGTGTTTTTTCTAGGAGTCATCGGGGCAGCCATGTTTTATGGCGACTCGATCATCACGCCCGCCATTTCGGTGCTTTCCGCTGTCGAAGGCGTCAAGCTGATAACGCCCGCTTTCGGTCCCTATGTAATCCCGATCACTCTGTTCATTCTGATTGCTCTGTTCGCGGTCCAGAGCCGTGGTACAGCCCGGATGGCATCGTTTTTCGGTCCCGTCATGGTTCTCTGGTTTCTGATGCTTGCTGCAGGTGGCATCATGCACATCAGCGATGACCTCGACGTGCTATCCGCACTCAATCCGCTGCACGGATTTTTCTTTGTCATCGAACACAAGGTCATCGGCCTCATCACACTGGGTGCTGTCTTTCTTGCCGTCACCGGCGGGGAGGCGCTCTACGCGGATCTTGGACATTTTGGAAAAATTCCGATCCGCATGGCATGGTTATGCTTTGTTTTTCCGTGCCTCATTCTAAATTATTTCGGACAGGGTGCATTGGTTCTGGCCCATCCCGAAGCCGCCACGAGCCCGTTTTTCCAGCTCTACCCCGACTGGGCCACCGTTCCGGTCGTGCTCATGGCAACCGCTGCAACGGTCATTGCCAGTCAGGCAGTGATCACCGGAGCATTTTCGCTCACCCGCCAGGCGGTTCAACTCGGCCTCCTGCCTCGGATGGAGATTCGCTTCACGTCCGAGTCGCATGCAGGCCAGATTTATCTGCCGCAGATCAATTCGCTGCTGCTGATCGGCGTTGTGCTGCTGGTAATCGTTTTTAAGACGTCAACGGCACTCGCATCTGCCTATGGCATAGCCGTCACAACAACGATGGTCGTTGATGCGACGCTCGCATTCATCGTAATCTGGCGCCTGTGGAAATGGAATGCCGCTGCTGCCGCCGCGCTGGTCATGCCTTTTCTGTTGATCGATCTGACGTTCTTTTCTGCCAATATGCTGAAATTGTTTGAGGGGGCCTACGTTCCGCTTGCATTTGCCGTAGGGCTGGTGGTCCTCATGGTGACATGGCGCCAGGGGACTCGTATTCTTGCGGAGAAAACACGGCAGGGAGAGGTGCCGCTCGGCGATTTGATCAGAAGCCTGGAGAAACGTCCTCCCCATTTTGTTGCCGGTACCGCCGTATTCTTGACGAGTGATCCCAATTCAGCTCCCACCTCGCTGCTGCATAATTTGAAACATAACAAGATCCTGCACGAAAAAAACGTCATCCTCACGGTCACAACCGTCGACACGCCGCGTGTCAACGATGAAACCCGTGTCCAGATCGAGCAGATAAGTCCCCATTTCAGCAAGGTCTGTATGAAATTTGGCTACATGGAAACCCCCAACGTCCCGCGCGGTCTGGCGATCGCGCGGAAGCATGGTTGGATTTTCGATATCATGTCGACATCGTTTTTCGTTTCACGACGCTCGATCAAGGTAGCCGCTCATTCCGGCATGCCGCTTTGGCAGGATCGATTGTTCATCGGCCTTGCCCGTAATGCAGTCGATGCAACCAGCTTTTTCCAGATCCCGACCGGACGCGTTGTTGAAGTCGGAACGCAGGTGACCGTCTAGGCCGTCACGTTGGTTTGCCCTTTTGCGGGTGCAGGCTTGGCGTGCCCGTAAATCCGTTGCGGCGGAATGAACAGCGTGATCGTGTCACCATTCCTGATCATTCCCTCTCGTTCCACTCTTGCGACAATCCCCCGGCGATGCGTCGCAACCGTCGGAAACGCTCGTCCGTGCCCGGGATGATAGGTTTCAATGACATCTGCGGGGTACCTGCAAGGCTGGTTTTCAAGATCGACAATTAATGTCGCACCCGATGAAAACATCATCCGCGTCGATGGTGGCAGCAGCGTAAAATCGGGAATTCCCGAAACGAGAAGATTTGCGCCCACCCATTCAGGCAAGACCTCTGCTATACCGAGATCGGCGGCAATCAGCGCCAATTCCTCAACCGATACAATCGACACTTGACGGCTGTTACTGATCTGAGTTCCGCGCACATATTGCTTCAGTGTCCGGCTGTCCGACGCCATAATCCGGCTCGAATGGCAATCGCCCGCAATGCCGTCAAACATAATCGTTAACGAATCGCATCGCGCTTTTTCAAGTCCGGTATTCCGGTCAGGGTTTACGAGACATGCCTCAACGCGTCCCTCAACCGCGATTTTCTCGAGTATGGCCATTCAAACTTCCCCCGCCGCAACGCCCCTGCAATTTCTACGGTCGTTGTCTCGGCTTATTGTCCCGCCAACGTCTCATCAGTACTTCCAACTCCAGATCCGGTGTTTTCGGCAGGATGACGTCGATGGTCACCAAGAGATCACCGGCACCTGATTCGGAGGGTAAGCCCTTGCCGCGCAATCGCAAGGTCTGCCCGGTCGAGCTATAGGGTGGCACAGAAATTTCAACCGTTCCCTCAAGCGTCGGCACAAGCACCTTGCCGCCAAGAACCGCATCTTCTAGCGGAACCAGCACGCGCACCCGGAGATTTTTGCCCTCCGTTACAAACCGAGAGTCTCCGGCCACATGTACGGTCACAAAGGCATCGCCATGCGGCCCGCCCTCGGCGCTCGGCATCCCCTGTTGTTTCAATCTGATGACTTTGCCCTCGGTTACACCGGCAGGCACTGCCACTTCGATTGTTTTACCCGACGGGAGCGTGACACGAACCTTCGTTCCCTTCAGCGCATCCGAAAATGAAATCGTCGAGTCAATTCTGACATCGGCGCCGGGTGCAGGTTGCCTCCGACGCGTACCGGTATTGAAACCAGCACCGCCACGACCTGCCCGAAAGAAATCCGCAAAAATATCGGAGGCATCAAATCCGCCAGCCTGAAAGCCCGCACCGCGTCCCGCTCCCGCGTGACGCCCGCCCCATGGATCGAACCCATGTCCGCCAAAACCGGGATGCTTCGGCTTGCCCTGCGCATCAATTTCTCCGCTATCAAACTGCTTCCGCTTTTCGGCATCGCCCAGAATTTCATAGGCACTGTTCAGCTCCGAAAATTTTTCCTTCGCCTTCGGATCATTGACATTGTAGTCGGGGTGGAGGGACTTCGCGAGCTTGCGGAAGGCTCGTTTGATATCTGCCTCCGCGGCGGATTTGGGAACACCCAGAACAGTGTAGGGATCGCGCATGCTGGACCTTGCGGGTGCGTGTCTGATTTTCGAGATACTTCATTCGCTCTCTATATGGCGTTTGTCATATCAATTCGCAATATTGGTCAAATGCTGAAGCGCATCAGGTCAGAGGGTCGCACTATGATCCTCGATCACTCTCCACGTACCCGCTACCCCGCGGCAGGCGATGCCTCTGATTTTCAGGGTCGCCGTTCCATCGGCGACAAGACGCGCCTCGAATGAGCGACACAAGATATCATTGTAAACGGAGAGACCACCGATTGCCATGAAGTCACCGCTTCTGCGTGCTTCACGGTCGGTCCATTTAATGCGTTCGCCGATGTCGGACTCGAGGGCAGCCGTCAGAGCGGGGTTCGCAATCGACCAATCGTGCGGTGTCAATTCTCCCGAGAGCGGCGTTGAACTTTTCACGATCGAACCTGTCGTGAGTGGCATCATCGAGTCGGAAATGGTGCCAAAAAGTGAACTGTCATGACCGCACCCGCCCAGCAGCAATGTTATAGCAAAGATGCCGACAAGACGAACATGTCTGGCGCACAGCTGCAAACCATTCGTTTCAATTTCGCTCGACTTTGCTATAGAGACTTCACCCACCTGACGCATGATACTCTAAAGGTCCGTTCATCAGAACACGATCAATCAGCCGGAAAATTTATAGTGGAACCCTTAACAGACAGTGACTTCACCAAGGCGCAAGAGCCCTTCGAACTGTTCCGGCAATGGTTTGACGACGCCACGGCATCCGAACCCAATGATCCGAACGCCATGGCACTCGCCACCGTTGATCCCGCAGGCATGCCGGATGTCCGCATGGTGCTGATGAAGGGTTATGATCCGCAAGGCTTCGTTTTCTACACCAATACCGGCTCCGCGAAGGGCACGCAGCTACTCGCCTCCCGAAAGGCAGCCATTGTGTTCCACTGGAAGAGCCTGCATCGCCAAGTGCGTGTTCGCGGCCCGGTCGAGCAGGTCAGCGATGCCGAGGCCGACGCCTATTTCCAGAGCCGCCCGCGCGATAGCCGCATCGGCGCATGGGCCAGCCAGCAATCCCGTCCGCTCGAAAGCCGTTTCGCACTCGAGAAGGCCGTTGCCGTCAACGCCGCAAAATATGCCGTCGGCACCGTGCCTCGCCCGCCGCACTGGACAGGCTTTCGCATCATGCCCGTCGCCATCGAGTTCTGGCATGACCGCCCCTTCCGCCTGCACGACCGCATCACCTTCTCGCGCGCCGAGCCAAACGGAGACTGGACCAAGCACCGCCTTTACCCCTAAATGGAAGATCACGCAGCGCGAGACTGCAAGTTGGAATGATAAAGGACGAACCATGCCGCAACCTAAAGATAATGGTCCTTCGCGCACCATGCTGTTGACGGGCGCAAGCCGCGGAATCGGCCATGCCACCGTCAAGCGCTTTTCCGCCGCCGGCTGGCGCGTCATCACCTGTTCCCGGCATCCCTTCCCCGAAAATTGCCCGTGGGAGATGGGCCCCGAGGATCACATTCAGGTCGACCTTGCCAATCCTGTCAGCACCGAAGCCGCCATCCTTGAAATCCGCAACCGCCTCAAAGATGGCCGTCTCGACGCCCTCGTCAACAATGCCGGTATTTCACCGAAAGGCCCGGGCGGCAGCCGTCTCGGCACCATCGAAACATCTCTCAAGGACTGGCAGTCGGTCTTCCAAGTCAATTTCTTCGCGCCCGTCATGCTCGCCCGCGGCCTGCTCGACCAGCTGAAAGAGGCGAAAGGTTCCGTCGTCAACGTCACCTCGATCGCCGGCTCCCGCGTCCATCCCTTCGCCGGCGCCGCCTACGCCACCTCCAAATCCGCGCTCGCCGGTCTCACCCGCGAAATGGCCGCCGATTTCGGCCCGCACGGCGTCCGCGTCAACTCCATTTCGCCCGGCGAGATCGACACCGCGATCCTCTCCCCCGGCACCGACAAAATCGTCGCCCAGATCCCGCTCCGCCGACTCGGCACGCCGGAAGAAGTTGCCAAAGCGATCTATTTTCTCTGCACCGACCAATCGAGCTATGTGCACGGCGCAGAAATCCATATCAATGGCGGACAGCACGTGTGAGCGACCGCCTCTATCCCCCGCGCCCGATCATCGCCGCTTCCGTCGCCGTGTTCCGCGAAGGGAAAGTCCTCTTGGCCGCGCGCGTCAATCCGCCGGGCGCCCATGTGTTCTCGCTCCCCGGCGGCCTCGTCGAGATCGGCGAAACGCTTGAAGAGGCCGCTCTGCGCGAACTCATGGAGGAAGTGGTTGTCGAGGCCCGCATCATCGGCTTTGTCGGCCATGTCGAAGTCATCGAGCGTGACGCGGAGGACAAGATTCGCCGCCATTTCGTCGTCAATACCTTCGCCGCTGAATGGGTCTCCGGCGAGCCGCAAACCGGCCCCGAGGCTGCTGCCGTGCAGTGGACTGACCCTGCTTCGCTTGGCGGACTTGCCGTCACAAAGGGGCTTTCCGGCATTCTCGAGAAAGCTGTGCGCGTCATGTCAGAGACGTCACTCGTGCGTTAAGGTTTCCGAGAATCTGACCACCTCGCCCTGCGACTTGGCCACCAGCTCGCCCTCCCACATCACGCGATTGCCGCGGATGATCGTTCCGACCGGCCACCCCGTCACCGTCACACCGTCATAGGGTGTCCACTGGCTACGCGACGCGATCCATGAATTGCGGATTGTCTCCCGCCGCTTCAGATCAACCACCGTCACATCCGCATCATGGCCGACGGCAATCCGTCCCTTGCCGGCAATGCCGAAGAGCCGGGCCGGCCCCGCGCTCGTCATATCCACAAAACGCTCGAGCGACATCCGCCCCGCAGTCACATGGTCGAGCATGATCGGCACCAGCGTTTGAACACCCGTCATGCCCGAGGGCGAGGCCGGATAGGGCTTCGCCTTCTCTTCCAATGTATGCGGCGCGTGGTCGGAGCCCAGAATATCCGCAACTCCCTGCGCCACGCCCCACCACAACCCGTCGCGGTGCGCGAGATCCCGCACGGGCGGGTTCATCTGCACCAAAGTCCCGAGCCGTTCATAGCACTCCGGCGCCAAGAGCGTCAGATGATGCGGTGTCACCTCGCAGCTTGCGACATCCTTGTGCTTGGCCAGAAACCGCATTTCCTCTGCCGTCGAAATATGCAGCACATGAATGCGCGCGCCCGTCTTGCGGGCAATCCTTACGAGACGTTCCGTGCAACGCATCGCCACCTCTGCCGAGCGCCAGACGGGGTGCGACATCGGATCATTTTCAAACCTGAGATCGCGCCGCTCGCGCAGCATCATCTCGTCTTCCGAATGGAACGCTGCCCGCCGTCCGATCTGCGAGAGAATCGCTTCCACTCCCGCATCGTCTTCCACCAGCAGCGATCCGGTCGATGACCCCATGAAAACCTTGACACCTGCCGCCCCCGGCAATCTCTCCAGCTCTTTGAGCTCAGCGGCATTTTCGTGCGTTCCGCCAACCCAGAACGCGAAATCGCAATGCATCCGGTGCGTGCCCCGCTTCACCTTGTCGGCAAGCGTCTCGGCGTTGGTCGTTTGCGGATCGGTATTCGGCATCTCGAACACGGTCGTCACGCCACCCATCACGGCGGCTAATGATCCTGTTTCGAGATCCTCCTTGTGCATCAGGCCCGGTTCCCGGAAGTGCACTTGGGTATCGATCACGCCCGGCAGCACGTGAAGGCCGGTGCAGTCGATAACCCTACCGGCTGAGGCGGCGTCGAGCGTGCCAAGTGCTGCAATCCGTCCGCCTTTGATCCCCACATCACACAGCCCCTCGCCATCCTGATTGACGATTGTTCCGCCCTTGAGCACCATGTCGAAAGTTTTTGCCATGCGCGTCATACCGTGAGTGTAATATCTTGGTGCGTCATGGGAAGCAGGCTAGTCAATGCAAAAAACAATCGTCAAGGATCACGCACTCGACTAAAACGACCATTATGAAAGCAATCTCTGCACGATCCAGCCTGCCTGAATTGGTCACGACACGATTCGGAGAAGTCCTATGCCTGTAAGCCAACTCTCGGATCGCGGCGTTCTCCGTGTGACGGGTGAAGACGCCCGGCATTTTCTCCACAGTCTTGTCACCAACGATATCGAATCACTTGGCCGCGGCGAAGCGCGGTTTGCCGCCTTGCTCACCCCTCAGGGCAAAATCATTGCCGACTTTTTTGTCATCGCATCGCATCACACCGACGATGACTTCTGGATTGATTGCCCAAAAGCTCTTGCTCCCGAACTCGCAAAACGTCTCGGTTTTTATAAGCTCAGGGCAAAGGTCGCCATTGCCGATCTTTCCGGCACGCATGCCATTCTCGCCTGTTGGGACGACGCGAACCCCGAGACTGAAAATGGAGTAGCCTTCACGGATCCCCGCTTTGCCCCGCTTGGTTCCCGTCTCATCGTCGATCAGGCGCTGGCTTCAAGCCTCGCATCTCATCCCGCATCGCTCTGGCAGACGCACCGGATCATGCTCGGCATCCCTGAAGGTGGCAAGGACTTCACCTATTCGGATGCGTTCCCCCATGAGGCCGATATGGATTTGCTGAATGGCGTCGATTTCAGAAAGGGCTGCTATGTCGGGCAGGAGATTGTCTCCCGCACGCATCATCGCGGCACAGCGCGCACGCGGTCCGTGCTTGTTCAGTTTCCTGCCGGTGTATCAGCACCCGAAGGTGTCGAGATCCATGCAGGAACAAAAATGGTCGGTACGCTCGGGTCATCGGCTCCCGAAGGCCACGCCATTGCCCTGCTGCGCCTTGATCGCGTTCAGGAGGCAATGGCTGCGGGCGAACCCCTGTCGGCTGGCGGTCTGCCGCTCCGCATTCTTCGTCCCGAATGGGTGCCGCCGGCAATTCTCGAAGGAGCCAGCCACGCATGAAGGGCGTCATAGAGCATCCTGACGGTAAAATTCGCTGCCCTTGGCCGGGCGTCGATCCGCTCTATGTCGCCTATCACGATCAGGATTGGGGCGTCCCCGACTATGATGACCGCGCTTTGTTCGAAAAGCTTGTGCTGGACGGCTTTCAGGCAGGCCTGTCTTGGATCACGATCCTTCGGAAGCGCGAGCATTTTCGCACCGTCTTTGATGGTTTCGATGCTGAAAAAATCGTCCGCTACACGCCCGAAAAGATCGGTGCCCTGTTGAATGATGCCGGCATTATCCGCCATCGCGGCAAAATCGAAGGGACTGTCAAAAGCGCGCGGGTTTTTCTCGATATTCTGGAAAAGCAAGGGTTTTCAACCTATCTCTGGGATTTTTGTGACGGGCGCGTCATTAATAATCAACCTCGCACCATGGCTGATATTCCCACAGAATCCGAGATTTCCCGCCGCCTGTCGAAGGATTTGAAGGCGCGTGGTTTCGCCTTTTGCGGCCCCACCATCGTTTATGCGTTCATGCAGGCTGTCGGCATGGTCAATGACCACCTCGTCGGATGCTTCCGTCACGACGAGGTCAAAACGCTGGAGCGACGTCTCTGATGCCGCGCAAGCAGGTGCCACCCCGCGCATGGCAACGCATGCTCTCCGGTCGGCGTCTTGATCTGCTCGATCCGTCGCCGCTCGATATCGAGATCGAAGATATCGCCCACGGCCTCGCCCGCGTCGCCCGCTGGAACGGCCAGACGAGTGGCTCGACGATCTTTTCCGTCGCCCAGCATTCCTTGCTGGTCGAAGCCTGTGCCCGAACTGCGGATCCCGGCCTCGACAATACCGATCTCCTCGCGGCCCTCCTGCATGATGCGCCTGAATACGTCATTGGCGACATGATCTCGCCCTTCAAAGCGGTGATCGGCTCCAATTACAAAGAGGTCGAGCACCGTCTTCTCGCGGCAATTCACATCCGGTTCGGTCTCGCACCTGTTCTTCCCGATGGTGTGGTCAAAGCCCTCAAAGCGGCCGACCGCGCCGCCGCATGGATCGAAGCCACCCGGCTCGCCGGTTTCACCGAGAGTGAGGCGAACAAGTTCTTTGGCGGGCAACGCCTCGACCCGTCACTCATCGGCGATTTTATGGACTCATGGTCGGCAGATCAGGCCAAGCAGCGCTTTGTTGATCGGTTTGAAAATCTGTCATCCACACGTTGAAGTCTGGGGGTAGCCTCGTCGCATCGTATTTTGAGACCTGTGTTTTGGCGTGTGCTGTGTCATGATTACACTTAAGCGCGTTGCTTCCCGGATGAAAGTTTTCCAATGCCCACACTTCACGTTTCCTCGTTATCCCGTCTTGTCGAGACTGTTGAGGCGACGCGCGCGAGCCATGTCGTGACCTTGATCAACGCCGCAACTGTGGTCGAGCGTCCACCGTCAATCCGGGAAGATCGCCATCTTTTTATCGGTGTCAGCGATATTTCCGCGCCGCTTGATGGCCATATTCTTCCCGGTGCCGAACATGTCGAACGTCTGCTCGCCTTTGTCCGCGCATGGGATCGTGCGCATCCCATCGTCATCCATTGTTGGGCGGGTATCAGCCGCTCGACGGCGGCCGCCTACATCACGGCCAGCGCCTTGAACCCGTCCCTTGACGAGGAAATGTTGGCACAGCGTCTGCGCACCGTCGCACCGAGTGCGACGCCGAACCCGAGCCTGATCGCCGCCGCGGACGCTTTGCTGGGGCGGGGAGGGCGCATGACCCGCGCCATCGCGGCGATTGGCCGGGGGGCTGACGCATTTGAGGGTACGCCCTTCCAATTATCGCTGGATTAGCAACATGGCGGCGCGGGTTGGCGATACGCCCATCGAAATCGGCCTTGCGGCAGCAATCGTCGCCGTTGAACGCGATGCGCCGACAATTCTCGTGTCGCTGACAGCAGGTGAGGAGGACGGGCTTCCCTATGGCCAGTTCGACCCGATTGCAGATCGCACACTGGAAATCGCCCTGCGTGCCTTTGTGTCCGATCAAACCGGCCTTTCGCTCGGCTATGTTGAGCAGCTCTACACCTTCGGGGACCGGGGCCGCCACGCAACCCCTGATGATCTTTCCGCGCACATCGTCTCAATCGGCTATCTGGCGTTGACCCGCATCGCGTCGCCACGCGCAGCGGCGCTCCCGGCAAATGCAGCGTTTAAATCCTGGTATCGCTATTTCCCGTGGGAAGACTGGCGCGGTGGCCGTCCGGCCTTGCTTGATGCCGCCATGCTTCCCGCTCTCGAAAAATGGGCCGGCGATAAAGAGTCCGAGCGGACCGATACGCGTCTGCGCGCCTTGACGCGCAGCGAGCGTCTCAACCTTTGCTTCGGGACCGGCTCTAGCCCGTGGGATGAGGAGAAAGTTCTTGATCGTTACGAACTGCTCTACGAAGCCGGGCTCCTCTTTGAAGCCGCTCGCGATGGTCGCGACGATGCCGGCCTTCGGCATTCAGTCTCTGCCTTTGGTGATCCCATGCGTCACGACCATCGCCGCATCCTCGCCACAGCGATGGGGCGGCTTCGCGCCAAACTCAAATACCGTCCCGTTGTCTTCGAATTGATGCCTGCCGAATTTACCCTGACAATCCTCCAACGCACCGTCGAAGCGATTTCCGGTCGCCATCTTCACAAGCAGAATTTCCGCCGCCTCGTCGAGAACGGCGCCCTCGTCGAACCGACAGGCGGGCAAACCACGACGAGGGGACGGCCAGCCGCACTCTTCCGCTTCCGTCGCAACGTCATCCAGGAACGCCCAGCCCCCGGCCTGCGCGGCGGCAAGCGGTGAGGGTGTTCTCACAAAGTTTTCCGTTTTGTTCTCTAAAACGAAATTTGTTTGTTACAGCGGACAAAAAAACGTGTCCGCTTAAACTGGAACGTTGGAGTGGTAAAAAATCGTCCAATTTCCGCCAATTGGTTTAAAATATCCGGAAATAACTGTACTAAAGCTCCAACATGTCCAATTCAAAAAGCCGGATTAGAAGGTCAAAACGAACGTCGATCTTTCAAAAAAACGACGTTTCCCCCTAATCCGGCCTGTTTTGTCGCGTTTTACAGCCCTAAAATGCTCTCCGCACTCGTATAAGAAAGTCCCTGCGCATCAGCAACCGGCTTGCAAGTCACCTTGCCGTCATGGACATTCAGGCCGTTCCGGAGGTGCTTGTCATCAATCAGTGCCTGCTTCCAGCCCTTGTTCGCCAAGGCCAGAGCGAATGGCAGCGTGCCATTGTTCAGCGCAAATGTAGAGGTTCGCGCAACCGCTCCCGGCATGTTCGCAACGCAATAATGGATAACGCCATCAACGACATAGGTCGGATCCGAATGCGTCGTCGCCTTCGATGTTTCGCAGCACCCGCCTTGATCGATCGCGACGTCGACGATGACCGAACCGGGCTTCATGGTCTTGAGCATCGCCCGCGTAATCAGCTTTGGTGCCTCGGCTCCCGGCACAAGCACGCATCCGATAAGAAGATCAGCCGTCTTGGCCAAGTCCTGCACCGCATCCCGTGTCGAGAAGGCCGTCCGCACTGCGCCGTTGAACTGCGCAGAAATCCGCCGCAGCACCTCGGCCGAACGATCAACGACGGTGACATTCGCACCCATGCCGAGCGCAATC
>JBJTDR010000075.1:0-11100 GCA_046092445.1 Hyphomicrobiales bacterium | reverse complement strand
GTATTGCGGGATATTTGGCCGCGCGCGTCAGAGATCGACGTGCCGGTAAATTGCCTCCAAAGTGAGGCGCAGATCGAGAGCGGGAATTTGGATCGACGCCGCCGGATCCTCAATAACCTCGGGTTGCTCCGGCCAACCCGTTTCTCCCCGCGTCCAGACCCAGACCATGCGGGCATCCTGCGCGCAGATCAGATAGGTGCCGAGCGTGGGCAAAGCGAGATATTCCCGCACCTTGTCGCCGAAATCGGTCGCCGCTGTTGAAGGGGACAGGACTTCAACGAGGAGAAGTGCATCGACTGCCGTCATCCCGTCACCGGGGCCACCCGCCGGCTCGACCATGATATCGGCAAACCGGACCGAATTTTCGCCTGTTTCGATCGCAAAATCACCACCGGCGACGTTAAATTTTGAAAGATCGAGTTTACTTCCCAGAGCGAGAAGCAGATTGCTCGAAATTTTCTGGTGATTGCGTTTGACATAAGGAAGCATCATGACTTTTCCACCAACAAGCTCGAACCGGCGCTCCTGATGGGCGACCCAGCTGAAAAACGTGCTTTTGTCGAAGCGGGGCTGTGACTGAATATTCATGGCGGGACACTTCCCTACAGTCTCGGACTGTCGGATATTACAATGCCGCCACTCTTCCGTAAAGCCGTGCCGGGTCTTGACGTCCGCGCCGATGCGGCACAAAAGACAGCTATCCAACGCAAGTCAGGCACCAAACCATGAACGCGATCATTGATACGAGAACGCTCGATCCCAAAAAGCTCATCAAGGGCGCGACGGGCGATTGGGAAATCATTGTCGGGCTTGAAATTCATGCGCAGGTAACCTCCAAGGCCAAGCTGTTTTCCGGCGCGTCGGCTGAATATGGCGGCGAGCCGAACAGCCATGTATCGCTGGTCGATGCCGCCATGCCCGGTATGCTCCCCGTGATCAACGAGGACTGCGTGGCCCAGGCCATCCGCTCGGGCCTCGGGCTGAAGGCCCAGATCAATCTTCGCTCGGTGTTCGACCGCAAGAATTATTTTTACCCCGATCTGCCGCAGGGCTACCAGATCAGCCAGTTCAAAAGCCCGATCGTGGGCGAGGGCGAGGTGATCGTCGATTTGCCGGAGAGCGGCGGGCAGATCACGGTGGGTATTGAGCGTCTGCATCTCGAGCAGGATGCAGGCAAGTCGCTGCATGATCAATCACCGACCATGAGCTTTGTCGATCTGAACCGTTCGGGCGTGGCCCTGATGGAAATCGTCTCGAAGCCCGATATGCGCTCATCCGAAGAGGCGCGCGCCTATGTGACGAAACTCCGCACCATTTTGCGGTATCTGGGCACATGCGACGGCAATATGGATGAAGGCTCCCTGCGCGCCGATGTGAATGTCTCGGTGCGTCGCCCCGGCGAAGGCTTCGGCACACGCTGCGAGATCAAGAATGTGAACTCCATCCGCTTCATGGGGCAGGCAATCGAATACGAGGCGCGCCGCCAGATCGGCATTCTGGAGGATGGCGGCTCGATCACGCAGGAGACGCGGCTTTACGACCCTGTCAGAGGCGAGACGCGCTCGATGCGCTCGAAGGAAGAAGCGCATGATTACCGCTATTTCCCCGATCCGGACCTTTTGCCGCTCGAATTCACCCAAGCCTATGTCGACGAACTGGCGCGCCATTTGCCGGAATTGCCCGACGACAAAAAGACCCGTTTCATCAAAGAATACGGCCTCACCCCCTATGATGCGGGCGTGCTGATTGCGGAGCAGGATCAGGCCGATTATTACGAGGCAGTTGCCAGGGGCCGCGACGGCAAGGCGGCAGCCAATTGGGTGATCAACGAGCTCTTTGGCCGCCTGAACAAGGAAGGCAAGACGGTCTCCACCTCGCCGATGTCCGCAGCCCAACTCGGCGCGATTGTCGATCTGATTAGCGAGAATGTGATTTCCGGCAAACTCGCCAAAGACCTGTTCGAGATCATCTGGACCGAGGGCGGCGATCCGCGCAGCGTCGTCGAAGCGCGCGGCATGAAGCAGGTCACCGATACGGGCGCAATCGAGAAAGCAATTGACGCAGTGATCGCCGCCAACCCCGACAAGGTTGCCCAGGCGCAGGCCAAGCCGACCATGATCGGCTGGTTCGTCGGCCAAGTGATGAAAGAAACCGGCGGCAAGGCCAACCCTCAGGCGGTCAATGATCTGCTGAAGGCGAAGCTCGGGATTTGAGGGGCGCTGGCTCGTTAAACGAGCTCGACCTTCAAGGTTCGCCCGACTGCATTTGCTGCACGACGCAATGTCTCAAGCGTCACCGATGGCGTCGCCGGATCCAGTAATCTGTCCAACTGGCGGCGGCTGGTTTTCATGCGGTTTGCCATTGCCGATTTTGTAATGCCTTGTGCTTTCATGGCATCGGCCAGTTGTTCGGCAATGATTTTTTTGACAGCGTGGTCTTCGCATGTCTCGAGAAGTCCCTGTTCCGAAAGAAACGCATCAACGGTTTCCTCGCTGATATGCGGGTGTTTCTGTTTCATTGCGTGACTATGCGTGTCAATTTGAAGCGATTTAAGATTTTTATTGTGCCAAAAATGACACTTTTTAGCAAATCGATTTATTCAAATCACTTCAACCATTCCCCGACCAGATCAGCACCAAACGCGCCCGGGGCGAGGGTGACAGCCCCCCAGGCGAGGGCGGAGAGCCAGTTTGCCATCTGGAACGGGATCAGCGGCATGGTGGCCGTGCCCGCCACCAGCGGCACGACGGCCCTGAGCGGTCCGATGAACCGGCCGAAAAACACCGCGAATATCCCCCAGCGCTCGAACAGGCGATGCGCGCGCGGCAGCAGGTCCGGTGTCCGGCTCAAGGGCCACATGCGTCCGATCTGGGCGTGGTAATGATAGCCGAGCCAGTAGGATACCGTATCGCCAAGCCCCGCGCCGAGCGCCGCTGCCAGCCAGATCGGCCAGAAGGTGATGCCCGAAATCCCGATCATCGCGCCGACGCCCCAAAGAATCACTGTTGCGGGAAAAAGCAGCGAGACGAAGGCAAGAGACTCAGCGAATGCGAGCAGAAAGACAAGAGGCGCCGCCCAGTCCTGATGCGCCATGATGAAATCGAGAATATTCTGGGCAAAATCGGGAATGACCACGCATCTCTCCACTCGTCAGTCTGGGTACCGGTGTCCCGTTCACATGACAGCTTCTTTCGCTAGACGCAAATCTTGTGACGCAATGTCCGATTTTCAATTGGGGTACACCATAATTGTGCTATTTCCGTGATCGATATCTCGTATGTCGCAACTGTTGAAAGGATTGGCATGACTGCTTCGCCCCGCCCGATCGATCTCTATTACTGGCCCACGCCGAACGGCTGGAAAATCACCATCATGCTCGAGGAATGCGGGCTTCCCTACAACATCCACACGGTGAATATCGGCAAGGGCGACCAGTTCAAGCCCGAATTTCTGGCAATTTCGCCGAATAACCGCATTCCCGCCATCGTCGATCCCGACGGGCCGGGCGGCGCGCCGATCTCGGTTTTCGAGTCGGGCGCGATTTTGCACTATCTCGGCCGCAAGACGGGCAAATTCTACCCGGCTGGCGAACGCGAGCGCATCGCGGTGGAGGAATGGCTGTTCTGGCAGGTGGGTGGTCTCGGCCCGATGTCCGGCCAGGCCAATCATTTCCGCATCTACGCGCCGGAGAAAGTGGAATACGGCATCAACCGCTACACCAACGAGGTCAACCGCCTCTATGGCGTGATGGAGCGGCAGCTTGCCAAACATGAATACCTCGCCGGCAACTATTCAATCGCCGATATGGCGTCGATCGGATGGGTGAAGGGCTATGAGCGGCTTGGCCAGAAGCTGGAGGAGTTTCCCCATCTCAAGCGCTGGTTTGACACGATGATGGCGCGGCCCGCCGTACAGCGTGGCATTGCCGCAAAGGGCGAGGAGCACGAAACGCTCAATCTCGCGGAAGACAAGGCAGCTCAAGCCGTCCTCTTCGGCCAGAAGGCCCGCTGACAAACACTGATGCCACCCGCTGACCTGCGGCGGATGGTATTCTTCCCTGAGAAGACCTTGAGACAGAGTCAAAAATCTGTTGGTACGGCACAGCGTATTTGACGTAAAATGTCGACTTCTTGATCATTTTTGGCGAAAAACACAGGATTATTGAGCGTTCTGGGCGATTTTTTACAATTTTGCTCAAATCCGACAGGATTTTGTTGCCTCCGATTCAGCCTGAATCTTAGCGTCGTTTTTAACCTCAAGCGCTTTGATGTCCGCGTCACCGGAACCGGAAGCGGTTTCATCTAAAGGTTATCAGCCATTGCCAGAACAGCAGCGGCAAGCAAGGAGAACGACATGCAACAGACGATGGAAGTGAATGTTTCCGCGTCCGCAGCAGATCTGCCGCGAGACGTGTTTACCGATCTCGGGATCGACGCGGCCGCCGGCCGGGGAGGGATACCGGATCGCGTCACCGCCCATAAATGGTTCAACATCGCGGCCGCGCGCGGCAATGCGGAAGCCGTCCGCCTGCGGCAGGAACTCGCCGCGGAAATGACCACCGACGAGATTGCCCGGGCGCAGCGCGAGGCGCGGCAATGGCTTCTCGCCCAGCTTGTCTCCTGATCTGTCGCCGCCGCCTCCCGGCAGATGGAACTGTCCCGTTGAAGCGCTGTGAAGCACTTGCCAATCAGGCGTGCTTCACGCTAAACGAGAGGCGTGGAGAGGTGGCTGAGAGGCCGAAAGCACTCGGTTGCTAACTGAGCGAGCCCTAATCCGGCTCCGTGGGTTCGAATCCCACCCTCTCCGCCACCCTACGCCCTGCGGGCTTCGGGTGGCAGGCCGCCCACTTGGGTGGACTGACAGCCGAAACCGCAACTTGGGCGTAGGAGTGTCTCCCGAAGCTCCTGCCTGCCAGAGCTTTAGCGTAGGCAGGTGAGCGTAGGGAGACTGGAGCAGAACATATGTGGTATGTTTATTTTCTTGAATTGAGTAACGGCAGTATCTATGTCGGCTCAACCCCGGATTTAAAACGTCGCTTCGAATCGCACCAAAAAGGTCAGGTGCAATCCACAAAAGCATGCGCGCCAATGCAGCTGAAGTCCTACGTGGCGGTCGAAACCGAAACTACGGCCAGAGAGTTGGAGCAATACTTTAAATCAGGTTCCGGCAAGGCAGTGGCGATGAAGCGATTTCTCAAGTAAAATGGCCGAGTTCCAATCTCACCCGAACGGTCATTAGGTTCGAAAACCGTTCGCTACGCGCCGCCATTGCATTTCATTCCGCACCCTCATCCCCCCGCACCCCATCACAATATGCGCGAGGCTGTTCTGCCGAGTACCCGCTGCACTATGACTGTGAACGCCAGCAATGGCACGGCCATGAACAGGATCGCGGCGGAAAGTTGCGGCCATTCATCGCCTTCGCCGCCCACTTGCGCTTCCTTGATTGACATCTGCCCCGCGACCCATCCCGGCAGGGTCGATGCGCTGTCCGTGGTCAGCACGGCGGCGAAGAGATATTCGTTCCAGCACAGCACAAAAATCACAAGCCCGATTGCCACGAGGCTTGCCGCCACCATCGGCAGAAAAATCGTGAAAAAGATCCCGAACGGCGAGCCCCCCTCAAGCTGCGCCGCCTCTTCCTGCTCCGTTGCCGCCGTCCCGAAAACCGGCATCATCAGCCAGACGGCAACGGGCAGATTGGCCGCGCTATAGGCCGCAATCAGCGCAAAATGCGTATCAAGTGCGCCGAGCCGCTGCGCCATCAGGTAAAGTGGCAGAACAACAACAACGGGTGGCAGAATGCGGGTTGCAAGCAGAGCAAAGAGCATCTGTTCATTCGGGATAACCTGTCCGCGGTCGGGCAGGCGGGAGGCGATGAGAACCAGCACCGCCCCCGTGATCGCCAGTGCGGGTTGCCACATACCGGCAGGCGCATAAAAGGCCCCCGAGAGGCACGTCGCCGCCGCGATCCAATATCCCGACCGGTTCCGCCTTGCCTTGGATTGAAAGCGGGTCAGACCATAAACCACCATCCCGCCGCTTAGAATGGTAAGCCCCGTCGATGTGATCGCCACGAGGAGCGAATTGAAAAGCCGCCGCACCAGATGGTCGTTCTCGGCGGCAAGAACCGCCCGCCACGCATCCAGCGTCGGCATGAAATCGACAAAGGGGAGATAAAACGGCCGCTCTATAATCGCCGCCTCGCCCTTCAGCGACGTCACAGCGAGCCAATAGAGCGGAAAAAGACACACGAGAGACCAGAAAACCAGCACCACATAGGTCACAATGAGCCCCGGTCGCGGACTTCTCGATGTCTTTGCGCGTGGTGAATCGGGCGTTCGAGTCATTTGATGCAGCCCCTCCCTACCGGATAAAACTCTCCACAAACGCCTCGCCGGCCCATGCGACCGCAAGCGATTTCGTCGGCTTCCCAATCGCCCCTTTTGACGCAGCATAAGCGGGTGTCAACCGCTCGACGAAATCAGGAAGCATCGACGCCGTATTCACACTTGCTCCGTTACCTCTCACCGTCAGTGTTTGTTGCGCCGCCACTCCGCCCATTCGGTCACGAAAAACGCCAGAATACCAAGGCCGGTAAAGCCCGCCGCAAGCGGGATCACCGTGCCGTCATAGGCCTGTCCGATGATCGTGCCCGAAACAATCGCGAACAGCGTCGAGAGCGCGCCGGAAATCGAGGCGGCAGTGCCCGCAATGTGCCCCACAGGCTCCAGCGACATCGCATTGTAATTGCCGAACAATATCCCGCAGCAGAAGAAATTCGTGAACAGATACAGCCCCAGCATCCACATCGGCGGATGCCCGCTTAGTGTCAGGCCCGCCATCAAAAACAAGGCCGACACGACAATACTCGTCCTGAGCGCCCATTTCGAAATCCGGCGCATGCCGAGTTTCATCACGAACCGCCCGTTCAAAATCATCGAGATCGCAATCGCCACCGCAAAACACCCGAACCAGAGCGGAAAATAAGTGTCCTGGTCATATTGCTCGACGAAAATCTGCTGAGCGGTTCCGAGATAACACACAAAACTGCCGAACACGCAGCCCGTCCCGAGCGTATAGGCCATCGTCACCGGCGTCGTCACCGTCTCGCGCCCCGCCGCCATCAATGCCGCAAGCGAGAGCGGCGCGCGCTTCTCCTTCGGTAGCGTCTCCTCCTGCCTCAGCGCCAGCCAAACCGCCGCGATCACGCCCATCATAACCAGGCCTGCGAAAATCATCCGCCAGCTTGCCGCCATCAGCACCAGTTGACCGATCGAGGGTGCCAGAATCGGCACGAGCATGAACACCGTCATCACGAAGGACATGATCCGCGCCATCGCTGCGCCGCCCTGTCCGTCGCGCACCATGGCGATGGAGACGATCCGCGGCCCTGCAGCCCCGAGCCCCTGGACCAGACGTCCGATCAGGATCATCGGAAAACTCGTCGCCATCATGCAGATCAACCCGCCAATCGCATAAAACACCAGCCCCCAATAAATCATCGGCTTGCGCCCGAGCGAGTCCGACAATGGCCCGTAAATCAGCGTCCCGATCATGAGTCCGCCGAAGAAACTCGTAATGATGAATTGCCGGCTGTTCGGGTCCGTCGCCCCGAGCTCGGTCGCCATCGCGCCAATGGCCGGCAACATCGTATCAATCGACATCGCCACCATCGCATTCAGCAACGCGACCAGCACAATAAATTCAAGACCGTTTGAACGGGTTTTCGGCATCACACAAGAATCTCGAAGGGAAACAAGCCCCTTCTTTGACCCCGATCCGCCCGAAAGTCGACCCCTAATCGTCACCCCCGCCGGACCGCGAACATTTCAAATCTAAAAAAAACGGCTCAGACCAAGTAGTCCGACGCATGCGCCCCTTCATATAGCGCCCTGATGGATGTGGCAGCCAAGACTGCAGCACGCGTTGCCGCTTCCTTCAGGTCAAGGCCCCTGAATGTATCGCCGATCTTCGCGACCGCATCTATCCTGCGGTAGGTGTCGGCATTGGCCTCGGCATATTTTGCGAGGCCCTTGAGCTTGGGCAGGGCGTCGGCGAATTGGATGCCGTGCGGATCAACGATGTCTGCCACGATGCTTCCAACAGCGAGCCGTGAGAAGAAAATGAAGTCGGGGCGAACGATCTTCGGCTCCCCGCCATCGTCATAGATGATCCCAAGCGAGTCCTGGCTGGCGCGCGACGGGTTACGATACCATGCGACGGTGCCTGAACGCCCAAGCTCAGCTCGGACCACTTCGCCCTCCCAGGAATTGAAATCCTCGGGGAACAGGCCCTGCTCATCACAGAGAAGATGTCTCTCGAAGGTCGGGAGGGGTGTTTCGGTGCCATTGGCCTCGCGGATTGTGGTCGCCTGCATCCATGATGTCGGACGAGCAAGGTCCACATCCATCGGATTGGCGCTCATCTCTCTGATCTGGCGATAGACGTCCTGGCGTTCGTCGGACAGATCCTTGATCTCGACGCGGAACCGGGTGAGCCACTGATTGGCGAGCTTCTCGGCTTCAGCCTCGAGCGTTTCACGAACCTGTGGGACCAGGCCCAAGGCTGCGATACTGACATGCGCCTCCATGAGCGCCGTTTCCATGTCGTCGGTTTCGCCTTCGTGCCGAGCGAGGTAATCGCTGTATGTCGTTGCAAGATCGGGGCTGATCGCCCGACCGGCACGGCGGTAGGCGTCCTCGATGACGGCGTAGTCAGCCTCTTCCAGAAAGTCGTCGAAGGTCATCGCGCCGCCCTTCAGGTCGGCTTTCAGGCTCTTGCCCTCGACTGTCATGACAGATTTTCGGGCGGCCTCAATTTCGGTCTTGTAGCGCGCGCGGATGCCGTTCAGCACATTGTGCATTTCTGAATGGGCCAGCTTCCCCGCATCTGGCAGCAGGCCATCGACCGCCAACTCGTGTGCGAGAGAAGTCAGCCGCTTTACAGGGCGAGCATGCCGCTTCGGCAGCGTCTGTGACGGAAGTGCAAGCAGCTTGTCCCAGACTCCCTCGGGGATTGCTGGATTCGGCTTCAGCTCCACTGGATTGATCAACACGCGGCGGCCGGGGAGATCGTCGCCTCCATCCCCGCCTGACATCAGCGCCTTGGCGACGTCCTTGACCGATGCTTCGTCGAAGAACGGTAGAAGGCAGTCCACCGAGTTCAATCGGTCATTGCCCGGGATCCGGCGCGCAAGCGGAGTGCGCACCATCCGCCCGAGAAGTTGCGTGATGTGCGTCTTATCCCGTGCAGGCCGGAACGAGACCATGACTTCGGCGCGTGGGCAGTCCCAGCCCGTACTGATGGCGTCCTTCGCGATCAGCACCCGGACCCATGTCGAGTCCTGCACCCGTTCGGGTGAGATGTAAGGCACGCTGTGGCGTCCGAAGGTCTGCGTTGTATGCTCGCCGAAAACATGGGCGACCGCATCATCCGCAAGATCGGGCCACCGCTCGTAGATCGTGTCCAGCGCCTTTCCTATGTCGTTCGGGTCAGGCGAATTCGGAACCTGCAACACCATGAGCGGTCGCACAGGATCTGCGTCGCCCTGCGCCTGCGCATAAGTTGCCCATGCCGCCGAGATGTCCTTCAGCTTGTCCGTGCTGCGCCGTACAAGCACCGTGTCGAACTGACCGGCCTCGTTCGGCACGTCGAGGATGATGGTGTCCTTCAAAAGGCCCGAGGCCTGCACCTTTGCGGAATCCACAATGACATTCGGCAGGGTGGCGCGGCCCTGCATGTCGCTCATCGCCGCGTTGAACCTCTCGACAGTTGCCGAGATCCCGAGGACGACGGGAATGCCGGGAACAGAGCCGGTCCCGTTGATCAGCCGCTTGACGATGGTGGTTTTCTCGCCCGCGCCGGTGCCAGAGCGCATCCCGCGATGCGCCTCATCCAGCACCAGATAGAGAGTTAGCGCCGGATCATCGATCGTGTTCTGGATCGTATCCCAGATCGTGAACGATCGCATGTCGGGCATGATCCGCATCTGGCCGTCTTTTTCGATCCCTTCATCATCGGCATCGTGGCCACGAACCAGCAGGCTCGATTTGCCCAGTTTCTGGGTGTTCAGGAAGTAGATCTTCCCCGCTTCCAGCTTTTCCCGCTGGAACGTGCTTTGAACCACCACCAGATCCGAGATCGAGATGCGGTCGGACGCCTCCAGCAGCCGAAACTTGGATTGCTCGTTCAAGGACGGGTCGTCGCTGAACCAGATCACCACAGCGCCCGGATCGGGCTCGATGTCGTAGTTGTCGTCGCCGTGGAACAGCGCCTCGAACACTGCCGCCGCCATGACAGTCTTGCCTGCGCCGGTCGTCGCCGTCAGCGAGAAGGCGTGCTTGTCCTTGTCCTCGCGCCAGCGCTTCGACGCCTTCTTGAGGTTCACCAGAACCTTGCCGACGGCCTCTTCCTGATAGTCCTTGAGGGTAAACTTCATGGCTCAGCGGCCCATCGAAAAGCGGAAATTGGAAAGGTAGGACTCGTAGAGCCGTACCGGCTCGACCCCGTCCGGCAGCGCGCGGGCCACCGCCTGGAAACGGCGGTCGTCGTCGGTCACCACATAGGCGACGCGGAGTCCACCTTTCGCGGCCACGGCGTCGCAGAATGCGCCTGCGCGGTCCAGGTCGACCAGCAGACCATAGGTATCGGCCAAAGCCCAACCACCCTCTGGCAGGTCGTCGATCCGACGCCCTTCCGACCCTGCCCGCATCCACAGCAGGGGGGCGATGCGCTGGAAGGCGAAGTTCGCACCGACGGCGACGTGGGATTCGTAGGTCAGCGTGAAGAACTCGGCGTTCTCCTGAAACCCCTCGGCCATCGGAAACTCGTCGGTGAACTTGTAGTCGCCTTCGATTTCCTTACCCTCTGGCGTCTTGCCGGTGATGGCAGCGGCGATCCGAGGCTTGGTGATGTGGTCGCAGATGCCCCACTTTTCCCAGTCAGTATCCCCAGGCCGCAGGCTGGCCCGCCGTAGGGCCGTCTGCTCTTCGGCCGCCACCTCGTTGTTGGTGACCGAGATGCACTGCCGCCGCCCGCCGTCCTGGCGGTTCAGCCGCATGACGGCGTGAGCGGTCGTGCCGGAGCCCGCGAAGAAGTC
>JBJTDR010000074.1:0-23288 GCA_046092445.1 Hyphomicrobiales bacterium | reverse complement strand
CATCGTGATTGGTACTCATGCGTTGCTCGGAAAGAACATAGCGTTCAAAGATCTGGGCCTCCTGATTGTTGACGAAGAACAGCATTTTGGTGTGACGCACAAGGAACGCCTCAAAGAGCTCAGATCCGATGTGCACGTTCTTACATTGTCGGCGACGCCCATCCCGAGAACACTGCAACTCGCGCTAACGGGCGTTCGCGAATTGTCGATCATTGCGACACCGCCTGTTGATCGCCTAGCGGTAAGGTCTTTTGTGATGCCGTTTGACCCTCTCATGGTTCGCGAGGCCATTCTGAGGGAGAGATACCGTGGCGGGCAGACATTTTACGTTTGTCCACGCATTGACGATATCCAGGAGGTGCGGGAATTTCTGGCAACTCAGATTCCAGAGGCCAAAGTTGCGATCGCGCACGGACAATTGCCGGCCGATGAACTCGAAAGCGTGATGACGGCGTTTTACGATGGCCGCTATGACGTGCTGCTTTCGACCGCTATTGTCGAATCCGGACTTGATATTCCTGCCGCGAATACGCTGATCATACATCGGGCAGACATGTTCGGGCTCGCCGCGCTGTACCAGTTACGTGGACGGGTTGGGCGCGGAAAGACCCGTGCTTATGCGCTTTTCACGGTTCCCAATAATCGTGTTCTAACTGCACCGGCGGAGAAGCGACTGAAAGTTATACAGTCTCTGGACAGGTTGGGAGCCGGCTTTGAGCTTGCATCCCACGATCTTGATATCCGGGGATCGGGTAATTTGCTTGGTGATGAGCAATCCGGCCATATCAGGGAAGTTGGCTATGAATTGTATCAACAAATGCTTGAAGAAGCCGTAGCACAACTCAAGGCCGGCGATGCCGGTAATGAATTGAGTTCTGATCACTGGTCGCCGACAATTGCAATTGGTGCGGCAGTAATGATTCCGGAAACCTATGTCCCTGATCTGACATTGCGAATGGCCCTTTACAAGCGATTGGCGGGGCTTGAGACAGATCATGAAATTGACGAATTTGGCGTCGAACTAATTGATCGTTTTGGGACACTTCCCGACGAAGTCGAGCTTTTGCTTGTGGTCGTGCGTATCAAGGCAATGTGTATCCGGTCAAATGTCGAGAAGATTGAGGCGGGCCCGCGCGGCATCATCATCGCATTTCGTGAAAATCACTTCTCAAATCCGGACGGTCTGATGCGGTATGTCCTATCTCAGGGTTCGCTTGCCAAGGTTCGCCCCGACATGAAAATTGTGTTTATCGGCGACTTTGAAAAGCCGAAGGATCGCCTGAAAGGGACGATTAGCCTGATGCGGGATATCGTCAAAATCGCCGAAAAAGAAGTAGGTGTTAAGTGAATGCTACCAAATTCAAGCTTGTGCATGATGCGATATTGGTGCGGCTCATTCCCGCCATAGGGTTTCGGGGCTGAACCCAAAAAGCGGAACCTTTTCGGGGCGTTTGACACTCGTGCTGCGTGCAATCCACTGATCGGGCGAGTTAAACAGCGGAATAACATAAAAACCCGAGAGTAAAACGCGGTCCAATGCACGGGTCGCTTCCACAAATTCCTCCCGGGAACGAGCAGACAGCATCCAATCGATCATGGCATCGATCGCTGGGTGGCTTGCACCCGCATAATTCAAAGATCCTTCGCGGTTACGCGATTTCGTGCCCCAACGATTGAATTGTTCATTTCCTGGTGAAAGTGACGATCCCCAAGTGAACTGGATCATGTCGAAATCGAATGTGCCAACTCGTCGCCAATATTGAACATCGTCCAGAAAACGGACGGACATGGAAATGCCAAGGCGCTTCAGTGATTCAGAAAAATTGAGAGCCAAACGTTCCTGAACCCGGGTCACAACCAAGACTTCAAACTCAAATTTCTGTCCGGCCGTATCTTTCATTTCGCCTTGTGAAAGTGTCCATCCCGCTGATTTTAGTAATTCCAGCGCTTTTTTGGCGTTAGTTCGGTCACGACCGGAGCCATCTGATTTCGGCGCACGCCATTCACCTGATTGCAAGTCGAGACGGAGGACTTCAGGAAAGGGCGCGAGGCGCGACAGTTCATTCTGGCTTGCTGCATGACCAGTCGAGGCAAGTTCGGAACCTTCGAAATAGCTGTTTGTTCGAGTATAAACGCTATCAAAAAGTGTTGTGTTTACCCATTCGAAATCAAAAAGATATCCAAACGCTTCACGAACGCGGATATCGGAGAAAACGGGGCGACGGGAGTTGAAGACAAGTCCCGTCATCCCTTTCGGGGTATTTGCCCTTATCGGATCCTTTATAACGCGACCTTCCTTTACTGCCGGAAAATCATATCCTGTCGCCCATCGGGTCGAATTATCTTCACTTCTGATGTCATATAATTCGGCTTTAAAAGCCTCAAATAGTGTGTTCGCATCCCGATAGTAGTCAAATCGGTATTCTTCGGCGTTATAGAGCCCTTTGTTCACCGGAAGATCATTGCCCCAAAAGTCCGGATTGCGTCGATAAATAATACTCTCGCCGGCTTTGATCTCGGACACGATATAGGGACCCGATCCAACAGGCATTGCC
The DNA here is from genome assembly GCA_046092445.1 of Hyphomicrobiales bacterium. GTDB lineage: Bacteria > Pseudomonadota > Alphaproteobacteria > Rhizobiales > Beijerinckiaceae > CAIUPE01. Next base: position 20,733 of record JBJTDR010000074.1, on the reverse strand, counting down.
AAGGTCGTTTCTTCAAATGTCTGAACATCAATCTTATGCTTCGGCAGAACAGGCATCAGCGCCAAGATAAGGGGCAATTCCCGATCATTTGCGTCAGAAAGGTCGAAGATAACCGTATGTAAATCCGGGGCTTTCGCGGTGACTACCTTTGAATAATAACCTCTCACATTGGGCTTTCCTTTCTCCTTTAGAAGTCCCCAAGTGAATAGAACGTCGTCTGACGTAAGCGGTTTTCCATCCGAGAAACGTGCCAACGGATTAAGACGAAAGGTGACGGATGAGCGATCATCCGGCACATCGATTGTTTGGGCAATTGACGCGTAAAGCGTGAAGGGCTCATCGGCGGAGCGGGCCATCAGACTTTGGTAAACGAGGCCGAGAGGCGGTGAAATTCCTTGAGCGGCAATCCCGCGGACAGTAAATGGGTTTACTGTATCAAATGTTCCCAAGACACCAAAAGTGATCCTCCCGCCTTTCGGAGCTGCAACGTTTGTATATGGAAAATGCTCGAAATTGGACAGGAGTTTGGGGTCGCCGTGCATCGCGATTCCATGTCGAGGGGCCGCAAAAGCCAGATCGGGGACGGAAATTGGATAAAAAACACCTAAAATGAGCGCAAATAGACGAAAGCAGGACTGACAAACGGAGAATGTCATCGCAATATCCAATGAATGATTCGACCGTCGAAAGAATAGCATGCATCCGGGAAATTGAATCAGCGAGATCATCAGGACCGAAGAAAAATCAGATACGTCAAACAAAAGCCACAATTCAGATATAAGAATTTTTACCTAAATTGGTACGACAACAATTGCGAGCAGGTCGTGTCAATTTCAAGAGTATCATGGTATCGAACTGGGATAGATAGTCGACGATTCGTAAGTGGATGAAAGGTTAAAGATGAATTTGGTGTTGGATTTTCTCAAGGTGGCGGTATACTCGACACTTATCATCCTCGTGTGCGGCATACCGGACGTCTCTGCTCAGACAAAACAACCTGCAAAACCCCCTGCTGCGACACCTGCGCCAGCACCTGCGGCAGCTCCGACGATCGTTTCGGTGAAACCGGAGCCATCGCAGGCGACGTGGCTGAAGGTGTGCGGCGATGATCAGAATACCAAAAAAAAGATATGCTACACAACGCGTGACTTTGTGTCCGACCAAAACCAGCCCGTTCTCGCGGTGGCGATTTACGACATTCAAGGCGATCAACAGAAAATTGTCCGTTTTCTGATGCCACTTGGCTTCATTCTCGCCCCGGGTGTCCGGTTCAATGTGGATAAGGGCACCGGGTATTCAGGCAAATTCGGCATCTGTTTCCCTGTCGGGTGTTATGCGGAGGTCGCCGTAAAGGATGACGCCCTCCAGGCGATCAAGAAGGGGACGTCGCTTTTTGTGAGTGTCCAGAACCAGTTCGCGCGTGAGGTTGCGTTTCAGGTCCCGATGGAGGGCTTTGCCAAGGCCTTTGACGGCCCACCCGTTGATCCTGCACTTCTCGCGGATCAGCAGCAGAAATTACAGGAGCAGATGAAGAAACAGGCTGAGGAACTTCGCAGGAAGATGGGCGCTGACGGGCAGGGCACGACCAGCGGAGAACCCCCGACGACCCCAGATCCAAACGCTCCCGCGAAGCAACCTTGAGCCCTGTCATGTTTCGCGGCTTGTGCGACAAAATCCAGCCGCAACCCGTAATCAATTTATCGAGGATGATTTAAAGAGGTATTTACCATCGGAATTTCGAAAAAAAACCTTGTCAATCTCGCCATGCCTGACCGGTTCATTGGATGTATCCGGGACCAGGTTCTGCTCCGAAACGTAAGCGATATATTCCGACTCCGCATTCTCAGCAAAGAGATGGTAAAAAGGCTGATCACGGATCGGCCGCACTTCCTGGGGAATCGAATTGTACCACTCCTCCGTGTTTGAAAAGACGGGATCAACATCGAATATCACACCACGAAACGGGTAAACCCGGTGTTTTACAACGTCGCCTATTCCGTATCTGGCTCTGCGGAGGTTCATGAGATCGGGATACGATTTTACACTAATTGCTGTCAATCATTTCGATTATCACCGCATCAGTAATTCGATTGAGGCAAATCAGGCCTCAGCGTGTCCCATCGACGATGTGCCCACATCCACTGCTCAGGACTCTCGGAAATCCAGGCTTCTAAAATTTTCTGAATAGAGGTCGATATTGTCCTGATGTCCTCGTCACGATTGTCGGAAAACGCGACAGGGATCACCTCAACGTCGATCCGGAATCTGCAGATGCCCGTCCGGACGGACCGAACACCAAGCAGAGGGCACCCTGTGTGCCGCGCAAGAAGAGCTGGAAATATCGAGGATGGAGCTGGAATACCGAAGAAATCTATCAATTCTCCTCGAACATCGCGGAGATCAGCCATCAATGCGACGGAATTTCCGGCTTTGAGAACATTTTTCAGCGCCAAAACGGTTCGATGACCTTTTGGAAAGAGTCCGGATCGATAAAAGGGTAGACGAGACCGAAAGACATGATTTTCGACATATGGATTAAGAATCTTTTGATAAACACCCGCAATATCGTGCCCATTCAGCGAGGCTGCAACGGCAGGCACTTCCCAATTTCCAAGATGGCCGGAAACGAAAATCACATCTGATCGTAAGGAGAGAATATCGCGTGCCTCCTTAGTCGGGTTCCATTCGATCCTCGATTTTTCCCGATATATGCGTTGCAGCTGAAACGATTCGGCCATTGTGGCTCCCAGACTTGACCACATCTCGCGAATTATTGCCTCCGCTGTGTCTGCTGTCAGCGCCGGAATTGCGCGGCGGATGTTATTGATTGCGCGTCCGTGCCGATAAAATTTTGGTGCGATGACCCTCCACAAGGCAGATGTCGTTTTAACGCCGACCTCAAGAGGGAGCGCGCGGAGCAACAAAGATATCAGCAGAAATCCAATATATTCAATAATTTGAGAGATATAGTTCGTCAAAGACCCAAGCCGCTTACGACGTTTCTTGCCTTGTTGAACTGGTCGGAGAGGTAGGAATTCAGACACAAATGCCCTGTTTAGCTTCGGAATTAATCTAATCCGTCGTCGAATGCATCGGAGCGTCAGTTTGAGTCACGTTAAAGGCCTAACAGTCACGCCAAAACATAATTTGACCGCCTTGTCCGAGGGTTATACTGTTCACCCCCGGATTGTCACTGAAAAACTATCGTTGATCGCGGAAATCATGTGTTGGAAGTTCTTTCACTGGCTGCACCGTTCTTCGGATTGATCTTCATCGGGTTCGGGTGCGGCAAACTGCTTCGCTATCCGGAAGAAGGTTTGCAATGGATGAATTTCTATATTGTTTACTTGGCATTGCCTGGACTATTCTTCAAATTGATATCTGCGGCGCCGTTTGAACAGCTCTCGAATTTTCCGTTTATCATTGGTACAACACTGGCAACATTACTGGTCGTTGGACTTTCGTTTTCCGTCGGAATGTTGTTTTCTGGCGGAAATATACGAGATTCTGCCATTCAAGGTGTCGCTGGTGGCTATGCAAACGTCGGATATATGGGTCCCGGGCTCACAATTGCAGCGCTGGGACCGAACGCGATTGTGCCGACGGCGTTGATTTTTGTGTTCGATAATCTGGTTCATTTTTCACTCGTGCCAATGCTCATGGCGGCTGGCTCAAAAAGAAAAAATGGAATACATAATATATTATTTTTCATTTTTAAGAAAATAGCAACTCATCCTTTCAATATAGCGACTGCAGTGGCAATATTAACTGCATATATAGAGTTCAAACCTCCGGCTGCATTTGATGTTATACTAACATTTTTGAAAAATTCTGCTGCACCCTGCGCACTTTTTACGATGGGTGTTACTGTAGCACTAAGACCTATGAAAAAGGTTCCAGATGAAATACCTATACTTGTATTCATTAAACTCATATTGCATCCTCTGATTGCTTGGATATTTGTCTCGGCTATCGGGGATTTCGGGCGGGAATGGACGTTGACGGCGGTTCTCATGGCATCTCTTCCGACTGCTTTGAACGTTTTTGTCCTTGCAAATCAATATCATAGCTATGTCGAGCGCGCGTCGACCGCCATTCTGATCAGCACACTGGGATCCGTTTTTACGGTCACAGGATTACTTTATCTGATCTCGACGAATACTATTTCCTATCGGTTTCCGCTGTTTTAGTCGTTGGCTCTTTTGTTCCGGTTTTACCATGTCGTCTTCCGTAGCACGGTGTGGAACATGTCCAACAACTTCGCCCGATCGGGTGGGAAAGAGCTCCAACGTTGGCATTCGGTCCAAGTATCAGCCCAGTCCATGCTTCATGACAGCATAACGGAGCGGTTTGACGACCGAAACGGCGAGCAAGCCGAAGCCGCGCGCGAAGTCCACGGGCAGGAGTGGCGAGAGAAGCGAGCGGTTCAATGTCTCCACCGCACTGGTCCGAATGAAAATGTCGCGGCGGCGCTTACGCTGATAGGCGACGATTACGCCGGTGCTCCCGGGATCACCCGCATTGGAGGCTGACCGGACAAGATCCCGAACATCTCTTATTCCCAGATTGAGACCTTGCGCACCAATCGGCGGAAAGGCGTGCGCCGCTTCGCCAACAAGTGCCAAGCGATCTCGGGCGATCATCGCGACCGACAGGCCCGCCATCTGCACGAGGGCGCGCGGACCGGAGACCCGCATCTTGCCGAGGAGTGAACGCGACTGCGCCTCGATCAGGCGCGAGAGTGACGCATCATCGAGGGCATGAAGCGATTGCGCGCGCCCGGGACTGGCAAGCCACACGAGACTTGAGTGCCTGCCCGGGAGCGGCACGAGGGTGAACGGCCCCTCGCGTGTATGAAACTCTGTGGAGGTGTTGTCATGATCGCGTTCATGCTCGAGGAGCACCGTGAGGGCGGACTGATTGTATGTCCATTCGCGCGCAGCAATGCCGGCACCTTTGCGAACGACGGATTTTCGACCGTCGGCGCCGATCACGAGCGACGCCGACACAGTCCGACCGGCGGACAGAGTCACGGTGGCACGACCGGTGTCACACGCAATCGTATCAACGGCGGAAGAAAAGCGCACGATGCCCCCCGACGCGGTCGCGGAGGAGTCGAGAATTTCAACAAGGTGCGCAACGTCGATCGTGTAGCCGAAGGCTGGAAGCCCGAGTTCGGCCGAATCGAACGTCGCTGCAGGAGGGCGAAAGAGGGATCCGGTGTCGTCGATCAATACCATTCGGGCCAGCGGGGTGGCATGAGGCTTGACGGCATCCCAAAGATCAAGCTCAACAAGAAAATCGACGGAACTCTTCATGAGCGCGACGGTGCGGCGCAGGTTGTCCGGCCTCGATGGCGGCGCAACGAGGGCGACGCTGTACCCCGCGCGCGAAAATGCGTTCGCCGCAATAAGGCCGATCGGGCCTGCGCCGACAATAAGCGTATCGAACGTCTCCGGAAAGGACTCCATGCGCTGCTTATAGCGTGTCCACATGATTGAAGAAAGGCGTGATGGCGCGCTCCCCGAGCGGCGGCTCGACGGCCATTCCGGGGCAATCCATTTGCACTATTGGCGCTGTCATGCTTTCGTCATGAAAGTTGGCGTGACGGCTTTTGACGGATGATGAACTCAATGACGGAAAAAAATCAGGACGGGCCTGATATCCCACTCTCGAGGCGAGACTTCCCGAACCGGGTACGCGCGTTCGGTGTACATGTTTTTACCGCGTCCGGCGCGATGCTGGCCTTTCTCTCCCTGACAGCGGCGATCGATCAGGATATGGGGCTGGCATTCGTCTGGCTTGGTATCGCACTCGTTGTCGACGGGATCGACGGAACATTCGCGAGAGCGTGGGCTGTCAAGAAATATGCGCCTCAGCTATCGGGCGATGTGCTCGATCTTGTTGTCGACTATACAACCTATGTTTTTGTACCTGCCGTCATTCTGCTCATGAGCGGAATCCATGACCACCGCCTGCTTGCTGTGCTGGGCGCGGTGATCGTCGGATCGGCGGCGCTGTATTTTGCCTCCAATACGATGAAAACTGACGATCACTGGTTTCGGGGCTTCCCCGCGACGTGGAACCTCGTAGTGTTCCTGGTGCTCGCGATCGAACCACCGGCCATGATCACGAGTGTGATCGTGCTTGCAGCCGCCTTCAGCCAGGCCTCGAACCTGGTGTTCGTTCATCCGGTTCGTGTCAAAATGTTGCGACCATTGACCCTCGCATTGTTGGTGATCTGGTCGATTGCCGCAATGCTGACGATCGCTCAGGACATGAAGCCCGATGTTCCGACTCAATGGGTTCTCGGATCGATTGCCGTCTATTTTCTAGGCCTCGGACTGTTGCGGAAGGAAAAATGACGGGCGGCGCGAGTGCGTTTTCAAGCCGTCATTGCGGGCGGGAGCGAAGCAATCCAGTTGAAGACTCCAGAAGAGTCTGGATTGCCGCGTCGCTTTGCTCCTCGCAATGACGGGAAACTCCGAGCCTTTCGCCAGTCTCTAACTGGATCGCTTCGTGTTCGGTGTTCAAAACGACTCACTGGATCATTTTGCCGCCTCTGGCGGACACGCCTCACCTTGATGAAGGTAAGGTAGGACATTATGTCTCCGCGCGCCGTAGGGCAGAATGACGGACACACCGCAAATGGCCAAAGACCTAATTCAACATTTACATTTGCTATATTTGAGAAAATAGCACTGAATTACGTAATATTTGAGATCGACAAAGCAAGCTCCTTGAGGTTTGATGCAGATTGTTTATTTTTCGTTAATCATTGTATTTCGTTCGTAAAAACGGGATTTCAGACGATGAAGGCTATCCAGATTTACACGCATGGCGGGCCGGAGGTTCTCAAATACGAGGACGTGACATTGCCGCCTCCCGGACGGGGCGAGCTTCGGATCAGGATCAAGGCGATCGGGTTGAATTTCATTGATGTGTACTATCGCACGGGACTCTATCCCGTTCCGTCGTTTCCCTACACACCGGGTGATGAAGCCGCCGGCGAGATTGTCGGAATCGGCGAGAAAGTAACCGGGTTTAAAATTGGTGATCGCGTTGCCTATGTCTCGAATTTCGGCAGTTATGCGGAAGAACGGAATATCAAGGCGGATGAAGTTGTGAAATTACCTGACGGGATCACGTACGAGACGGCAGCAGCTATGATGCTGAAGGGTTTGACCGCGCATTATCTGCTGCGCAAGACGTTCAAAGTGGCCAAGGGGCACATTATTCTCAATCACGCGGCGGCAGGTGGTGTGGGGCTCATTCTCGGGCAATGGGCGCGGAGCCTAGGGGCAACCGTGATCGGAACCGCGGGATCGGCAGAAAAGATGGCGATCGCCAAAAAGATAGGCGGATGCCACCATGTGATCAATTATCGGACCGAGGATTTCGCAAAAAGGGTCGCGGAGCTCACGGAAGGCAAGAGATGTCATGTCGTTTATGATGGTGTGGGAAAAGACACTTTTGCTGGGTCGCTCGAGTGCCTGAAGCCATTCGGGATGTTCGTGAGCTACGGAAATGCGTCAGGTCCGGTGGAGCCGTTCAGCCTGAGAGTGCTGGCGCAGAAGGGGTCGCTGTTCGCAACACGACCGACATTGTTCACGCACCTCGCACAAAGGGGATATCGGCAGAAGGCGGCGGCGGAATTATTTGCAGCAGTCAGATCTCGCGCGATCGCGATTTCGATGACGTCGAAAGTGCCGTTGAAAGACGCGGCACATGCGCATGCGGCCCTAGAAAGTCGGGCGACGACAGGTGCGACGGTTCTCATTCCCTGAGTGTGACGGACAGCGGCCGGTGCGGGCTTCCTCGCGACGAGACTGTCTGGCCGAAATGTTGTCGTGTCAAACTTGAACTGTCACGCTTGATCATGTCATAAAGCAGATGAATCGGGGGGCATGACGTGGAAGAAACTTCGGCCGGGGAGCCGCTGGTCAGACTTCACAAGATTGTGAAGCGCTTTGGTCCGGTTCTGGCCAATGACCGAATCGACCTTGAAATCAGACAGGGTGAAATCCACGCGCTTCTGGGCGAAAACGGCGCGGGAAAGTCGACACTTGTCAAGATTCTCGATGGCCTTCTTCAACCGACGGACGGAGCGATCATCTGGCAAGGCGACCCGGTGACGTTGGAGACTCCTGTTGCAGCGGCAGCGCTGGGCATCGGCATGGTCTTCCAGCATTTCTCGCTGTTTGAGCAGATGACCGTTGCGGAGAATATTGCGGTATCGCTTCCGCCGGATGAGTCGCTTGAGGACTTGAACGTTCGGATCGCGGCCGTTGGAAAGCGGTATGGACTTTCACTGCAGCCGAACCGCCCGGTCTGGACGCTCTCGGCGGGTGAAAAGCAGCGGATCGAGATTGTCAGGGCATTGCTCCGTGAACCCAAACTGCTGATCCTGGATGAGCCGACGTCGGTGCTCACGCCGCAGGAGGCAGAAACGCTCTTCGGTACGCTGCGGACACTGGCCGAGGGTGGCTGCGCTTTGCTCTATATTACACATCGGCTTGACGAGGTTTCGCACCTCTGCTCACGTGCGACGATCCTGCGGGGCGGGAAGGTTGTCGCGACATGCGATCCACGTGAGGAAACTGTCGAAAATCTCGCGAGTCTAATGGTGGGGAACGATGTTGCGAACCTCAGAACCACTGCCGAACGTAAATTCGGGCAGATACGGTTTGAGATGAAGGATGTTTCGGTCCGCGGCGAGGGATCCCACGGACGGGCGCTGAAAAATGTTTCGCTCAAGGTTCGCTCGAAACAGATACTTGGCATTGCCGGTGTCGCGGGGAACGGACAAAGTGAACTCTTCGCGGTGATGTCAGGTGAATGGCCGGTGATGAAGGAGGCTTCGATCCTGATCGACGGGCAATCTGTCGGGCCTCTCGGGATCGAGGAACGACGGGGACGCGGTGCCGCTTTTGTCCCGGAGGAGCGGCTTGGACATTCGGCGGTGCCGCGGATGAGTTTGTCGGATAACGTTGTGCTATCCCGGCAACGGACGCGGAGCGTGGTCAAGGACAGTTTGATCAGCCGATCCGGCGCGCGCGCCGTTGTGAACGCAGTCTCGACAACGTTTGGTGTCCGCAGAGGGCGGGCCGACCCGCCGGCATCGACGCTCTCGGGTGGCAATTTGCAGAAGTTCGTTGTCGGGCGGGAAATTTTGCGCGGGCCGACTTTGCTGATCGTCAATCAGCCCACCTGGGGCGTCGATGCAGGGGCTGCTGCCATAATCAGGCAATCGCTGATCGATCTGGCGTTGCGGGGGACGGGCGTTATCATCATCAGTCAGGATCTTGACGAAATATTTGCAGTTTCGGACATGATCGCAGTCATTCATGATGGTACGTTGTCAGAGCCGGTTGAAACGAAGGACGCCAATCGTGAAGCGATCGGGATTCTGATGACAGGCGGCAGAGGGGCGATGCATGCGGCTTGATATCGAGCCAAGGGCGGAAATATCGGCGCGGGCGCAGATATTGTCGCCCGTGATCGCGGTGCTCATTGCGGTCGCGATCGGGGGACTGATTGTCCTGGCGCTGGGAAAATCTCCGGTTCAGGCGCTGTTTGTCTATTTCATCGATCCGTTATCGCAGAGCTGGACGCTTCAGGAGCTGGCGATCAAAGGGACGCCGCTCGTGCTGATTGCCAGCGGTCTGATATACTGTTTTCGGGCGAATTTGTGGAATATCGGTGCGGAAGGACAATTCACGGCCGGTGCCATCATGGGCAGTATCCTGCCGCTGGCGACGCATGGCTCGGAGGCGGGGCCCTGGGTGATTGTTCTCTCGCTCCTGATGGGAACTGTCGGCGGCGCACTTTACGCGCTCATTCCTGCGCTCCTGAAGATATGGTTCAAGGTCAGCGAGATTTTGACAAGTCTTATGCTCGTTTATGTGGCGCAACTCGGGCTTGATTATCTCGTGCGGGGACCGTGGCGGGATCCGAAGGGATTCAATTTTCCGCAAAGTGCCGTGTTCGAGCCCGGTGCGACGTTACCGAGCCTGGTCAGCGACGGACGGTTGCATGCGGGGATCATTCTGGCACTGATTGCAGTCGGGGTCTCGTGGTTTGTTTTCACGCGTACGTTATTCGGGTTCGGGATCCGTGTCTCGGGCGAGGCACCGAAGGCGGCGCGGTTTGCGGGCTTCGATGCCAAGCGCATGGTGATATTCGCCTTTTTGATCTCGGGCGGGCTTGCGGGTCTCGCGGGGATTGTGGAAGTGACGGGGCAGATCGGACAGTTGCAGCCCTCGATCTCGCCGGGGTACGGATTCACGGCGATTACTGTGGCGTTTCTCGGTCGACTTCATCCGGTAGGGCTTGTTCTGGGCGCATTCATCGTGTCGCTCACGGTGATCGGCGGGGAAAGTGCGCAGATTGCCATGAAGCTGCCGCTCGATCTGACGACGGTGTTTCAAGGCGTTTTGCTGATGTGTGTTCTGGCGGCCAACTGCTTTGCCAGCTATCGCGTGCGCATCGTGAGCGGGGGAGCACGCTGATGGATTTCGCTGCAGCAATCATGATCACGGTGATCACGGCGACAACGCCGCTCCTGATCGCGGCGCTCGGCGAGTTGGTGGTCGAGAAGTCGGGTGTTCTCAATCTCGGCCTTGAAGGCATGATGGCGACGGGGGCTGCGTGCGGCTTCGCGGCGGCGATTTTGACCGGGTCGACATTTCTGGGTGTGGCGGCGGCGATCATGGCCGGAATGACGCTTTCGGCGATCTTTGCGTTTCTTGTTCTGGGACTGGCGGCGAACCAGGTTGCATCGGGGCTTGCACTGACGATTGGCGGGATCGGGCTTTCGGGGTTGATCGGGGCGGGGTTTGTGGGAACGACGCGGCAACCCGTGGCACGGTTCGAATTTCCGGATCTGAGCGCGGTGGAATCGTTTAAGGACGTTCCTTATATCGTTGAAATTGCAGGTGTTTTGCAATTTGTTTTGGGGCAGGATCCGGTTGTTTATGTGTCGCTTGCGCTCGCCGGGGGAATATTCTGGTTTCTGGGACGGAGCAGGGCAGGGTTGCTGCTCAAGGCGATTGGTGAAAATCAGGTGTCCGCGCATTCGCTTGGGTTGAAAGTTGTGTGGACGCGGTTTTTGGCGATTTTGTTCGGCGGAGCGTGTGCGGGGCTTGCGGGCGCTTATCTCTCACTCGTTTACACGCCGTTCTGGTCGCCGGGGATGACCGCGGGGCGTGGGTGGATCGCGCTTGCGCTGGTGGTTTTTGCGTCATGGCGCCCGTTTCGTTTGCTGTTCGGTGCCTATTTTTTCGGCGCAGCGACCGTGCTGCAACTGCATGCGCAGGCGGCCTCATTGGGAATACCTGCGCAGTTACTGTCGGCCTTTCCCTATATTGCAACGATCTTGGCTTTGGTCATCATGTCTGTGGGTAGAACGTCGATCGGGTCGCCTGCATCGCTTGGCACACCTTTTGTACCGGACCGTTAACGATTAAGGTGGACTCAAGGCCGGGGACGGGTGCCGGCTTGCGATCAAAAAAGCAGACCCGAATGGAGACTTCAGCATGCGTCATCTCATCAAACTGGCGGGGGCCGCCGCATTGGCCATCGGCCTTACAACTTCCGGCTTCGCCGCCGAAAAACTCAAAGTCGCTTTCGTCTATGTCGGACCTGTAGGCGATTTCGGCTACAGCTATCAGCACAATGAAGGCCGCCTTGCAGTCGAAAAGGCGCTTGGCGACAAGGTCGAAACAACGTTTCTGGAAAGTGTTCCGGAGCCGGATGCCGATCGCGCGATCGAACAGCTCGTCCGCGCCGGCAACAAGCTGATTTTCACGACATCGTTCGGCTATATGGAGCCGACGCTGAAAGTGGCCGCGAAATATCCGAACGTGTTTTTCGAACACGCGACGGGCTACAAGCGTTCGGCCAATGTTGCGACCTATTCGGCCAAGTTCCACGAAGGCCGTTATGTGCAAGGCGTTATTGCCGGCAAGCTGACTAAGGCGAATGTGATCGGCTATGTTGCATCCTTCCCGATCCCTGAGGTCGTATCAGGCATCAACGCGTTCATGCTCGGCGCGCAGAGCGTGAACAAGGACATCAAGGTCAAGATCGTCTGGGCGAACACATGGTTTGATCCGGGCAAGGAAGCGGATGCGGCCAAGGCGCTGCTTGATCAGGGTGCGGACATCATCACGCAGCATACCGACAGCCCGGCGCCTCTGCAGCAGGCGGAAGCCCGCGGCAAGCTCGCTTTCGGGCAGGCTTCAGACATGATCCGGTTTGCGCCGAAGACGACGCTGACATCGATTGTCGACAATTGGAACGATTATTATGTCGCCCGCGTCAAGGCGGTTCTGGATGGCACATGGAAGTCGGAAGATACATGGGGCGGCTTTGCCGCCAACATGGTCAATATGGCGCCTTATACCAACATGCCGGCTGATGTCGCGAAGATGGCAGCCGAGACTGAAGCGGCCATCAAATCCGGCAAGCTTCATCCATTTACATGCCCGGTCATGGGGCAGGACGGCAAAGAAATCGAATGCAAAGGCAAGGGCGTTCTCGATGACGGCCAGATTCTCGGCATGAATTTCTATATCAAGGGCATTGACGACAAGCTGCCGCAATAAGGGATGATTTGGCTTTTTCGATGAGAAAGGGCGGCTTTCGGGCCGCCCTTTTGTTCGATCATGGGAAGAATTCAGCTTTCACTCATCAGGGAGCAGTCGAGTCCGTGTAGACGGGGGCATGCGCGCCCTCATCAGAATTGACGTCATTATACCGCCATTCCGAAGAGATCATAGGCATCGGCGCGTTCGATTTTGACGGTGACGATGTCGCCTTGGCGGAGTGGGCGGCGGGAGCCGACATGGACGTTGCCGTCGATTTCGGGGGCGTCCCATTGCGAGCGACCTTTCGAGACGGTGGGGCCGGGTTCGTCGATGATGACCTTGATGCGCTTGCCGACACGGGATTTGAGACGCGCGGCGCTGATCGCCTGCTGGGTTTCCATGAAACGGTTCCAGCGCTGCTGTTTGACGTCTTCCGGGATATGGGCGAGGCCGATATCGTTCGAGGTCGCGCCCTTGACGGGCTCGTATTTGAAGCAGCCGACGCGTTCGAGTTTGGCTTCTTTCAGCCAATCAAGCAGGAATTCGAAATCGGCGTCGGTTTCGCCGGGGAAGCCGACGATGAATGTTGAGCGGATGGCGAGATCGGGGCAGATTTCGCGCCAAGCGTGGATGCGGTCGAGTGTCTTTTCCTGATTGCCGGGGCGTTTCATCGCTTTGAGGACGGATGGCGAGGCGTGCTGGAAGGGAATATCGAGATAGGGCAGCACCAGACCTTCGGCCATCAACGGGATGACATCATCAACACGGGGGTAGGGATAGACGTAATGGAGGCGGACCCATGCGCCGAATTGGCCGAGTTCGCGGGAGAGATCGACGAATTTGGCGCGGACCTCGCGATCTTTCCATTGGCTTGCGGCATATTTGATGTCGAGACCGTAGGCGGACGTATCCTGCGAGATAACAAGGAGTTCCTTGACGCCGGCATTGACGAGTTTTTCCGCTTCGCGGAGCACATCACCGATGGGGCGGGAGACGAGATCTCCGCGCAGTTTGGGGATGATGCAGAACGTGCAGCGATTGTTGCAACCCTCTGAAATCTTGAGATAAGCGTAATGGCGGGGCGTGAGTTTGACGCCTTGCGGGGGCACGAGATCGAGGAACGGGTCATGGCTCGGCGGGGCGACATCGTGCACGGCCTTCATGACGCTCTCATAGGCTTGCGGGCCGGTGATGGCGGCGATGCCGGGATAGGCGGCAAGAATTTGATCCGGTTCGGCACCCATGCAGCCGGTGACGATGACTTTGCCATTCTCGGCCATGGCGGCACCGATGGCATCGAGCGACTCGGCCTTGGCGCTATCGAGAAAGCCGCAGGTATTGACGATGACGGCGTCGGCACCCTGATGGGTTTTGGTGAGTTCATAGCCTTCGGCGCGCAATTGCGTGATGATCCGTTCGCTATCGACGAGCGCTTTCGGGCATCCGAGGGAAACAAACGAGATTTTGGGTGCTGCCTGAGCCATTTATTCCATTCCTACGTAGTTGCCAGAACCTCTAAACCAGTTGTTCCGGAACAACAATCATTGATAGCGCCCAAGCTTGGTGATAGGCCAACAACATGACCTCATCTTCATCAAATTCCGAACAGAATAAGCACGCTGATCCGAAGGGACGTCACCTATTGATGCCGCTGGCTTTCGGCAATTTCGCGATCGGGATCGGGGCGTTCATTGTGATCGGGATCTTGTCGCCGATGGCGGACAGTCTCGGGTTAACGAAGGCGGATGCCGGGTGGGTGATGACGTTTTACGCGCTCTCCTATGCGCTGACGTCACCTGTCCTGGTGGCACTGACAGGCGGTTTTGACCGGCGAAACATGATGATCGTTGCGCTCGGGATTTTTTTTGTCGCGACTTTGGCGAGTGCGTTCGCTGCAACGCCCGAGCCTGTTTTTGTTGCGCGCGTTTTGGCAGCATTCGGCGCAGGCATGTATACGCCGAATGCGGCGGCAGTGGCTGCAAGTTCTGTTGCGCCCGAGCGTCGGGCGATGGCGTTGGCGACCGTGTTCAGCGGAATTACGATTGCGCAGGTTCTGGGCGTGCCTGTGGGAAGTTATCTCGGGTATACGCTCGGGTGGCAGAGCGCGTTCTGGGCCGTGGCAGTCCTTTTGCTGATCGCGATGATCTGGCTCTTGCGGGTCGTGCCGCGCGGGATCGCGTTCCAGCCGACCTCGCTTGCCGTTCTGGGCCGGACATTACTAACGCCGGTGCCGATGGTGGCGGTGACGATTACGGCGACGATGATCAGCTCGTATTATGTGATGTTCACCTTCATCGCGCCGATTGTGGAATGGCGGCTTGGAATGGGACGCGACGGGGTAACGATCATCCTGTTTGTTCTCGGTGTTGGCGCGGTGCTTGGAAACTGGCTCGGCGGGTATCTGACGAACCGGATCGGGCCGGAGCGGACGATCATGGTGATTGCTTTGACGCAGTTGATCTTTCTGCCTGCGGCGACGCTTTATCCGTTCAGGCTGATCGATGGAGCGATTTTGTTTTTTGTTTGGAGCACGATCACGTGGGGCTTTATCGTGCCGCAACAGACGCGGCTGATCAAAGCCATGCCGCACGCGCAGAACGTGATCCTCGCGCTGAATGCGGCGTGTATTTACGTCGGCGCGGCGGTCGGGTCAGCGATTGGCGGGACGTTTTACCGGATTTTCGGGATCGATTGGCTCGGGCCGGTTGGTGCGGCAGTGGCGCTTCTGGGTGCGTTGCATCTTGCAATATCGATGCAGCAGTTCAGCGCGGCCGAGCGCCTTCCGAAGTGACACAGGCGAAATAATCAGGGCCTAATTGGTCGACACGCTGGCGGTAAAGGCTCGCGCGACCTTGAATATAGCCGGTTGGTTTGGATGCCGACCAGCGACGCGGATTGGGCAAGACGGCGGCAAGTTGGGCTGCTTGCTGAAGGCTTAGTTCACCAGCCGGGGTGTTGAAATGTGCCCTCGCTGCTGCTTCGGCCCCGTAGATTCCAGGCCCGAATTCGACGACATTCAGATAGAGTTCCATGATCCGGTGTTTAGGGAGCACGAGCTCGACATAAAGCGTGAGCGGGATTTCGAGCGCTTTGCGAACATAACTGCGACCGGGCCAGAGGAAGAGGTTTTTGGCGAGCTGCATGCTGATCGTGCTGGCACCGCGGCTCGCGCGTCCTTTCAGCGATTTTTCGAGTTGGGCCTGATAGGATTCGATATCGAAGCCCCAATGGGAGCAGAACGTGTTGTCCTCGGCGGCGATGACAAGTTTCGGCAAGGAAGGCGTTATATTTTCGAGTGATGTCCAGTCTTTGCTGAGGCCTTCGCCCTCGAACAGTCGTATCACCATGAGCGGGGTGAGGGGAGGCGGCGCGACACGATAGATCACCAACACGATCAGCGGCCCGAGCACAAGCGCGAGAACCAGCGCCTTCAGCAACGAAAAGCCTTTTTTCAAAAGCACCGAAAAGAACGGCATCAAGACAGCCCGCACTCCCGTTCAGTGTAAATTAAAATTAACGCCGAATCATCCAACGTTAAAATCCCGTCAATTCTGAATGGTTCGAATTACATGTCCGACAAAAGCTTAAACGGCCCGGCAAGGAAAGCGCAAATTTTCGGTTACCCAACATCGAGATCGCCTTTATCTCTGATTGTTGTTGTCGGTCTCGGTATATCGCTCGGCGGTTGCGTTCAGACAATCGAGTCCGCGGCCGTAACAAGTTCATCGAACAAAACACGCATGCTCGACGCGGAAACGATTGCCAGCGGAAAGGCAGTCGGGCCGATTGAACGAACGCTCATAGACTATCCGACGGTCGAAAACGAGGGGACGCTCATCGTAGACGTGCCCAGACGCCGCCTCTTTCTCGTGATGGCCGCCGGACGGGCCGTGTCGTACGGAATCGGCGTTGCTCGTGAAGGGTTTGAATGGTCGGGGACAAGTCATGTATCGGCAAAACGGGAGTGGCCAGGCTGGACGCCACCACCACAGATGCGCGAACGGGAGAAGGATTTGCCGCACTATATGGAGGGCGGGCTTGATAACCCGCTTGGCGCACGCGCGCTCTATCTGGGCTCAACGCTCTATCGTATTCATGGTTCGAACGAGCCGGAAACCATCGGGGAAAAGGTGTCGTCGGGGTGCATCCGACTTGCCAATCGTGACGTGATGGACCTATTTGAACGTGTCAGAGTGGGTGCAAGGGTTGTCATCATCCCGGAGGTCCCGCAGATCGTGCCTCTGGCGGCGGCAATGTAAGGCGTCAGTCGGCCGTCGCAGTGACGACGTCGGCGTGCCCCGGACTCCTCGGGGCACTGTGCGGTCAGGAGATAGTTTTGGCGAACCGTTTCGAGCTTGAGTCACCACGGACGCTTTGGGGCATAGCGATGATTCTGCTGGCTGCCTTCTGCTGGTCTGCATCCGATATCGCGTCGCAATATCTGACCGACTCGCTGCCGGCAATCCAGATCACGTGGCTTCGATATGTGGTGATGCTCCTGATCATGCTTCCCTGGATGCGCCGAGGACTGGGCCGGGCGGTCAGAACACGCTATCTGAAGCTTCATGTGCTGCGCGCGTTGAGCACCGTGGCATCTGCGGCGCTCTTCATATTCGGGCTCGGATATCTGCCGATTGCCGATGCAACTGCGGTGACCTTCATCCAGCCGATCATCATCATGGGGTTGGCGATCATCATTCTCGGCGAACGTGTCGATGTCGGGCGGTGGGTGGCGGCAGGCGTCGGACTGATAGGCATGCTTGTGATCGTCCAGCCGGGCACAGCCGCGTTCCAGTGGGCGGCCTTGCTGCCTCTCGGGGCAGCATCGGTATACAGTTTTGCCGTGATCATCACGCGCATGATGGCTGATGAACCGCCCGAAGTGACGATGCTTTATACGGCTTTCGTCGGGACAATTCTGCTCTCGGTGCTAACACTGTTCGACTGGGTCAAGCCGAGCATGGAGGACGTGCTGCTCAGCCTTGTAGCAGGGGGGTTTGCGGGAGCGGCGAATTTTCTGGTGCTGATTGCGTACCGGATCGCGCCCGCGTCGAACATTGCGCCGTTCACCTTTTCACAGCTGATCTGGGCGTCCGGATTGGGCTTTCTTGCATTTGGTATCTGGCCGAGCACACTGACCCTGCTGGGCGCGGCGATCATCGCGGCAAGCGGTATCTATCTCGCAAACCGCGAAAGAGTTGATGCGAAGAAAACTTCTTGATCGGTTCTGGTGCCGCTCAATTAGAGCCGTTCGTGTTGAAGCCCGTCAGAGGTGGCGACGCATTTGGCGCTTCAGAAATTGACCGAATCGTGTCCCTTGAGGTGAAGCATGGCACGGGCCTCATCAGGCGTTGCAACGGAAAGGCCAAGTCCTTCAATGATCTGGCGGACGTTTTTCACCTGTTCCGCATTCGAGACCGAGAGGCGACCCGGGCCAGACCAGAGCGAATCCTCAAGTCCGACGCGGACATTGCCGCCGATTGCGGCTGCCGTGGCGGCGATGGGGAACTGGCTTTTTCCCGCACCAAGCACGGACCAGAGATAGTGATCACCGAAGAGGCGGTCGGCCGTGCGCTTCATGTGCATGACGTCGTCGGGGTGGGTGCCGATCCCGCCGAGAATGCCGAAAACGGTTTGCACAAAGAGCGGGGCCCGGACGAGGCCGCGATCGAGAAAATGCGCGAGATTATAAAGGTGCGCGGTATCATAACATTCGAACTCGAAGCGCGTGCCGGAGGCGCTCAGGGTTTCAAGCACGAATTCGATATCCTTGAAGGTGTTGCGGAAAACGAGATCGCGCGAGTTTTCAAGGACGGTTTGTTCCCAGTCATGATCGAAGTTCTTGAAGCGCTTGAGCATGGGGAACAGACCGAAATTCATCGAGCCCATATTCAACGAGGCGAGTTCGGGCTGGAAATGGGCGGCAGGTTTGACACGCTCGGCGACTGTCATTGAGGGGGCGCCTCCAGTCGTCAGATTGATGATGACGTCGGAATTTTGCTTGATGTGGCCAAGGAACCGGCCGAACGCCTCGGGCGACTGGTCCGGACGGCCGTTTTCGGGATTGCGGGCGTGGAGATGGACGATTGATGCGCCGGCTTTGGCGGCTTCAATGGCCGATTTCGCGATCTCCTCGGGGGTGACCGGCAGATGCGGCGACATTGAGGGGGTGTGAATGGCACCTGTGACAGCGCAGGTAACGATGATTTTACGCGAAATGGCCATCGGAGAGGTCTTTCAGGCTTGCGCGATCAGAGCGTTTCGACATTGGCGTCAACGCCGAGGGATTGGCCGGAAATGTTGCGGCCCGCGGGTGATGCGAGATAGAGGGCGGCAGCGGCGACATCCTGCGCGGTGACCATGCGGCGCATCGAGACGCGGTCGAGATAGGTTTTTTCCATTTCAGCGTAAGAGACGCCATATTGGTCCGCGCGCGCTTGAATGACGCCGGTGATGCGCGGTCCTTCGACAATGCCGGGTAGAATGGCATTGACGCGGATGTTTTCGGGGCCGAGTTCTTTTGCGAGGCTTTGGGTGAAGCCGATCACGCCCCATTTTGCGGCGGCATAGGGCGAGCGGAAGGCATAACCGAAGCGGCCTGCTGCGGACGACAGGTTGATGATGGCACCGCCGCCAGCCTGTTTCAGCATTGGCACGACATGATGGGCGCAGAGATATTGGCCGGTGAGGCAGATATCGAGCGTGCGACGCCAGTCCTCGGAACTGATTGTATCAACGCCGCCCGTGGGTCCCGCAATGCCGGCATTGTTGACGAGAATATCGAGGCCGCCGAGTGATTTTTCGATCTCGTCGAAGAGGTGTTTGACGTCCGAATCGGAGGAAACATCGGCCTTGGTGCACCCGGCTTTCGGGTGCGTACTGCGGAAATCGGCCAGAAACGTTTCGGAGACGTCGCAAATATGGACTTGTGCGCCTTGATCGAGAAAGAGATCGGCAATGGCGCGACCAATGCCGGAGGCTCCTGCTGTGACAAGAACACGGGTTGCGGGCGGAAGCGCGAACGGAGATTGAGCCATGGGGAGCGCCTTTGTTGATAGGTTCAAGATAGGCGCGGGGGTGGCTTACTGGCAAGGGGGATTTCGGTGGGCAAGGTGATCCATGTCCGAACACGGATGAAGTTGCGAACAGGCGCAAGTAAATCAGAGGGATAATGCGAAGCGTTTCGTAGTGGGACAGCTTACTTATTCCACCAGCGCTTCTTCTTGGGGAACCATTTGTAATCGTCCTCCCAGCTTTTTATTGGCTTAGGCTTCAACACTTTGTATTTTTCGTCGGTAAGCTGAAAAGATTTTATTTTCATTCTGCGAGCATATTCCAGTTTTCCGAACTGAACTAATAGGCCAGCAGCTTTTTCAGTCAGATATAATGTGCTATCAAGCTGCTCATACAGAAGTTTATTTTTTCTAAGCGACAGCAACAAAAGCATAGGATTCACTGCTGTTTCTTGAGAGGAATATTTTACTATTTCTTGGTTAATATCGGCAGCGATATGATTCAATGATTTGACTGAGTCCATCAAGGTTCCCAGTAGAATGATCAGATTAGGATCGCGCTTTACAAGAAAAGCTAACTTTTCAAGATCCAATGCGAGTTGAAATTCTGCGCCATACATATAATTGCCTGTCTCGCGCATCTGGATATGAACATTCTCACGAGTGACGGCAGCTGTCTCAAAATTTCTACGTTGTTGAAGAGCTTCATCGTAGCGCTTCTGAACATCCTCTTTGAAAACATACAAATGCGACGTAAGTTGGCACAATACAGAAACGGCGTATTGTAGGTACGACATGTTTTCATGTGTTTTTTGCTTTTGATAAAGCACAAGGCCAAAAAGAAACGCCAGCAGCGCACCGAGCAATGTAGAAAAGCCTTGAGAAGCAAAATCAAGCCAGGGAAAAGCAGCTTGATCGGGTTGTATTTGGCCAGTGCAGAGAAGAGTGGTTGCTTCGCTCATTATTTCCACCTTATCGCCATCATTCGTGGTCATTTATTTTGAACTGTCCCAGAATTGTCCCATGGGCGTTTTTGGCATCTCGGGCGGGGGATGGCGGGACATTGTAGACGCTATGCGAACCTGCGACCAGACAAGACAGGCGATTGTGAAGCTAAATATGGCGTATGT
>JBJTDR010000073.1:0-14684 GCA_046092445.1 Hyphomicrobiales bacterium | reverse complement strand
GAGGATGATGTCACAATTCTGATGCGCGAGATCGGCTTTGCGCCGCCTGATCGCATGGTCGTGAAGTACCGCATGCTTGAAAGACTGGGCATTTCGCGGGACATGGTCGCCGAGTTCGGAAACGGGAGCATGAACACGCGGGAAGAGGCCGAAGCTCTGGCCCGGTTTCTGGATGGCGGACGCGAGGCGGTGATCATTGTGACAACAAATTACCACTCGAACCGGGCGAAGATGATTTTTGAGGCAGCGTTGCCGGATGCGAAGGTTATGGTTGCCTGCCCCGGCGGGTGCGTTGCGCCAGCGAATTGGTGGACAGACCCTGCAGTCACTGCGCAATTCGTGCTGGAAATGGTTAAATTCGGCTATTATCTGATCGGCAACACTGATGGTGTTTAAGTTCACGTACTGAACTCAGACCTGAACGCGTCCAACATCCTTTGTCGTGTGAAGGTTTGGACGACGCGCGCCCGATTGCGTGCGCCGATCACCTCGCGCTGTGCCGATGTCATCCGGACCAGTGCAATCATCCGGTCACTCAGCATTGTCCCCGGAGCCCCGGTCGCGATGTATTCTGCCGCATCGAGAACGTCACGGCAGTCACCGACATCGGTTGCGACGGCAGGCAGTGCCGATGCCATGGCTTCGGCAAGGACATTGGGGAACGATTCCGAACGTGATGGAAGTACGAAGATATCGAATGAATTCAGGACGTCAGGAATATCATTTCGTGCCCCGAGAATATGAAGCTGATAGTTTTGCAAGCCCGAGACTGCAATCGCCGGATCATCCGGTAACAAATCCCGACCTGCAATGACGAGATGGAGGCGACCGAACCAGACGGGCGACATCGCTTCGTTGAGCCGCGCAATCGCTTTGAAGAGATCGGGGTAACCTTTTTCGGGCACATTCCTTCCGACGGAACCGATTGCGATCGCCTTTTCCGGAATACCGAATTGCGACCTCATTCTGTCGCGCATCTCCTTATCGGGCTTGAACACATCAGGATCGACGGCGTTTGGAATGACAACCCACTTTTCGGAGTAATCAGAAAATCCGATTGCGCGATGGGTATTCATCGCCGCCAGCGAATTGGTGATGATACGTACCCGCATGCGATGCGACAGGAACGCCAGAATACGCTGTGTGAAAAACCGAGCCGGCTTTTCCGAAAGCTCGACGTAGGGCAGGCTGCGGATATGCCAGATCATACGCGCTCGATACCCAATGAATATACTGGAAAGACTGACCAGCAAAGCTGCATAATAGAGCCATGCGGAAAGCACATCCGGCCTTGTTCTTCTGATCAGGCGGATGAGCCTGAAATAGGTGCGGAACATGCTGAGAGCACCCCGCGCTCCGAGGTCCTCCATGGGAATGCCGAGCGCGATGATCGATGCGCCGATCGTCTCGCCCTCTGCGAGGGGCTTGAGGGTTACCACTGCGTGCGTCCTGCGTTCCTCGCCCAGTGACTCAAGAAGACGCAGCAATGTCATTTCCGCGCCGCCGTGCTGGCTGAGATCATTGACGATATGCAGGACGCGGATGCGAGACATGACCTTTGGTTAACTTTCGGTTCACTGCCCTTTTGATACACTGTTTTTCTACATTTGCGAAGTGTGTATTTGTGCCTTGGGACCGAGCCTTTCTGTGCTCCGCATATGTACGGCGTTTAACTGCCTGAACGATCGGAGCGCGCCATGACACGTCCCATTTGAGCGGATCCCGGAAACCATGAAAAGACACATTGTGATCAGGTTCGACGATGTGACGCCGGGGATGGCGTGGAGCAGGTTTGCGCCGTTCGATGCAGTCGCGCAGGAATTGAACATTCCCTATCTGATCGGTGTGGTTCCCGACTGCCGAGACCCTGCTTTAAGTGTGGAGCCGCATCGCGCTGACTTTTGGGATTTTGTGCGGGAGCGCGTGGCGCGCGGATGGACTGTGGCGCAGCACGGCCATACCCACCACTATGTGACTGCAGAGCGGGGCCTTTTGGGCATTGGCAAAAAATCCGAATTTGCCGGCTTGCCCTTTGCCGAGCAGAAAGAAAAGCTCGCGGCCGGCAAGGATATTCTGGTTGGAGAAGGAGTTTGGCACCCCGTCTTCATGGCGCCGTCGCATAGTTTTGACGAGAATACGCTCAAGGCGCTTGACGATCTCGGATTTGAAAGCCTGACGGACGGGTACGGATTTTATCCATATAAAATCAATGGATTACTGGCAGTTCCTCAACTTTTTTCCGAGCCGATTGGTATTGGGTTCGGGGTCGAGACGATGTGTATTCATGTGAATACTTTATCTGTGGAACAGATTGACCGGCGGGTTGCGGCACTTCGGGCGCGGCGCGGTTCGATTGTCTCGTTCCCGGAGGCGCTCAAGGTCGTGGCACCTGTGCCGCTGATCGCGCCTGTCGTTCGCGTTGCATCGGAAGTCGCGCTCAAAACCTTTCGTTCACTGAGAGGTTAGGGCGATATGTGCGGATTAACGGGATTTTTGTCGGAAAATGCCAGATCATTCGGACTTGAAACGCTCGAGCGAATGGCAGGAGCGATTGCACATCGCGGGCCAGATGATCAAGGCTTGTGGCTCGATGCGGAGGCGGGGATTGCGCTAGGGCATCGGCGATTAGCGATTGTCGATTTGTCGAAAGCCGGGCATCAGCCGATGCAGTCGGAGTCCGGCCGTTACGTGTTTGTTTTTAATGGCGAGATTTATAATCACGCGACGATGCGGGCCGAGATTGACGCGCGGGGGAGCGCTCCAACGTGGCGGGGGCATTCCGACACGGAGACATTGCTTGCCGGGTTCGAGCTTTGGGGCGTTGTGGAAACGCTCAGGCGCGCCATCGGCATGTTCGCGTTTGCGCTGTTTGACCGGAAGTTGCGGACGCTGACCTTGGGGAGGGACCGTCTCGGGGAGAAGCCGGTTTATTACGGGTGGAGCAAGGGCGTTTTTCTGTTCGGCTCTGAGTTGAAGGCGTTGCGGTGTCACCCGGCATTTAGTGGCGAGATCGACCGGCAGGCTTTGGCGACCTTTCTGAAATACCAATATGTGCCCGGTCCGGAGAGTATTTATTCAGGCATCCGTAAGTTGCAGCCGGGGTGCGTGCTGACGCTCTCACTGGCGCAGAGGGAGCCCGTGATCGAGACCTATTGGTCGGCGATTGAACAGGCGCAATTGGGAGTAAAAAACCGGTTTTCGGGATCGCCTGACGAGGCTGTTGATGCGCTTGAATCCTTGCTCGGCGATGCCATTGGCCAGCAAATGATGGCTGATGTGCCGGTCGGGGCGTTTTTGTCGGGCGGAATTGATAGCTCCACCGTGGTGGCATTGATGCAGAAGCGGTCTGTGAGGCCGGTGCGCAGTTTTGCAATCGGCTTTGAAGTGCCGGGGTTCAACGAGGCAATTTATTCACGCGAGGTTGCGCGGCATCTGGGGACCGAGCATACGGAACTCTATGTGACGCCTCAGGCGGCGCTCGAACTCGTGCCGAGACTGCCTGAATTTTACGATGAACCCTTTGCGGATTCGTCGCAGATTCCAACCTATCTCGTCTCGCAATTGGCACGCCAGCAGGTGACGGTCTCGCTTTCCGGCGATGCGGGTGACGAGCTGTTTGCCGGCTATAACACCTATGCGATGGCCGAGCGGTTCGAGCGGTTCGCTGCATCCATGCCGAAGTCTTTCAGGCAATTTATCGCGGGCGGATTGGAAGCGCTCGGGGAGCCGCTTGCAGCAGGTGCAGGACGTGCGGTACTCGCCCGGCAAATGCGGTTGGCTGCCCATGTGCTTCGCGGCGGGGGCTCAAGCGAACGGGCGGACAGGCTGCAGACGCATTGGCAGAGGGGCGAGGGACTTGTATTGGGCGTGCCACACGCGCTCGCGCCTTTTGATCTTGCCACTGCTGAATTTGCCGGTTTTTCGACAGCCGAGAAACTTATGGCGCGGGATCTCGTGCATTATCTGCCGGATGATATTCTGGTGAAGCTGGACCGGGCCTCGATGGCGGTGGCGCTTGAATCGCGAGTGCCAATGCTGGATCATCGGGTGGTGGAATTTGCCTGGTCCTTGCCGATGGCGCTGAAGCGGCGCGAGGGGCAGACGAAATGGGTACTCCGTCAGGTGCTCTACCGGCACGTGCCACGCGCGATGATTGATCGCCCGAAAAAGGGCTTTTCAGTGCCGATTGCGGCATGGCTCAGGGGGCCGCTCAAGGACTGGGCGGCGGACCTGCTCGACGCGAAGAGGCTCGAGGCGGAAGGGTTTCTCAATCCGGTGATGATCAGCACAGCGTGGAACGAGCACATCAGCGGGCGGGTGGATCGCCACAATGATCTCTGGAGCGTGCTGATGTTCCAGCAATGGCTGAGGCGTTCGGCGGATCAGCGATTGGTGTAGGCGCGATACCAATCGATGAAGCGGCCAACGCCAACCGCAAGCGGGGTCGCTGGGCGAAAATTGACGGCTTCGGTAAGGGCATCGACATCCGCATAGGTTTCCGGCACGTCGCCCGTCTCGATCGGGGCGAGGATTTTCTTGGCCTTCATGCCGAGCGCGTTTTCCATCGTCTCGACGAGATGCATCAGCTCGACGGGGCTGTTATTGCCGATATTGTAGAGGCGATGCGGTGCCATACTGCTCGCGGGGTCGGGATGGGCGCCGTTCCAATCGGGATCGGGCTGGGCGATGGTCGGCACGAGGCGTTCAATCGATTCCACGATATCGTCGATATAGGTGAAATCGCGGCGCATCTTGCCGTGGTTGAACAGTGTGATCGGCTCGCCCTTCAAGATCGCATCGGCAAAGAGCCACATCGCCATATCGGGGCGGCCCCAGGGGCCGTACACGGTGAAAAACCGCAGGCCGGTCGATGGCAGGCCGAACATGTGTGCATAGGAATGCGCCATCAATTCATTGGCTTTCTTGGTGGCAGCGTAAAGCGAGAGCGGGTGATCGACGTTCTGGTGGACCGAGAACGGCATGGAGGTGTTAGCACCATAGACGGAGGAGGATGAGGCATAAACGAGATGTTTGATGTCGTTCGTCCGACTGGCTTCGAGAATGTTCAGAAAGCCCGTCAGGTTCGAAGCGCCGTATGCGCCGGGATTGATCAGCGAATAGCGCACACCGGCTTGGGCCGCGAGATTGACGATGTAGGTGAATTTGCCCTGTTCGAACAAGGAACTGACCGCTGTGGCATCGGCCAGATCTCCCTCGACAAAACGGAAGTTTTTCTCGCTCGCGAGCACGGCGAGCCGCGCGCGCTTCAAGGCCGGATCGTAATAGGCATTGAGATTGTCAAAGCCTGTGACGTGGTGACCGGCAGCAAGCAGGCGGCGCGCAACGTGAAAACCGATGAAGCCAGCGGCGCCAGTGACGAGAATTTGTGAATTCGACATGTCATCCCTATAGCGCGGCGGGGCGACTTTGCCAAAGCGAAAGTGGTGCAGATCAAAATCAAACTCCCGCGTCGTGGTTACGCGGGAGTTTCAGGGGAGGTTCGGAGGGGATCAGCTCGCGGCAAGGGCCTGATCGAGATCTGCAATGATATCAGCTGCGTCTTCAATGCCGACCGAGAGGCGGACGACATCTGGACCGGCACCGGCGACAGTCTTGTCCGCATCGCTGAGCTGGCGGTGCGTTGTGGACGCAGGATGGATCACGAGCGAACGTGTATCGCCGACATTGGCGAGATGGGAGAAGAGTTTGAGGTTCGAGACGAGCTTGACGCCTGCATCATACCCGCCCTTGAGGCCGAAGGTGAACACGGCACCCGCGCCCTTCGGCGTGTAGCGCTTGGCAAGCGCATGATATTTGTCGCCCTCGAGGCCCGGATAGCTGACCCAGGCAATGGCCGGATGGTTTGCCAGGTGCTTTGCAACGGCGAGCGCGTTGTCGCAATGGCGCTGCATGCGGAGCGGCAATGTCTCGATGCCGGTGAGCAGCAGGAACGCATTGAAGGGTGAAAGCGCCGGGCCGAGATCGCGCAGGCCGAGAACGCGGCAGGCAATGGCGAAAGCGAAATTGCCGAAGGTCTCGCCGATGACCATGCCGTTATATTCGGGGCGTGGCCGGGAGAGCATCGAATATTTGCCGCCCTTCATGTAATCGAAATTCCCGCCATCGACGATGACGCCGCCAATCGAATTGCCGTGGCCACCGAGGAATTTGGTAACAGAATGGACGACGATATTCGCGCCATGCTCGAACGGCTTGATCAGATAGGGGGTTGCGAGTGTGTTATCGACGATCAACGGCACGCCGGCCCTTCTGGCAATCGCGGCGATGGCCGCAATATCGGTGATCACACCGCCCGGATTGGCAATGGATTCGATGAAGATCGCCTTCGTCTTCGGGGAAATCGCAGCCTCGAAGGTGGAGAGATCATCGGGATCAGCCCATTTCACGCGCCAGTCGAAATTCTTGTAGGAATGATTGAACTGGTTGATCGAGCCGCCATAGAGCTTTTTCGAGGCGATGAACTCATCGCCCGGTTGCAGCAAGGTGTGGAAGACCAGAAATTCGGCCGCATGGCCCGAGGCGACGGCAAGCGCCGCTGTGCCGCCTTCAAGCGCCGCAATGCGACCTTCGAGAACCGCATTGGTCGGGTTGGTGATGCGGGTGTAGATATTGCCGAACGCCTGCAATCCGAAGAGGGAGGCGGCATGATCGACATCGTCGAACACGAAAGACGAGGTTTGATAAATCGGCGTGACGCGCGCGCCGGTCGCAGGATCGGGCGAGGCCCCTGCATGGACGGAAAGGGTGGCAAAGCCGGGTTGGGCGGGAGTTGTCATCGGGAACCTCTTTCTGAAACAGGTACGGATATAGCGGAACTATCGTTCTTTTTATAGAACGTGCGAAGCATCGTCAATAGGGCGGACGGGTTGAGTTATTGCTTAAATTCAGTTATATGAAAATATAATAATTTATTCGAGGTGGATAATGTCAATTTCCGCTAGGCTACGAAAAGTGGGTGGGTCGGTGATGGTGGCTGTTCCGCCGCCATTTCTGGAAGCGTTGGCGCTGAAAGCCGATCACCGGGTCGATTTGAGTATTGTGGACGGGTCACTTGTCCTTACTCCTGTTTTAAGGCCTGTTTACACGCTGAACGATTTGATCGCTGCATGTGAGCCTGATGCTGATCGTTCCGAGGAAGATTTGATCTGGGCCCGTCAATCGCCAACTGGTCAGGAGCTTATTTGATGGAGCGTGGCGAGGTGTGGCTCGTTTCGCTCAAACCCGTCAAGGGGCGTGAACAAATGGGCACGCGGCCTGTGATGATTGTTACGCCTAAGGTTTTCAATGATTTGACGCAGACTCCGGTTGTTCTGCCGATCACTACGGGGGGCGATTTTGCCCCGACAAAGGGATTTGCTGTTTCGCTGATCGGCTCGGGGACAGAGATAACTGGGGTTGTCCGGTGCGATCAGCCGCGTTCACTCGATATGAGGTCGCGAGGAGGCAAGCGGATCGAGAGACTGCCTGACTGCATTGTTGACGACGTCTTGGCGAAAGTTTCGGCATTGTTTGCGTAGGCTAAATCGTCCGCTTCTGCCAGCTCTTTACACCCAACAGCGGCTTTTTTGACGAAATCATGCCCGTATTGACGCCGTTCCATGCGATTTCACCCGAGAACCGGCCATATTCTATCTTCGGGCAGCGGTTCATGATCACGGTGACGCCCTTGGCTTCGGCGCGCGCGGCAGCTTCGTCGTTCCGGACACTCAATTGCATCCAGAGGACTTTGGGGAGCGGGTCGAGCGCGAGTGCTTCATCCGTGATCGGGCCGGCGGCTTCCGAATTGCGGAAGATCTCGACCATATCAATCGGGTGCGGAATATCGGCAAGCGAGGCATAGACTGTTGCACCGAAATAGGTTTGACCAGCCAGTCCCGGATTGACCGGGTAGAGCGTATAGCCGCGTTCGATCAGATATTTTGTCACGAAATAGCTGGGGCGGGAGGAATTGTTGGAAAATCCGACGAGCGCGATGGATTTCGCGCTTCGAAGCAGGCCCTGAATGAGCGTATCGGGATAGGTGTCGTGACGGGACGGATCAAAACTCATCAATTGGTCCAGTTCGGGGTGCGCTTTTCGATGAAGGCACCAATACCTTCTTCGGCGTCGCGCGCCAGCATATTTTCCACCATGACATTGGACGCGTACCGGTAGGCGTCCTCCAAGGTCATCTCGGCCTGCGCGTAGAAGGCGCGTTTGCCGATCGCGATTGTCGCAGGTGATTTCGCGGCAATCAAAGTTGCCATGTTCATCGCTTCGTTGAAGGCTGCCCCTTTTTCGACAACCCGATTGACGAGACCCATGCGCGCCGCCTCGCTGGCCTTGATCCGGTCACCGGTCAGCAGCATTTCCATCGCATGTTTACGCCCAAGATTGCGGGAGAGCGCGACCATGGGCGTTGAACAGAACAGGCCGATATGAACGCCCGGCGTACAGAACTCCGCGCTTTCGCCCGCGACAGCGAGATCGCAGCTTGCGACAAGCTGGCAGCCTGCTGCGGTCGCAACACCTTCAACCGCGGCAATCACCGGTTGAGGCAGGCGCACAATCTTTTGCATCATGGTGCTGCAACGCCCGAGAATATCGACAAAATAGGCGCGGCCCCTGTCCGGATCGGTGCGGCGGGCGGACATTTCCTTGAGATCATGGCCTGCGCAGAAGACGGGGCCTGTCGAGGCTAGAACGACCGCGCGGATGGAGCGATCTTGCGCAATCTGATCAAGCGCTTCGGTCACCGTATGAAGGGTTGCTTCCGAGAGCGGGTTGCGGGCGTCGGGGCGATCAAGCGTCAGAACCGTGATCGCGTCAATGGCGTCAACGCGCAGCGCTGGATGTGTGGAATGTGTGTTCATGGCCGGAGACTGAACACGCTTTGCGCAACCGTCAACCCGAATTCAGATTTTGGAACGCATTTTTCGATTGCGCCGCTTTCCGCATCGTGACACGGCGGGGAAGATAAGCCGGAGGGGAGCATGAGTAAAGAAGCCAAGATGGATCGGGATGATGTCGAGGCGTTTCTTGATCGGGAATTCCCGCAACTTCATCATTTGGGGCGTTTGTTTTCTGTTGAGTCGGTTGGGTTCGGTGCGTGCCGGATGCAGATGGCGTATCATGAGAGTCAGTTGAGGCCGGGAGGGACGATCTCGGGGCCTTCCATGATGACACTGGCGGATGTGGCACTTTATATTGCCGTTTTGTCCGCTATTGGGCCTGTGGCACTGGCCGTGACGACAAATTTCTCGATCAATTTTCTGAGAAAGCCGCAGCCGGGGGCACTCATTGTCGATGCGTCGCTGTTAAAACTCGGCAAACGGCTCGCGGTTGGAGAAGCGGAGATTCTCTCGGGAGATGAATTGGTTGCCCATGTCACGGCGACGTATTCAATTCCGGAGGCATAAATATCGAGGTATTATAATACCTTTTATGTTATCTAATTGTAATTAAAGTATTTTTTACGTATTTGAATTTCTAAATGACGTTGACGCGGTGTCGCGCTTGCTGTAGATCACCCTCATCGTACACGGGCTCTTCGGGGCTTTTGGATCAACCGGCGGAAAGCTTTTCGAGCGCTCCGCCCAAGTGTCGGGATAAATCCATGAAAACGTTTTCGGCAAAGCCCGCCGAGATTCAGAAGAAATGGGTGGTCATTGACGCGAAAGGCCTTGTTGTGGGTCGCCTTGCGTCGATCGTTGCCATGCGTCTGAGGGGCAAGCATCTTCCAATCTTCACGCCGCATGTCGATTGCGGTGATAATGTCATCGTCATCAACGCGGAGAAGGTTGTTCTGACCGGACGCAAGCGCCAGCAGAAGATCTATTATCATCACACCGGTTTCCCGGGTGGTATCAAGGAGCGCTCTGCGAGGTTCATTCTTGAAGGCCGTTTTCCCGAGCGTGTTGTCGAGAAGGCCGTTCAGCGCATGCTGCCGCGTGGCCCGTTAGGCCGCCAGCAATTCGGTAATCTGCGCGTTTATGGTGGTGCGACGCATCCGCACGAGGCGCAGGCACCGATTGTGCTCGATATTGCCGCCATGAACCGTAAAAATGTGAGGAGCGCCTGATCATGGTTGAACGAATCCAGTCTCTCGCTGATCTCAAGGGCGGTGCTCAAACGGTTCTGGACACGCCGGTACATGTGCAGAAGCTCGACAAATTCGGTCGTGCCTATGCAACCGGCAAGCGGAAGGACGCGGTTGCCCGTGTCTGGATCAAGCCGGGCTCCGGCAAGATTTCCGTGAATACACGGACGATCGACGTTTATTTCGCGCGTCCTGTCCTGCGCATGATCCTTCAGCAACCGCTTGTTCTTGCGGGCCGTTCCGGACAATATGACATCGTCGTCATGGTGGCTGGTGGCGGTCTTTCGGGGCAGGCAGGCGCTGTGCGTCACGGCATCTCGAAGGCGCTGACCTATTACGAGCCGGAGCTTCGCGGTGTGCTCAAAAAGGCCGGCTTCCTGACGCGTGACTCGCGCACGGTCGAGCGCAAGAAGTATGGTCGCAAGAAGGCACGTAGAAGCTTCCAGTTCTCGAAGCGCTAAGCTTCAGCCTCTCGCACTGTTTCAAATTCAAAAGCCCGCGGTGTTCCGCGGGCTTTTATTTTATGAGGCGTTGAGGGGAGGGTCGCTTTCACCGATCAGCCAATCGGGGGCGACATCGAGGTGTTTGGCAATCAGAACAAGGGTCTCCCGGGTGCCGGCACGGCGACCTGATTCAAGATCACTCACATAGCCCTGCGTCAGACCTGTTTTGGTTGCGAGGTCGGTTTGTGTCATTCTGCGCCATTTGCGGATGGCCTTCATCAACCGGTCTCCCCGCAAGAGCATCGCCGAAACTTCTTTGGGAAGGGCACCGTTGATGCCCGTAGTCATTTCCGCCTTTCGCGCGTCATAGAGGGCGATATCGGCAGCGTCTTCTTCGGCTTCGGCGGCAAGTGCATATAAATGATCGAATTCGGCGCGTGTCAGAACAACGAGTTCCTGCCCATGCTCCGCATTGATGAATTTAGGCGAAATATCGACCATGATGTACCCTCAATGCCTTTTATACGTCGTTGTTTCTCGGCGTCCGACATAGATTGCCAGAATTGTCATCCGATCCTCGTCAAAAAGAACACGTAAGGTGCCGATCCGCATTCTGAACCCGTCTCTGCCGGAAAGTGCTTTGACGTCACCATATCCGTAAATCGCATAGTTGGTCAGCGCGGATGTTACTGCCTCCCGGTCAGTGTCCGGTAGCGCGTCGAGCTCTTTTGCGGCTTGCTTTGTAAATATGATCGTCTTCACCGCGATATTATCGCTAATTTGCGGCGCAAGTAAAGCGATATTATAGTTTCATTCGTGATGAATATGGATCATTCGTGATCGTGGCAAAAGCTGTTGGCCTTATCCGGCTCTTTGTCACGCGATCCAATAGGAAAAGAGAGGGCGTCCATTGAAGACCGCCCTCTCCAAATTCAATGCTCAAGCAGCCTTCGTCCAGGTGGCGTACCAGTCCTTGAAGAGCTTCAGCTGCGTTTCGGCGTAGCGCTTCTGGCTTGGGGACAGGACGTCGGAGGCGTTGAAATTCAGCGTGTATTCGGTCTCGCCTTCGAGTACCAGCAGATATTTGTAGAAGAGCACGAGATCGGGGCCTTCATCGAAGGTGGAGAGCATCATCAGTGCGCGTTCGAGTTCGAGCGCCCGGGCGCGGGCCTTCACGTCGCCTTTGGCGGCTTTCTCGCACAAGGAGACGAAGTGTAGCACTTCGCGCGGCAGCACATTGCCAATCCCGGTAATGGTGCCCTTTGCACCGCAATTGACGAAGCCGTGGAAGACTTGCGTATCGACGCCGACCATCAGCGTGAGGGCGGGGTTGCCTGCGGTGATGAACTCGGCGGCATAGCGCAGAGATTCAGCGCCACCGAATTCCTTGAAGCCGACAAGATTGGCGTATTGACGTTGCAGATCGAAGAACAGGTCGGCCTTGGTCTCGAATCCGTAATAGGGGCTGTTATAGATGACCGACGGGAGATCGACCGAGGCTTCGAGAATGCCTGCGAAATGCGCACGCTGGGCGGTAACCGAACTGCCACGTGACAAAACGCGCGGGATGATCATCAAGCCCTTGGCGCCGGTCTTTTTGGCGTGGGCGGCAAGCGCCATGGCGCGTTCCGGATTTTGCGCGCCGGTGCCGACAATGACCGGAACACCCGCCTTGACCAAGCGCTCCACGCCTTCCATACGTTGCTCGTCGGTGAGCAGCGGCCAGTCACCCATGGAGCCGCAATAGACGACAGCGCGCATACCTGAAGCGATGAGCGATTTCCCTTTGCGCACCAGCGCGTCGAGATCAGGCGTGCGGTCGGCTTTGCACGGTGTCATCAGCGCCGGAATGCAGCCGCTGAAAATTGAATCGCTCATCAAACGTCTCCGAGGTCGATCGTACTGGGTCCAGATATCCTGCCGTTCAGTCCGCAGGCAAGCCTCTCTATGCCGACAAATCGACCACCATGCAAACGGCGCAGTGATCAAACCGAGCCCGGTCGGGCAGTCGGGACCCGTGTGCCGGAAAATAAGAAGATCGATCGCCCCATGGCCTGCCAGCGAATGAATGTGGAACCCGAAACGTGTATTCTGAGCGTGGACTTTCAGATGAATTGCAGAGCATCGCGTCGTCCGTGTCAGATATATCGTTAAAAATATGCTAATAAATTTGGAATAAAAACAAATTGCAGAGCAAACATTTTTATAGTATATGATTGTTGCATTATTCAATTCTGATAATAATAACCGGGAAACCAAAATGCAAAACGATACTCATTTAAAGTCGGAAACGCTGGAACTGACCGCTGATATTGTCGCGGCTTTTGTCTCTAACAATTCAATTTCGGCGGCTGACCTTCCGGCTTTGATCGCAAGTGTTCATTCAGCATTGAGCAATATTCATGCTCCTGTCGTGTCTGAAACATCTCCGCTCACGCCAGCCGTTTCTGTCAAGAAGTCGATCACGGATGATTATCTGATCTGCCTTGAAGACGGAAAGCGCTTCAAGTCGCTGAAGCGGCATCTTAAAGCTTCCTACGGCATGTCGCCCGATGAGTACCGTGTCAAATGGGGCCTTCCGGCGGATTACCCGATGGTTGCGCCCAATTATTCGGTGTCGCGGTCAAATCTGGCGAAATCGCTTGGCCTTGGCCAGCAACGTCGGAAGTCTTTGAGACGCTGACGCTTTTCGGATTTTCTCGCGCGTTGCGGGCAGGGTTGTTGTCGAGAATGAATCGACCCGGCAGAGTTTTCTGCCGGGTTTGTTTTATGGGGTTCGCGGGACGTCTTGCGGATGGGACTGAATTATTTGTCTCAAGTCCGATGCAGTCGATTAAGAGAGCAGACGTACTTTGCGGATATGTTCAATGTGCCGTTTTGCGCCGACGCGGCACGTTCATTTTAAGGCGAGGTGACCGGAAGTGACGGAGCCGGGGTGTATCGACTTTGCGTCGTTGGGCCTTGGAACGCTGCGACCGAGGAAATTTGATCAATCCATTTTGAGGTGTGTGATGGAACTCGATTTGACAAAACCGATGCCTTTCTCCCGCGCGGTCGAGGCCGTGGCCGCAACTCTGCAGATTGCGCTTGTCCGGCTGCGGGACCACGTGAATTTTTCGGAAGAGGAGGCGAATGCGGGCACGCTTCCCGTGGTCCATTTGTTACTGTCAATGCTGGAAGACGCGACGCGCGAGGTCGAAGGACTGGTCGGGGTGCTCGAAAGCCGGTCCCGGGGTGGAATGACGCAGTAGCAAAGCGCGTTTGATCTGAACAGAACACGCTTTTACCATCATGGACGGGGATAAGCCAGCACTCGCGCGTCTCGGCTTGCCCGGCGGGGTGATGTCTGGATAATAATCCTCTATATGAAATAAATCTTATATATCATATAGAGGGTTTGCGATGCTTGATTTGATCATCCGTAATCTCGCTGGCGTCGAGGATGATCTGTTTTCCTTGAAGCTCGATCTGCTTCGGAAGGACATGCTCGCTCTCCGCGAAGAGTTCGATTTTTTGAAAAAGTACAGGCCGGATCAACCACGCGTTCCGGCTGGTGTGCCGACAGGCGGGCAGTGGACTCGTGATGGCAGCAATTCTGGACGCACTCCGTCAGCGGCCACTCAAGGCGTTTCTGCCGGAAGCGATGTTTTTCACGTCGCTGGCGGATTTACCAAGGAGCAATTGACGATGACGGTGCAGGAGTTTGCGTCCGGTTATTGTCAGGGTGGCATACGGGCCGAGTTGGCAAGCGAATACCTTGACCTGACGATCCGCGAGGTACAAAAACTTGCTGATCAGGGTGTGAGTGCGGCCAGAACGTGTATCAAACTCATAAAGCGTCCAGATTATAGAAAGTGAGGGATCACCATGAGAATTTCAGGTTTGAAGGATCTGCTGCCTTTTCTTGGCGCGTTGAGGGATAACAATATCCTGTTCCGCATCGAGCATTTGCGCGATGATTCCATCATGGTGACGTTTTCGCAGTTGTATTTCCGTGTCGAGGTCGATTTTTTCGAGGATCATGTCGAATACAGCTATTTTGCCGGAGATGAAGCGGTTTTGGACGATCAGGAACTCCTGTCAGCCTTCATGAACCATGACCACGCCCGATTAGCGGAGTTGGGGGTAAAGGGCGGGAAGAG
>JBJTDR010000072.1:0-5348 GCA_046092445.1 Hyphomicrobiales bacterium | reverse complement strand
TCCGCCAATGCCCACTCCCACTGTTCAACCGCGGCCTCTCCACTCGCGAGCCGCAAACGAACAGCAATATTTTCAGGATAAACGTCGATAATCTTTCCGGCGTTCGCATAAAATTGGACCGTTTCCGGCCAGTTCTGGCGCTTCGCTGAAACGAAGGAACGCCAGAGCCAAGCCTCGAGGCTACCGGCCAATTCAGGCCGCGTCAGATCCTTTTCAGCACCCGAGTAACGCCCGGCGAGTGCTTTATAGATCGCGCCTTCAAGAATGTTGAAAGGACTATCCGCCAATATTCGATCCTCGAGCATGGCAGCACCGAATGCTCCGTCCGCTTCGGCAAACATCTCGTGCACAGCAAGGAACCGCGCAAGGCCAAGCCGCATTGCTGTCCGCCTGTCCGGCGCTGCAGTCGCGACCTCGAAAAACAGCTCCTTGTAACGTGCCCAGGGAGACTCTGATCTTTCAATCAACCAACTCGACTTTTCCATCACGATCAGATTAGTCGATCTGACACGAGGTGCCGCGCCGAAGGGTTCTTCTGACAAATTCAATCCGCTGGACGTCGAAACCCTGAACTCGTCTCCGTTTGCCTTGACGTGCAGATCATCAACAAACGGAACGAGAACGACTCCCTGAAGCGTGGGCAGCAGAGAAAATTCGGGGAATATCTTCGCACCGGACACGCCGACCAATACGTCGGCGCTCGGGATGACGAGCAGCTTATCTCCGACAACCGGATCATCGAGCCATACGGGTCGTCCTGCAGCAGGAATATTTGAGACGAGTTGCGCACGAAATGACTCATCGCGCGATGGAAAAATCCCCACCGACTTTTCACCCTCACGCTCATCGCCGAAAAGAGAAATTTTCCAACCGGTTGGCGATGGCCTCAATGTCGGTGACGCGGAAGCGGGCAGCGGCAAACGAAACAGAACGGAAAAATCCTTTCGCTCAGTCTCGACCGAATTGATCAGCGGATTTTTTGACCGCATGAGTGCCGAAGCGTCAATCATTGCCTGTGAGTCGGCGACAAACCAGAGCGAACCACCACGCGCAAAGGCCGCAACCGGAGCTGGTTCAGGCATCATGATATCAAGTTCACCGCCGTTTTCCAAGGAATGAGTTACATGAATGATCCCGTCATCCACGCCGGGTGACAGAGCGCGGGTCATTATGTTTTCAATGCTGCTGTCATCCAGTCGTTCTACCTGAAACGCGGGGTCAATGATCGGCGGACCAAAACTACGCACGGTTGATGACTCGGGCGAACCGGGTCTCGGTGCACTGGAGACGACAACGCCGGTCTCAACGGGATCGGGACTTTCGTTAACTCCATCGGCTGATGCAATATCTTTCGTCGGGTCGGTAACCGGCTTCTGATCGAGTTCGCCAACGCCTTTGAATTGAATATCAAGCATTTGACTGCCCTCTTCAATTCCAGTCCTGACTGCCAGCCCTTCATTCAGCTCGATGGTAATCGTTATCGAATTCTCGCTGTCCACGACATCCGCGCGCGAGAAGCCCCGGGGCAATAAGGTGCGGAGTTTTCCGACATCGATTTTGAACAGGCCCTCGTAGACAATTTCGATTTTCCGTCCTTCGTTTGTCAGTCGGGTTGGCAGGACGCCACCGGCAGAAAATGAAAGTCGGGAAAGTGTCGCAGTTGAACCCGCTTGAACAACGATCTCGGTGCGAGACTGGATGTTGGACCTGCGAAGTTCGAGCTCTGCGATCCGCGCGCGCCGAGAGAGGTCGGCAATCACATCGGCAGGCAGGCCCGGTGGTGGTCCCCTCCATGTCTCGGGCAGTAAATCGAGATAGAGATCCTCGGCTACATCGGTCAGATTGGTCGTGAATTTCTGCAGGGTAATGATACGAAGAACTTTCCGATCGGGATCCAGACGCGCACCGGAAACAAAAGCCGGAAGTTCAAGCCCGATATTGTCGAGCTGCATGGATAAAGATTGATCGAAAGTAATCATGATCATCCCGGGCGACGATTTCAGCTCGTATCTCGGAAGGACCTCGAAATCGAAGATGATACGCCCGAAGGTCGTCATGTTGACGCCCCGCAAGGATGCCTTCTGAGCATTTACCACCTCGGAATGCCCAGCCGAAGACCATAGCACGCTTGTAAAAGTCAGAAGTGCAACCCAACTAAATCTCATTACAAATCGCATTCGCTTCACAAGCCAGAAGATGGTGTTGAACAAAAATCGGCCTGATATTATCTAGACTATTAAAAAAAATTGTAAATGCAATCTGAGTGCGATCCACGTTGCATCGTCCTCCGTGCGATCTTTTGATATCGCCTCAGTCAGCTTTGGGCAAATCAGGTAATTCCGTCGCCTTGTCCAGAATTTCCGCCGAGTTATCCGGCTCTGTCACACTCGATCGACCACGCGTCGCCAGGTCCTTGGTTACCCGACTGGCCAGTTTTGGCTCCATAACGGCCACGACATCCGACACTTTCCGCGGATTCATCGCCGCGACGAGTTCGACAAGCGTCGCATATTCGAGATTCTCGAAAACCTGCGCCGCATCCTTCGGCTTCATCGCCTCGTACATTGTCACGAGCGGCTTGAGTGAAACCAACTGCTCATTGCGACTGTCAATCTTTGCCTTCAGATCGGCTTCAAGAACCTTGAGTTCAGCAATACGTTGCGTAATCCGCAGTTCGGACGCCTTGAGAAGTGCCTCCCGATTATTGAGCTCCTCCTCACGTCTGTCGAGCAATTCGCGCCGCTCCCCCAACTTCTGCAATATCAGCTGTTCTGTCGACGACCGAGTTCTTTCGGTCGGCTCCTTTCCCGACGAACCACCCGCTTCGCCCGGACCGGCAGCGGCTTCTGTCAAACCGGCCGGTACGCCACTACCCTCTTTCGTGTCCGCCGCTTCCGCCGTCGATCCAGTCAATAAGGAGTCGTCGCCGTTCCGATTTTCGCCACCGGATGAGAGAAGTTTGGCGAGACGGTCGGCAAGCCCGTCATATATCGAACCACTCTCTGAGCCATCAACAGCCGCCGCTGCGCCGAACGAAAGAGCTTGCGCAATCAGCTGCGATGTATGGGTTGCGAATTCATCAGCCTTTTCCGAGAAATTCGGAACGAGATGGTCCGCAGCTCTGAACGTGCCGACGCCAAGCAGGAGGATCGCCACCAGAATGAACAGCCGAAGTTTCGAGAACGTAAAAAAAGCAACAGCTCTGATCATCTTAGCCCGGTTCCTGTTCTCGCTCGCAAACTGCGAGCCAACTCGTTCACCGACGGCAGAAACTCTGTTCGTTCCCCCGATAAACGACTGATGCGGATCGGCCTCGCACCCGTCGACTCCTCGGGCAACGGACCAGTGACAGACTTGTGCTCGGTCCGCTCCAGCAATGCTTCACAGGCAGCAATCTTTTCGCCGAGCTTAGTGCTGATTTCTTTGGCAACGTCGATATTCTCCCAATGATTCCGTTGCATCTCGTCCAGTGAAGTCCGGAGTTGTGCCGTTGCCTCACGCGCGTTCTCGGTCGCTGTCGCCAGTTCGTCAACCACCACCCTTAACGCTCCCTCCTGAGACCTGAAAACCCTCAACCGACGGTCGATAATAAGGCAGTAGAAAAATGTCATCAGCAGCATTGCTATCAGCAGGTAATCGAGGCTCATTTTTATCATGGAAGGATCTTTCCCTCTTTTCGGAGATTGCGCGGCGCATCGAGCACCCGGATCGCGATACGATCCCCTGATCGACCCATCGTACCTATCGAGATCGGTAGCCCGCGACATCGGAGAACAACCGGTGAGTCAGGTCGCATGTTCAAAGGGATGGTATCCCCGACCGACAAGCCGACAACCGTTCGGAACGGAAGTTTCAATTCACGCAGAACAACGTCAACCGATGCCTCGAACCGGCCGATCCGGTCAACAAAATGCCTGCGCCAAGCCGGGTCAATCAGCGCGTCGGCAGACAATTGCGGCGGACGTAGCGACGATGCAATCGGTTCGAGTGTCGAGAGCGGTAGGACAAAATCGACATTACCTGTTCGTGATCCAAATTGAATCTGAATTCGGAACCGTGCTGCATTCTCGGACGCAGGACTGATTGCAATCAGTCTCGGATTGGTCTCGAAGCGATCGACCACGAAACTCGTCGGGACAAGCTGAGCGAATGCTCTGGAAAGGCCAACAGTCGCGACCTCGACGAGGCGTCGAAAAAATTTGAGCTCGATTGCCGAAAATGGCCGACTCATCTTGACCGTTCCGCTTCGAGACTGCCGCCCTCCCATCAAGATATCAAAAAAAGCGCTAGCAAACGGCAAATCCACGGTGACGAGCCCGAAGCCGGGCCATAATTCAGACTTGATGATCGCCAGAAGCGAGGGAATAGGTCTCGAGTCCAGAAAAGTTCCCATCCTAACGCCTGTGAGCTCACCCAGCTCTGAGCCAACGATCGATGCGGTCAGCTGCCTGATGTCTTGAGACAATGAGTGGACCAGCGTATCCGCTACCGTTTTGAGGAGCGGCAAGCCACTGATCGAAATCGCGCCGGGTTCCGCGAGCGCCTCAACGCCCTGATTGGCGGATTGAACAGCGACTCCGCCGCCCCTGATGAACTGATCGATCTCCGCCTGACTGAGTACAGGCTCGCTTGCACCACGTTTGTCCGCATCAACTGCAGTTGCCATCTTGGCCCAAGGCGAGCCCGAGTCCTTCGATCCCGCTGCCAGATCCGACAAGGAGGAGCGTGTATGTGACGAACCTGCATGAGAGTCGGACATCGGCATCAATCCTATTGTACAAGCAGTTCCTTGAACAGGATTGCATCAATCTTGTTGGGTTGAACTGCCATATTCACACGTCGGAGAAGCTCTTCTTTGAGGCGGAAGATATTCGCCGATCCCTCAATGTCGGAAGGTTGAAGCTCTCTCAGATATGTCTGAAAAATATCTTCAATTCGAGGTAATACCGCCTGCACCGCAGGAACCTGACTGCCATCGGATAATTCGAGAACAATCCGGATACGAAAGTACCTTGGCCTTTCCAGCGCCTGCTCGATCGATGCGCCCGCCGTACCGATCATCATATCCTTCAGATCAATAAATCCGGTCTCCTTTTTGATCGGCAGAAGCTCTGCACTGGCAAGCTGCGTCCTCTTGTAATAAAAATAGCCGCCCCCGGCTGCAGCCAATAGAACGACGGCTCCGGCGACGATGAGCAGTTTAGACCTTCCGCCCGGCTTGCTGTCGCCTTCCGATCGAGTGTCAGACTCCTCCGCCATATAAATCGCCTCGCCAAACCCATAAATTCCACTTTACCTTCATTTATGTAGAATATGGTTAATGTTTGATTAATTTATCTCCGAAATGG
>JBJTDR010000071.1:0-2161 GCA_046092445.1 Hyphomicrobiales bacterium | reverse complement strand
GGCAAAGCATAGCCCAATGTACCGAACCCCGTTGCGGAGCAGAAAAACGCGCGGGGGCGTTCGGCTGCATAGGCGACGGAGACGGCATAGTCGGGTTGGGCCGAGTCGCCGACGATGACGGCGTCGGGCAGTGTTTGACGGACTGTCTCGAGCATTGCAAGCGAGGCGCGATAGGTGAGATTGAGACTGTCGCGGGCAATGGCCGCGCGGACGCGGGTGCTGCGGGCGGCACCATCCCGCGACCCTTTCGACGGGATCAGCGCGAGCAGTTCGCGAGCTGTTTCGGCTGCATCGGCAATGATGATGCAGGCGGCGCGATGGCCACGCATGGCCTGTTCGGGATCGATATCGACGCGAACAAGGGAGCCGTTAAGTTTGGCAGGGCCCTCCTCGTTCCAGTCATAATCGGTGGGACCGATTTCGGTGCCGATGGCCAGAATGACATCCGCTTCCGCCATCAACGCGCGCGGTGCAGGCAGGCTCGCATTGGCGGAGACAGAAAGGGAATGGCCGGGCGGCAGAATACCGCGGCCATTGACTGTCATGATAACGGGGGCATCGAGACGCTCGGCCAGTCCGCGGATTTCGGCGGATGCGTCGACGGCTCCGCCGCCAACCAGCAGAAGCGGCATGCGGGTTGATGCGAGGAGTGCAGCGGCCTCGCCCAGAGGTTCGTGACGCGGCGCGGCGCGAAGCGGGAGGGTTGCTGCTCCAGGACTGCGATGGGCCGAGCAGTCCATCGTGATGATATCGGTAGGGATTTCGATGTGGACAGGACGCGGACGCGCGCTCGAGAACAGCGCGAAGGCACGCGCGACGGCCTGATCGAGATCGGCGGGTGTGAAGACGGTATGGCTGAAGGCGGCTGCGCCTTCGGCGAGGCGGCGCTGGTCCTTCAATTCGTGGAGATGACCGTTCCCCGACCCCATTTTGCCGAGACCGTTGACCGCGGAGATTACGAGCATCGGGATCGAATCAGCATAGGCCTGCGCCATGGCGGTGAGAATATTGGTCATGCCGGGGCCGGTAATGACGAGGCAAACGCCGGGCTTGCCCGTGGCGCGGGCATAGCCATCCGCCATGAAGCCTGCGCCCTGTTCGTGGCGGGGGGTGACGTGACGAATGCGCGTATCGGGCAGGCCGCGATAGAGCTCGACGGTGTGAACACCGGGGATACCGAAAATCGTATCGACGCCATAGTCTTCAAGGAGTTCAGCCAAATAGACGCCGAGCGTTTTCATATCGTTCTCTCTCAGGCAACTGCTGCAGAAGAATCGATTTCGGCCGCAAAAGCAACAATGCGGCGGCCAGCCTCTTCGAGCGCTTCATCACTCACGGTGAAGGCAACGCGGACATGGCCTTCGGATGCAAGCCCGAAGGCGGTTGCGTCGAGAACGGAAACGCCCTTGGCGCGGAACAGGGCCCACGAGAACTCATTGGCCGTCATGCCGGTGCGGCGGATGTCGATGAGGGCGAACATGCCAGAGGCGGGGCGGAGCACACGCAAGTTAGCGGCTTGCTCGACAATATCGCACAAGGTATCGCGGCGGCGGCGGTAGATGGTGCGCATTTCAGAGACGATCGATTCGCTCTCGGCCAGTGCCGTGACGGCGGCTTCCTGAATGAATCCGGGGACGCCATAGAGCGCGCAGAGTGCGATATTGCCGGCGTGAGCGATCAAATCCTTGGGGCCGATCATCCAGCCAATGCGCCAGCCGGTCATGGCGTGGGATTTGGAGAGCGACCCAACGGTGACGGTGCGTTCCAGCATGCCCGGAAGGGACGCCATGCTGACAAAGGCCTGATCAAAAACGAGATCGGCGTATACTTCATCGCTGACGACCCAGAGGTCATGCTTTACCGCGAGATTGGCAATGGCGTGGAGTTCGTTGACGCTCAGAGCGGACCCTGTCGGATTATTTGGATTGGCGATGAAGAAGGCGCGGGTTTTC
Organism: Hyphomicrobiales bacterium; assembly: GCA_046092445.1. GTDB lineage: Bacteria > Pseudomonadota > Alphaproteobacteria > Rhizobiales > Beijerinckiaceae > CAIUPE01. The sequence continues at coordinate 209 of JBJTDR010000071.1, read as the reverse complement.
GGTGTGATCGCCTTCGCAAGCGCTTCCAGATCGAGCGCGAAGCCCTCCTCCGATTTCAACCGGACGCGGACCATTTTTGCGCCGGATGCGCCGATGCTGGCTTCATAGGTGAGATAGGCGGGATCGAGTACGATGACTTCGTCGCCCGGTTGGAACAGGCACTGGGCGGCGGTGAAGAGGCCATTTTGGGCACCGGCAGCGATCATGAC
>JBJTDR010000070.1:0-10519 GCA_046092445.1 Hyphomicrobiales bacterium | reverse complement strand
GAAAATCGTCACGATCCGGATCGAGAATTTCGGGAATACGAAGCCGATTGACTATTATTTTGTCACCGAAAACGGGACCCTGCGCATCGACAACATTGTCTACCACCTGATCGGACGCGACGAGAGCTTGAAGGATTTTCTAAAATGAGAGGGTTCCATGATCAGGGGACAAACCGGTTGAATACGTCAAACCGGTAGATGCGGTAGGAGGGGCCATAGGCCCTCGCAGAGTTTTGGTTGGGCCACGGAGAATTCTGGACAAAATCGGAAATCCAGCGTGAGCCGTCAAACATGGCCATATGGCCGGGCATCCGCCACCCGACGTGCGATAGATAGGAATCAAAAATAATGACATCGCCCGCGAGCGGCGTGTAATTCTGATACCGGGGCGGAAAAATTGTCGGCCTTTGATAGCGAACTTCTTCAGCCACGATTTTGGCACCGGCATCGAGGAGGCTGGGGCCAAAATCCTTAGCCCACGGCTCCGATTCGCCCGGTCGAGCCTTTGGTGACCTGACGTGAATTCCGCCGGACGCAAGGGCTAGCCGCACATATCGAGCGCAACGACTCGTTGGTTTACCGCGATTGATCTCGGCGGCATCCCGCAACCTTCTCAGTGTGCGTGCGAGCGATATTTCCTCGCTGGTACTGGCATATAGTTCGCGGCTGACGTTTCCATACTGTCGGGAACCGCTCCCGCCATCATAAATCCATTGCCCGCCATCGGGCCTGCCGCGCGGCGCACGGGGTTGATCCGGGCGATATTTTTCCTGATGCGTCCAGGGTGATGCGTAAGTGTCTGGCACGGAGCTCCGTGTCGAGAACATGGATTCGTCCGGGTATTTGCTGTTTATAGAATAGCCCGGGTTATAGGGGTTTCTGGTCATGCTGCAATCCTATAATAAAAACAATTTCCGTTAATATAGGATAATTATCATATAATTTCAACCAAAAAATTATTGACGCGAAATGCATCTAAAAAACCGGGAGTCTCTCTCTGAATAATATACCCGCTCCGCCCTCAAGCCGCGGCTTTTTCCGCCTGCTCGAGCGGCCTGATTGCTCTCAGAAGGGCGCCATATGGCACCAGAGCGAGCAAAGCCAGCAGCATTTTCACGAGGAAATCGCAGATGGCGAGGCTTTGCCACAAGGGCAAACTCAGCCCCATGAAATCGACCGGGCCTGACATCTCCACATCACCCGCAAAGGCGATCGAGAAGAACAGCGCGGTATCGATCACCGAGCCTAAAACACTGCCAATCAGCGGCGCGCGCCACCAGCTTTGGCGGCGAAACCGGTTGAACACGGTGATATCGAGCAATTGGCCGACCAGAAACGCCGTTCCCGAGGCGAGCGCGATCCGCGGCGTCGCCAGCCAGATCGAGAGCGCCACGGCGATCACGAACCCGACAGCCACAAGGCGCCGCGCCATGCCCGCGCCATAGCGGCGATTGGTCAGATCGGTCACAAGAAACGCGACGGGATAGGTAAACGCGCCCCAGGTCAGATAATCTCCGAGCCCGAGCGGCTCGAAGGGATATTGCACCAGAATATTGGACGCCACGACAACAAAAGTCATCGCGAGGGCAGGGAGGATCAAGCGCGTCAGAGTTCGCTTCATCATCGATCTCCTGCCGGCCAGCCCCGATCAGGGCAGGCTCTGCTTAGTGAGCGGCGGCGAGCTTCTTGACGACGCTGCGCTTCAATTCGCGCGCACCCTGGGACAATTCGCTTTCCGATGCCTTGATCAGAAACGCATCAAGCCCGCCACGATGTTCCACCGAGCGCAACGCATGGGCCGAAACCTTCAGGCGGAACGAGCGCGCCAGAGCCTCGGAGGCCAACGTCACCTGACACAGGTTCGGACGGAACGTCCGGTTGGTCTTGTGGTTCGAGTGGCTGACGAGATGGCCGGTCAGGACGGATTTGCCCGTCAATTCGCAACGGCGTGCCATGTTCTTCTTCCTTCAACTGTCCAACGGAAACGGTCTGCCCAAAACAAAAAGCGGCACCGCCGCCTTTTCAGCTCCGTCCGGCGTGAAATGATGGTGTGTCTATAGTGGACTGATCCCGCCATCGTCAAGTGTTAGCCGCATCATTGCCGCACGGCGCTTTTCGCGCGCGTCGCCACGGTCGGTGGTCATTTTCCGGCGCGTGACACAACGGCCTTCACGGAAACGAGGCGCGAGAATCACGTCAGGCGCGCATCGGCCTGCCGTTCGCCACCCGCCGCGCCGCCCGATCCTTGCAATCGACCAGTGGCGACTGATAAATCTGTCCCGAAATGAAACAAATCCGTTAATTTTTACATCTTATAGCGATGAATATGTCCCAACTTCAGTTGAAATTCTTGACTTTAATGCCCCGAAAATACCCCTGAAACACTTGATTTCACCTGATTCGTCTGATTCGTGCAGGGTTTGTTCGCTAAACATTCGAAGTGTTAACAGCGTCACTGTTTCATGGTGCACCCTCATTATCTTTCTGTTAACCATGTTCGCGCCGAGTGCCGCCATCAAAGGTTAACAAACCATCGCAAATCTGGCATATACACGATAAAAACAGGAGTAAATCAGCCCAAAAATCACGGAATTTCACCTCTCTCCCCCCGATGTCAGCGATTCGGACATGGTTCGTTCCGCTCTCGTTCGAAGTGTTAACGCTGTCCCGTTTTTCTGTCCCGTTTTGGGACACTCTCCGCCGCTTCGATTTTCTTGGAGCGCCCATAATGTGCAGGTCTGATCTCTCATGGCCCTGACCCGGCTTCCCCCTTCGCTGCGCGCCAGAGGCGTCAAAGCCGTGCTTGGTCCCACCAATACCGGCAAGACCCACCTCGCCATCGAGCGCATGCTGGCTCATCCCACCGGAATCATCGGCCTGCCGCTCCGTCTGCTCGCCCGCGAAGTCTATGGCCGCATTGTTGCCCGCGTCGGCAAGGATGTCGTCGCCCTCGTCACCGGCGAAGAGAAAATCAAACCGAAATTTGCGAGGTATTGGGTCGCTACCGTCGAGGCCATGCCGCGCGATATCGATGTCGCCTTCGTCGCCATTGATGAAATCCAGATCGCCGCCGATTTCGAACGCGGCCATATTTTCACCGACCGCCTGTTGAACATGCGCGGCACGGCGGAAACCCTGCTCATAGGTGCCGAAACAATCCGCCCTTTGATCGAAAGCCTGCTCCCCGGCGTTGAAATCACCACCCGCCCGCGCCTGTCCCAGCTTGTGTTCGCGGGCGAGAAAAAGATCAGCCGTCTGCCGCGCCGCAGCGCGATCGTCGCCTTCTCGGTCGATGAAGTCTATGCGATTGCCGAGTTGATCCGGCGGCAGAGCGGCGGTGCCGCCGTCGTCCTCGGTGCCCTGTCACCTCGCACCCGCAACGCGCAGGTCGAACTCTACCAGTCGGGCGAGGTCGATTATCTCGTCGCCACCGACGCCATCGGCATGGGCCTCAATCTCGATGTCGATCACGTCGCCTTCGCTGCCGACCGCAAATTCGATGGTGTCAAGCATCGCCGTCTCATGCCCGCCGAATTCGGCCAGATCGCCGGTCGCGCCGGTCGCCATGTGCGTGATGGCACGTTCGGGACCACAGGCCGATGCCCCGGCTTCGAGCAGGAATTGGTCGAACAGATGGAGAGCCACACCTTCGAGCCGCTCAGAATGCTGCAATGGCGCAATACGCGGCTGGATTTTTCAACCCTAGCCAGCCTGTTACACTCGCTTGATCAAATCCCCGACGAGCCGGGCCTCACCCGCGTCCCCCTCTCCGATGATCTCTTGTCGCTGGAATCTCTGTCGCGCGATCCCGAAGTCAAGGCGGTCGTGACAAACCGCGCCGCGGTCGAACGCGTCTGGGAAGTCTGTCAGGTTCCCGATTACCGCAAGCTCTCGGCCCAAGCCCACAACGACCTCGTCACCGCGCTATTTGTGTTTTTGATGCGCCGCGGCTACGTTCCTCAGGATTGGTTCCGTGAGCGGCTTTCCGAGGTTGACCGTACCGACGGCGACATGGATACGTTATCGGCACGAATTGCGCAGGTGCGAACATGGAGTTTTGTTGCCAATCGTCACGATTGGTTGCAGGATCCCCGTCATTGGCAGAGCGTAACGCGGGACGTTGAAGACCGTTTGTCGGACGCACTTCACGAGCGTCTGACCCACCGATTCCTGGACCGTCGCACCAGCCTGCTGATGCGCCGACTGAGAGAGAACGCGATGCTCGAGGCAGAAATTACGCCGGCAGGTGATGTGCTCGTGGAAGCGCACAATGTCGGGAGGCTGCTCGGGTTCCGGTTCGTCGCGGACAGCGATGCGATCGGGCCTGACCGGAAAGCACTTCAGGCCGCCGCGCTGAAAGCGTTGGCCCGCGAGTTTGAAGGCCGCGCCACCCGCGTCTCGAACGCGGTCGATGAAGCCTTCCTTCTCTCCAACGATGGCAGTCTGCGGTTCAACGGCGAAGTGATCGCCCGCCTCGTCGCCGGTGAAAAGGTTTTGGAGCCGCGCTTGCGCATCCTCGCCGATGATCATCTCGCCGCCCCGGCGCGCGACCTCGTCCAGACCCGCATCGATCTCTGGCTCAAAGCCCATATCGAAAAGCTCCTCGGCCCCTTGCTGAAGCTCGAAACCGCCGAAGGCCTGACGGGCATTTCGCGTGGCATCGCGTTTCAGGTCGCTGAATCACTCGGCGTGCTTGATCGCTCAAAAATCGCCGATGTGCTGAAATCTCTCGATCAGCAGGCCCGCGCCGCGCTGCGTTCCATGGGTGTCCGCTTCGGGGCCTTTAACATTACAGTCCCCGCTCTCATCCGTCCCGCCCCCCGCGCCTTGGCGGCCCATCTCTGGGCGCTCAGTCAGGACAGTATCGAGATCAAGGGTCTCGATGACATCCTGCATCTGGCCGCGTCCGGCCGCACCTCGATCCCGGTCAATCCCGAAATCCTGCCCGATCTTTATCGCGTCGCCGGCTTTCGTGTCTGCGGCATCCGCGCCGTCCGCGTCGATATTCTCGAGCGTCTTGCCGATCTGATCCGCCCCGCAATCTCCTACCGCCCCGGCATCACACAGGGCGAAGTCCCGGCGGGTGCCGCCGATGGTGACGGGTTCATTGTCACAACCGCCATGACCTCCCTGTGCGGGTGTGCCGGTGAAGACTTTGCCAGTATTTTGCGCGCATTGGGTTATGCGATGGTGAGCCGTCCCGGTCCTGCCCTGACCAATGCTCCAAAACCAGCCGAGGCCTCGCCCGAGCCAGCCAGCAGCGCTGCAGTAGATGTACAAGACGCCATCATGGCCGATGCCTTGGCCAATCTTGACGAACCAGCTCCCGAGCAGACCCCATCGGAAGAATCCGCGCCGTCTGCAAGTGCTGTCGAACCAGTCACCGAACCAGCCGCGTCCGAACTTGCGTCGCCCGCTGAAGCAGTCGTGGACGCCCCCGCCACCGAGGCCGCGCCGGAGATGGTTGAAATCTGGCGGCCACAACGCCAGCAACGCCACGCCCCGCGCCCTGATCGTAAAAAGCAGTTTCAACGCCCCGCAACGCAAACCGCCCTTGCCCAGGCGGACGGTGAAGCACCGCGTCCGCGCGGAGAGCGCCGCTCCTTTGGAACCGACAAGGAAGGCGGCGAGGGACGCCCGCGTCACGGCCAACGTCCACCGCGCCGCGATGGCGAGGTCCCGTCCGGTGAAAAGCGGTCCTTCCCGAAGAAAGACGGCTTGAACCATCCGGACAATGGCGGCCGCCCCGGCAAATCCTTCTCCGGCAAGCCCTATCAGGGCAAGGGAGGACAATCCTCGTTCCAATCCGCGCCCCCGCGCGAAGTCGAGCGCAAGCCCGATCCCGATTCACCCTTCGCCAAACTCCTCGCACTCAAAGCCGAACTCGAAGCCCGCAACACCAAGGGGTGAGGGGCGGGTTCCAACACTTGCGATAAAGATACGTCTCAACTGTTGGAACTTTTACCGCATGTTCGGCGTCCGCTCCGTGCCCCCGCCTCAATTCAGCAGCGGAGACCATGCCGGGTCTGACGAGAACGAGGCCGTCGGCACCTCGATTTCCACCCGTCCCGTTACATCCACCATGAAAATGCGGGCGCCTGCCGCTCCGCCCTGATCGCGGAAAAACATCAGATAACGGCCATTCGGCGCCCAGGTCGGCCCCTCATTGTGGAACCCTTCCGTCAGAATACGCTCGCCCGATCCGTCCGGCTTCATGATCCCGATCGCGAACGCGCCTGCCTTTTGCCGCGTGAACGCGATATAATCCCCCTTCGGTGACCAGACAGGCGTCGAGTAACGCCCTTCACCGAATGAAATCCGCTTGGCACCGCCGCCATCCGCGCCCATCACATAAATCTGTTGCGTGCCGCCGCGGTCCGACTCGAATACGATCTGCGCGCTATCCGGAGAATAGGAGGGCGAGGTGTCAATCGCCGTCGTGTCGGTCAGTCGCGTGGTTGTCCGAGTCCTCAGATCCATCGTGTAGATATTGGTCGAGGCGCCTTGTGCGAGGCTCATCACAACTTTCTGGCCGTCGGGCGAGAAGCGCGGCGAAAACGTCATGCCCGGGAAATTGCCCACCACTTCCCGCTGCCGCGTTTCGAGGTTCAGAATATACACTTTCGGGTCACCCTCGCCGAACGCCATATAAGCGACTTCCTGACTCGTCGGCGAAAAGCGCGGCGTCACCACAAGCTCGTCGCCCTTGGTCAGATAGCTCTGGTTGGCACCGTCCTGATCCATGATTGCGAGCCGCTTCACGCGCCTTTCCTTCGGCCCCGTCTCGTCGACAAACACGATCCGCGTATCAAAAAAGCCCTTTTCGCCGGTCAACCGCATATAGATCGCATCCGAAATAATATGCGACACGCGCCGCCACACCGCCACATCCGTCACATATTGTTGCCCCGCCATTTGCTGGCCGGAGAGCACATCCCAAAGCCGGAACTCCGTCTTAAGCTTGCCACTCGCATCCTTCGTCACGCGCCCGGTCACGAGCGCCTGCGCCTTGATCACTTTCCACGAGGCAAAATTCGGCACCGCATCGGGGTTGGTTACCTTCTCGACAAAGGCCGCCCTGTCGATCGGCTGGAAAAGCCCCGAGCGCTTCAGATTATTCATGATCACCGAAGAAATCTGCGCATTCAACGCCATATCCGCCCCTGCAAAATCCGTAATCGCGATCGGGATCGGCTGAAACGTTCCCTTGTCGACCGTGATGGCGATTTCCGCCCGCCCAGGGCTGACGCTGGCCATCGCACTCAAAAATACCCCGGCGAGGATCAGAACAGAGTGACCGAGCACGCGCGAGACTCGCAGATTGACACCATTCATCAGAGCACTTCCTTCATATCGAATGTTACGCTGAACTTTTTCCAGTCTTCGTAAAACGCTTTGAACTGCGCCGGAATCTTGTAAGGCGCACATTCCTGAATCGCACGCATCGCGCTCTCGGCCATTGTCCGCATGGCCGGATCATCCGAAGGCGACGCATTCTCAGGTATCCCCTCAAGCGATCCGTCCGGCTTGAGATTGAACTTGATCGTCGGCCGCAGATTCTCGCCGTCCGCAAGCCAGCTTGGCGCGTTCCAGCATTTCCAGATCTGCTCCTTGAGGATCCCCGCAATCATGTCCTGCTGCGTCAGGCTCAGCTTCGCCGCCGTTCCGGTCTGCGTTCCGGCGGAAGCCTTGTTCGATATCTCTTTCGCCGTGCTTGCGGTCTGTTGCGGAGTATCCTTCGAGAGCAGCAGCTTTTCGATCTCGGACGGGTTGAACGTCGTCTCCGGTGTTTTCGGTGCCGCCTGCGGCTTCGATACCGGCTTGGTCGGATTTTGTTCGATCAGTTTGGCCAACGGATCAACCGCCGGCTTCGGGTCCGGTTTTGGCGCTGGCTTGGGCTCGGGCTTGGGTTCCGGCTTGGGCTCGGGCAACGGCGTCGGCGTTTCCGCCTGCGGCTTCGCTTCCGTTTTCACAGGTTCCGGCTTGGCTTCCGCTTTTGGTGCAGGCTTCGGGTCCGGCTTCGGCGCGGGCTCCGGTTCGGGCGGTTTGGCGGGGGGAGGGGGCGGCGTATCCGTCTTGGCCTCGCCCGATACAAGCTTGGAATTCTCGATCTCCGCCACCTTGGCCGCCTGCGGCTTCGGCTCTGGCAGAACTTCCTTCGCCGTCTTGCTGCCCTTGGTCAGCGCGGTCAACTCGCTCGGCGTGATCATCTCGACCTGCAGCGACTCGACGCTTTGTCTCAGCGGTGGTGCCGAGGAAAAAGCGACAAGCGTCGCCATCAGGAGCGCCACATGGATCGCCCCCGAAACTGCTATACCCGGCTCGTTCCAGTTTATGCGCACCCTCTCGCGTCCGTCATTGTTGGATCGGTTCGTTCACCAGCGCCACTTTCCGGTATCCCGCTACTGTCAAGGCCGCAATTACTTCGGCGACCTGGCCATAAGCGATCGTTCTGTCACCCCGGATGTAGATGCGGTCATCCGCCCCTGCCTTGGAAACCGCCTGCAGTTTCGGCACGAGCTCTTCGAGGGTGATTTCCGTCTCCATCAGAAACACCTTGCCGTCCGCTTTGACCGATACGACCAGCGGCTGCTTCTCGAGGTTGAGAGATTGCGCGCCTGTCTGCGGAAGATCAAGCGGCACGCCCGTTGTCAGCAAGGGCGCGGCGACCATGAAGATGATCAGCAGAACCAGCATGACATCGATAAAAGGCGTCATGTTGATGTCAGCGATCGGCTTGTGTTTCCGTCCGCCTCGCCGTCTGCGTCCCGGCGGACCGCTTGCCCCTGTGCTTGCCATTGCCATCGGTCGGCGCTCCCTTAACTGGCCAGACGTTCGTCGATGTGCCGTGACAGGATCGCCGAGAATTCGTCGGCAAACCCTTCGAGCCGCGCCTGCTGCTTTGCTGCCCGCGCCTGCAACCAGTTATACGCGATAACGGCGGGGATCGCAGCCAGAAGCCCGATGGCCGTCGCAAACAGCGCTTCCGCAATCCCCGGCGCAACCACCGCCAATGATGTGTTCTTTGACGCTGCGATCGACCTGAACGATGTCATGATGCCCCAGACCGTCCCGAACAGACCGATAAAGGGTGCGGACGCGCCAATCGTCGCCAGCACCAGCAATTTCGATTCAAGCCGCTCCACCTCGCGCTGGATCGTGACATCCAGCACCTTGTCGATCCGCTGCGAGAGATTGACGAAAGACCGCGCCTGTCCTTCGATGGATCGCTTCCATTCGCGCATCGCTGCAACAAACACCGCGCCCATCGCGCTCGTCGGCCGGTTTTCCAGCGCGTCATATAATTCGTCGAGCGATTGCCCCGACCAGAACACATCCTCGAACCGGTCCATCGCCGCCTGCGTCTTCGAATACAGAATTGATTTGTCGATGATAATACCCCAGCACCAGACGGATGCGGCCAGCAAACCCGCCATTACGAGTTTGACGACAAAAGCCGCCTGCCAGAACATGCTCCAGATCGTGATTTCGTGCCCTGCCGCGGCAAGTCCGCCCGCTACGATTTCCGCATCCATTCCGTCGATCCTTTCTTGTCCCCGCAGCAGCGTCATCAACGCGAACCTCAGGGCTTTTACGCACGCCGTCGTGATCCAGAAATCAGGCAAAACAAGGGCATTGGCGAATCGTCGCCAATTTTGCCGTTTCCAAAACCAGTTAAGACATCATCAATGTTAACGGATGATTACCATCATTCCTTTCGCCCCCTCCTGGGGCACCCGTCCCGCGTGGCCCGTGTCAGCGCTGTCCGAGCTGCTCTTTCAAACCTGCAGGCAACCGCGCCGGCTTGCCGTCACTCACCGCCGCCACCAGCACCTCGGCCTCGAGCAGAAGCTCCTCGCCGCGCAGAATGCGTTGCAGCAACATCAGCGACGCTCCCTTGATCGCAACGATCTGCGTCTCGACCGTCACCATATCATCCATTCGCGCCGGCTTCAGCCAATCGATCGTCATGCGGCGAACCGCAAAAGCCAGCGCTGCCGCGTCACCATGCAGAGCCGCCTGATGCACACCGAGATCACGCAACAATTCTGTCCGCCCCCGTTCCAGAAACCTGAGATAGGACGCGTGATAGACAACACCGGAAAAATCCGTGTCCTCGTAATAAACGCGAATGGGGAGGGCGTGGGAGACTTCAGGCATCATTCAAGAAATTCCGCCTCGATATCCATCCGCCCGTCGAGAACGCGGAGAGCAAGAACATGATCCAGCTCAATTCGATAAATCACAAGGTAGGTTTCGACCATAAGGACCCTGGCATTTTTGGACAAGGCAGGCCGTCTGACGCCGCGCTCGGGAAAAAGTGCCAAATTTGCAATTTTTTCTTCGAAAAGTGCAGATAATTTGTCGGCAGCCCGCTGGTTAAGTCCAATTAAATAGGCAATGATATTCGCCAGATCGAGCTTAGCCGGGTCCGAAATTGAAACCTTCATGGCCAAAGCTCGTTTTATTCGCCAGCTTTTGGCAATGTTCGATCTGACTCTTTTTTGGATGCTATCGA
>JBJTDR010000069.1:0-9532 GCA_046092445.1 Hyphomicrobiales bacterium | reverse complement strand
TGATGGCGGCAATAAAAAACCCCGGTGCGTGAGCACCGGGGTTTCTTTGGATATCTGATCAGAAAGATCAGAAGTCGCGATTGATACGGAGGTAGAGAGTGTTCTCCTTCGTCTTAGTAGTCGAGCCAGAATTCTTGGTTTCTGACCAGAGATATTCCGGACGAATCGTGAGCCCCTTGGCAACAGTGTGCTGGTAGAACACGCTGTAGCTGTTCATCGTCGTCTTGGCCGTTCCCAGCTTGTGCTCGTTCTGAACACCTGCGATCGCGACAAGACCAGCGCTGCCAACCTTTGCGTTAAGCTCGGCACCAATGCTGGAACCCTTGAGGTTCTTGCTTCCGTCATAGTCGACCCTGTTTGTTGCACCGGTGTATTTACCTGCTGCATCGCTCATGCCGCCGAATACGATAACCCCCAAGCCGCCGCCGACATCCGCCGTCAACTGGCCGAGGAGGGCATAACCGGACTTCGTACCCGTGCCCTGAACGTCATTGATGGCCTCGTGCGAGACACCGGCGACCTTGACACCGACCGGGCCGAACTTGCCGGAAACCTGGGCGAGAATGTCCGGACGGTCGGAGACGATCGCGCTGGTGCCTGTACCCTGATTGCCGTTGTTGTTGTTTGCGTCTTCGAGCCCGATAGCGAACGAACCTGCACCAAACGCCATCGTGTAGTTGATACCGTTGCTCGACTGGCTCCAGCCAGCGCCGAACTGGTCAGCCGTCGTGCCAGCGATATCGGCAAGCGAGTCCTGCTTACCGGCGGAGAGACCGGCGAACTGCACATAGGCCTTGCCGAGAGCGCCATTGTCGAGACGGCCGAAGCCGCGGACAACGCCCATTTCCGTGTTTGAACGGGCGTCAAGGTTGAGACGGTAGCCGCCAGCCTGCGTGTACTTTGCCGAGGTGTTGGTAGCATCCGATGCCGGATTGGTCTTGTAGGTCGCATCATAACGGACATAGCCCGAAAGCTGGATGCAGGTATCCGAACCCGGGAGCTGGAAGAAGCCAGCGCCGAACGCCGGGCAGGCAACGACCGCTGCCGCCGGGGCTGCCTTCTTGGCAGGGAGATCGGCTGCGAAAGCCGAACCGGCAACGAGCACCGCTGCCGAGGAAAGGAGGAGAGAAGTGAGTTTCATGTTTTTATTCCATTTGATGTGCCGACGAATACAATCGCCAACAGGTTTCAACGAGGTGAACATGCAAAACGGAATCGAATTCCGCAATGTCCGTTTTTCGAAAAACGCTTTCGGGAAGCGTATTGATGTGAGCCTGTTGCAAATTTGAAACAGATACATCAATTTTTACGTGTATTGATTATAAATATACAACCAATGGACGAAAGAGATTTTGTTCTTAGAGCATTATTCCGGAAACTTTAGGTAAATGAACGGTAAATTTATCCCGTTTTCGAGAATTCCTCGCGCCGTGGCATCTGATGAGTGAACCCCGACGCCTTCGCGCCGGGGTGTGGTATCTGTCGAATTCGGGGATCAGAAGCTGCGTTTGATCGTGACGTAGGCGATGTTGGCAAATGTCGATCTCGTCCCTTTGACAGTAGTTTCAGTGGTCATGAGTTCGGGCATGATGATCAAATCCTTGGTGACGTTATAGCCGTAAGCCACGCCGTAGCGGTTGAGGGTTGTCTTCTTGCCCGAACCGCTGAACGTTTCAGCCTTGATCTGGCCAACGGCAAGAGCGAGCGTGCCGGGGCCCGTTGTGTAGGTGAGTTCCACGCCGATATTTGTGCCTTCCGACAGACCCGTTGCATCCGTCTTGCTGTCAATGTCCGAAGATGACGGGCGGCCCGTGTAGAGAAGTGCGCCTTTGCTGATGCCGCCATAGATGCCGATCCCTACTGCATCGATCTTGGCGCGGGCAGATCCGATGACTGCATAGCCATCCGCACTCTTCGTCGACGTCTGAACCTGATGCGAGATTGCGTTCAGCTTGAAATCGACAATGTCGACCTTTGTCGAGAGGCCGAGGACGGCATCGGGTCGGTCAGTGACAGCGGAGGATGCATTATTGTCGAACGCATTCTCGATCGCGACGAAGGCGTTGACCGGGCCGAGCTTGGCTTCGTATTTGACGCCGACGCTTTCGGTCGTGTTGCTGAGCAGGGAACTGTAGTTTTCGCCGTAGGTGCCGGATATGTCGGACGAGTTGCCGTAGCGCCCTGCGGTGAAGGCTCCGATCTGAACGAAGGCACGCGAGAGCGAGGCATCGTTCATGCGGGAGAAGCCGCGGAGAACGCCGAATTCGGTGTTTGCCCGAGCATCAACCTCGAGTCTGAAGCGCGCGGTTTGAGCGTAACGGGCAGTTGTAGCGGACTGGTCAGGATCGTCATACCGGCCGATATAGCGAAAATATCCGCCAAGCTTCAGACATGTCTCCGAGCCCGGAAGAGTGACGAAGCCGGCTCCATAGGCCGGGCAGGCACGGACGGCGTCGGCTGCGGGGGCTGCCTGTTTTGCCGGAAGATCGGCAGCGAATGCGCCGCCAGCCGACACGATAGCCGCCGAGGCGAGAAAAAGGGAGCGAGTGCGCATGGTTCTATCCATTCAATAATCCGAAGGAACACGCCTTCGGAGATGTTTCGACGGGCAGACTGATGCTCAATTCAAAATGTGACACAATGTCATATTCGATTATGACGGAATGTGACAGTTGTAGGGCTTAGAACTGTGACATTTCTGGAACAAATTCTACATTTTTCCTTTGTTTAATAGGTTCCCGCCTTGGTATGGCTGCGGTCGAACCGTAATTTTTCGTGACGACCGTTTCCGGTCTAATGCCGATCGGGTACGGAGGGCATCTTGCGCGACTCCCCTGAATTGGCCGGTCATTCGCGCCTTGCATCAAAATAATTTTTCGAATTTGGCTGAAACATCGCACGATTAGGCAGTCAAACGCTTGACCGCGGCGGTCTGCCGTATAACACTCGAAAAAGGAGCGCGGTCCGGTCCGGGGACTTACCGGATTGGCGGTGTCCGTTGAAAGAATGTAGTCCGACGGCGCCTCCCGCGGTGAGCTGCGGATACAAGCGGGCAAAGGCCCGGTGGTTGAAGAAACGGGCGGAGGCCCGATGGTGGAGGAACGGTTTATGCCCAATGTTTCGATGACAGTTAATGGTGTTGCGGTTTCGGCGAATGTCGACTCGCGCACTTTGCTTGCGCAATTTGTGCGCGACAATCTTCATCTGACCGGTACGCATATCGGATGTGACACGAGCCAGTGCGGCGCGTGCGTCGTTCATGTTGACGGCCGCGCGGTGAAGAGCTGCACGACGCTCGCCGTATCGTGCGAGGGTGCGAGTGTCACGACGATCGAAGGGATCGGTTCTCCGGACAAGTTGCATCCGATGCAGGCCGCCTTCCGCGAGAATCATGGCTTGCAGTGCGGGTTCTGCACACCGGGCATGATCATGTCGGCGATTGATCTTGTGAACCGCAAGGGCAATGCGCTCGACGAGCACACGATCCGTGAAGAGCTCGAAGGCAATATTTGCCGCTGCACCGGCTATCACAATATTGTGAAGTCTGTTTCAGCCGGCGCGCAAGCGATGGCGGGCAAGTAACCAGGTTTGAACCGACCCGCACAGCGGGCACTGAAAAATGTGATCGCCGAATGGCGACTTTGGAGGATTACCCCATGAGTTCAGGAACAGGCATTGGAGCTTCGGTGCTCCGCAAGGAAGATTTTCGGTTCATCACCGGCAAGGGCCAATATACGGATGACATCAACCGGCAGGGACAGGCTTATGCCTATTTCCTGCGGTCACCGCATGCACATGCGACAATCAAGAAGCTCGATGTCTCGGCGGCCAAGAAGGCACTAGGCGTTGTGGGTGTTTTGACGGGTGATGATCTCGCTGCCGACAAGGTGGGCGGGCTGATTTGCGGCTGGATGATCCATAACAAGGACGGCTCGCCGATGAAGGCGGGCGCGCATCCGGCACTGGCACAGGGCAAGGTGCGGTATGTCGGCGACCATGTCGCGGTCGTTATCGCCGATACGTATGCGCAGGCGAAGGACGCCGCAGAGAAGATCGTGGTCGAGTACGGCGTTCTGCCGGCTGTCGTTGATATGAATGACGCCGTGAAGAAGGGGGCGGAGGTCATCCATGACGTTGCGTCGGATAACCGCGTTTACGACTGGCATCTCGGCGACAAGGCGGCGACGGAAGCGGCCTTCAAGAAGGCCAAGCACATCACGAAGCTGGATCTCGTCAATAACCGGCTGATCCCGAATGCGATGGAACCGCGTGCGGCCGTCGGCGATTATGATGCGGGGCAGGAACAGTTCACGCTTTATACAACGAGCCAGAACCCGCATGTTGCGCGGCTTGTTCTCTCCGCCTTTATCGGCATTGCGCCAGAGCACAAGCTCCGCGTGATCGCGCCGGATGTCGGCGGTGGGTTCGGATCCAAAATCTTTATTTACGCGGAAGAGACCGTTTGCGTCTGGGCCGCAAAGAAGGTGGGACGTCCGGTGAAGTGGACGGCGGATCGCACGGAAGCGTTCCTGTCGGATGCGCATGGTCGTGACCATATCACGCATGCCGAACTGGCGGTGGACGACAAGGGCAAAATTCTCGGCCTGCGGGTGCAGACGAAGGCCAACCTCGGCGCGTATCTCTCGACCTTCTCGTCCTCCGTGCCGACCTATCTCTATGCCCCGCTTCTGTCGGGACAATATGATATTCCGGCGATTTATGCGGAGGTTGACGGTATCTACACCAATACCGCACCAGTTGATGCCTATCGCGGTGCAGGTCGCCCGGAAGCAACCTTTGTCGTCGAGCGCCTGATGGAAGTCGCTGCGCGCGAACTAGGCATGGATCCGGCGCAATTCCGCCGGAAAAACTTCATCCGCTCCTTCCCGCACCAGACGCCGGTGATCATGGCGTATGATACGGGCGATTATGTTGCCTCGCTCGACAAGGCGTTGGCCATGGCGGATTACAAGAATTTCGGCAAGCGCAAGAAGGAAAGCGCCAGGCATGGCAAGCTGCGCGGGATCGGCTTCTCGGCCTATATTGAAGCGTGCGGCATTGCGCCGTCGGCTGCGGTGGGTTCGCTGGGCGCCGGTGTCGGACTTTGGGAGTCAGCCGAGGTGCGCGTCAATCCCGTCGGAACGATTGAAGTTCTGACCGGATCGCACAGCCACGGCCAGGGCCACGAGACGACGTTTGCGCAATTGGTTGCCGGACGTCTCGGCGTCGACATCAATTCGGTCGCGATTGTTCACGGCGATACCGACAAGGTGCAGTTCGGCATGGGCACATATGGCTCGCGCTCGGGTGCTGTCGGCATGTCGGCGATATCAAAAGCGCTCGACAAGGTGATTGCCAAGGGCAAGAAGGTTGCGGCCTACGCGCTCGAAGCGGCCGAGAAGGACATCGAATTCAAGGATGGCCGGTTCTCGGTTGCAGGCACCGACAAGTCGCTCGCTTTCGGTGAAGTGGCGTTGCAGGCCTATATCGCGCACAAATTCACGGGCGCCGAATTGGAGCCCGGCCTGAAGGAAGGCGCGTTCTACGATCCGACGAACTTCACCTTCCCGTCAGGCGTTCATATTTGTGAAGTCGAAATCGACCCGGATACGGGTGTAACGAAGATTGAGCGCTGGACGGCTGTGGACGATTTCGGAACGATCATCAATCCGATGATTGTCGAGGGTCAGGTTCATGGCGGTATCGCGCAGGGCGTCGGACAAGCGATGTTCGAAGGTGCGCATTACGACAAGAACGGCCAGTTGGTGACGGCAAGCTTCATGGATTACACCATGCCGCGCGCCGATGACCTGCCGTCCTTCGAAATCGGCACGACGACAACACCGTGCACATCGAACCCGCTCGGGATCAAGGGTTGTGGCGAAGCGGGCGCGATTGCTGCTCCGCCCGCTGTGATCAACGCGATCACGGACGCGATCGGACACGAAAATATTGCCATGCCGGCAACTCCACAGGCTGTCTGGCTGGCATGCCAGGCTTCCCGCAAAATGGCCGCAGAATAGATCGAGGAGAGACAACATGCACGCATTCTCATATCACAGCCCGAAGACAGTCCGTCAGGCGGCATCACTCCTCGGCAAGTCGGATGACGCCAAATTGCTCGCCGGTGGGCAGACACTTCTGCCGACCATGAAGCAGCGCTTGGCTTCGCCCTCCCATATTGTCGATCTCGGCAAGGTCGAAGGCCTTGCCACGATCGAGCAGAAAGGCCGCAATATCGTGATTGGCGCGATGACACGCCACGCCGATGTCGCAAACTCGCCCGTGTTGCAGCAGGCCATTCCTGCTCTGGCAGCCTTGGCCGGCGGTATCGGCGATGCACATGTGCGCAACCGTGGTACGATTGGCGGGTCGCTCGCCAATAATGATCCGGCGGCGGATTATCCTTCTGCGGTTCTCGCGCTGAATGCGACGATCGTGACCAACAAGCGGAAAATTCCTGCGGATCAATATTTTGCCGGAATGTTCGCGACCAGCCTCGAAGACGGCGAGGTCATCACGAAAGTGTCGTTCCCGATCCCGTCAAAGGCGGCTTACGAGAAGTTCCCGAACCCGGCCTCCCGCTATGCGCTTGTCGGGGTATTCGTGGCGAAGAAGGGCGCGGATGTTCGCGCAGCGGTAACGGGTGCAGGCTCGGACGGCGTGTTTCGGTCGGCGGAAGTCGAAGCAGCGCTCAAGGCCCGGTTCAACCCGAAGGCACTTGACGGTGTGAAGGTTTCGGCGAAGGGCCTGAACGGCGACATCCATGCCAGCGCGGATTACCGGGCGCATCTGATCCCTGTGATCGCGAAGCGTGCGGTGGCCAAGGCTGTTGCGAAGGCCTGAGTGATCTGACATTTCCGGCGGGTCGCGGAGGGAACCTCGCGGCCCGCTTTTTGTTTTTGGATGGTTTAATAAGTTTGCATTTTTTGCATCGTACTATCGAAAATTCTGAGTATTTAAACTCTCATTGCAATGGTGTTTTGAACTGAAAATGACCCCTGTTCTTCAAGATTTGAACTTTTCAGAGTATATATTGATCAGCCTGAGTGAAATAATATTCGAAAATTTTGGTAATATGCGCGTGTGATTGATATTTTTGTGGCATGATCGTTGACGGGCGATGAAACCTTGCGCAATAGAGCGCTTTAACAATTGCCGGTTGGCGGGTTCGATGATGCCCGCGACGGATAGAGGGGATCGTTTGATGAGCAGTGCACAAATTCATGGCAAGATGGGCCCGCGTTTCGAGGAGATATTGACGCCGGCGGCACTCGCTTTCCTGGCTGATCTGCATCAGCGTTTCAACCCGACACGCAAGGCATTGCTCGAGGCGCGTATGGTGCGCCAGAAGCGCTTCGATGCCGGCGAATTGCCGGACTTTCTTGCCGAGACCAAGCATATCCGGGAAGGCGATTGGACGGTTGCGCCGATTCCTGCGGATTTGCTGGATCGCCGGGTTGAGATCACCGGGCCGGTTGACCGCAAGATGATCATCAATGCGCTGAATTCGGGCGCGAAAGTGTTTATGGCCGATTTCGAGGATGCCTCCTCGCCGACCTGGGCGAATATGGTCGAAGGCCAGCTCAATATGAGGGACCGCTGGTCGGGGTCGCTTGATTTCACCGACGAGAAGACGGGAAAATCCTATGCGATTTCTGCGAAGCCAGCCACATTGCTGATCCGCCCGCGCGGGTGGCATTTGCCGGAAGCGCATGTGACGGTGGATGGCGAAGCGATGTCGGGCAGTCTGTTCGATTTCGGGCTTTACGTATTTCATAATGCGAAGGCGATTATGGCGAAGGGGGCGACGCCCGGGTTTTATCTGCCGAAAATGGAAAGCCATAAAGAGGCTGCCCTGTGGGATGCGGTGTTCAGCCATGCAGAAAAAACGCTTGGGGTTACGCATGGCATGTTCAAGGCGACGATCCTGATCGAGACGTTGACCGCGGCGTTTGAAATGGACGAAATCCTTTATGAGATGAAGGATCATATAGTCGGCCTGAATTGCGGGCGCTGGGATTATATTTTCTCGTTCATCAAGCGGCTTGGCCGCAACTTGGCCTTTGTGACGCCTGATCGCGGCGTGATGACGATGGCGACGAATTTTCTCGCCGCCTATTCGCTGTTGCTGATCCGGACCTGCCATCGCCGCAAGGCTTTCGCGATGGGCGGCATGGCGGCGCAAATCCCGATCAAGGGGAGTGCGGAAGCCAATGAGGTGGCGTTCGCCAAGGTGCGCGCCGACAAGGAGCGCGAAGCTTCGAACGGGCATGATGGCACGTGGGTGGCGCATCCCGATATGGTGGCGCTGGCGAACGAGGTGTTTGACCGGCTGATGCCGTCGCAGAACCAGCTCAACAAATTGCGCGAGGATGTCCATATCACGCAGGCGGATATGCTGTCGGTGCATCCGGGTGCACGGACGGAAGCAGGCTTGCGCGAGGATATCCGCATCGGCGTGCAATATATCGAAGCGTGGCTGCGGGGGCGGGGCGCGGTGCCGCTCTATAATCTGATGGAAGACGCGGCGACGGCGGAAATCTCGCGTGCGCAAATCTGGCAGTGGCTCCATCATGCGGCTGAGCTCGATGACGGGCGGAAGGTGACGCCGGATTTGTTCCGCGCGACGCTTGCGGACGAGATGGCGAAGGTGCGGGCTGCTATTGGTGCGGAAATCTATGACAAGGGGCGGTTCCCCGAGGCGATTGAGCTATTCTCCGATATGTCGCTGGCGACGGATTGCCCCGAATTTCTAACGCTGCCGGCCTATGAACTCCTCGTGCGAACGGGCGCATGAGCGAGTTGGGTTTGCTCACGGGGCGGGCGTTCGCGGCCCATCTCAAAACGGTTGTCGATGCGTATTGCGCGGCGTTTCCGGTGCAGTCTGCGGAATTGCAGCTGTTGGCTGAGCAGATGGCACGGGGGGACATGCTTGACGACCGGCGGACCTTGCCCGGCCATGTGACGACGAGCGCCTTTATCGTGAATGCGGCGGTTGACGCGGTTTTGCTGATCCATCATCGCAAGCTCGGGCGGTGGTTTCAGCCGGGCGGGCATTGGGAACCTGCGGAAAGTTTCTGGCGCTCGGCGGCACGCGAGGCGCTCGAGGAGACAGGCATCGGGCAGGTGGTCTTGCATCCGTGGCACAGGGGTGAGGATCGCCCGATTGATATTGATACGCACGCGATCCCGGCGCATCCGGCGAAGGGCGAGGCGGCGCATTTCCATCATGATATCCGATTTGTGTTTGTTGCGGATCGCTTTGAGAGGCTGAATGGCGACGCTGCGGAGGTCTCGAATGTCCGCTGGTGGCCGATCAACGAACTCGCCGAGATCGCGCCGCGCGCCTATGCGCGGTTGGGTTTGATGCGGTGAGTATGCGGTTCAGGCGCGTGGTGAACCGATAAACTGTTCCGTTTTGACCTGGAAGCGCCAGACGAGGGCGGCTCCGGCGCAGGCGAGGGACAGGACGAAGCCGGCCCACACGCCTGCGGGGCCTAAACCGCCCCAATGCGCGAGGGCATAGCCG
>JBJTDR010000068.1:0-11396 GCA_046092445.1 Hyphomicrobiales bacterium | reverse complement strand
ACGGGGGGTGAACCGCTCGTCCGGCGCGATATCATGACGTTGTTCCGGTCGCTTTCGCGGCATCTGGTGTCGGGGCGTCTCGAAGAGCTGACGCTTACAACCAATGGCTCGCAGCTTGGCAAATATGCGTCCGAACTCGCTGATTGCGGTATTCGCCGGATCAATGTGTCGCTCGATACGCTTGATTCGGCGAAGTTTCGGAAAATCACGCGATGGGGTGACATCGACAAGGTTCTTGCAGGCATTGACGCCGCCCAAGCTGCCGGAATTGCCGTCAAACTCAATGCCGTTGCGCTCAAGGGCGTGAACGAGGATGAAGTCGAGGACATGATCCGCTGGTCGCATGACCGCGGGCTCGATATCACCTTCATCGAAGTGATGCCGATGGGCGATATCGAGCGGGACCGGTTTGATCAATATTGGCCGCTGTCGCAATTGCGTGCCCGCCTGCTCGACCAGTTCACGCTGGAGGATATCGATTACCGCACCGGCGGGCCCGCCCGCTATGTCCGTGTGCGGGAGACGGGTGGCAGGATCGGGTTTATCACGCCGATGACGCATAATTTCTGCGAGAGCTGCAATCGCGTCCGGATCACCTGCACGGGGACGCTTTATATGTGTCTCGGGCAGGATGATGCGGCTGATCTGCGGTCGCCGCTGAGGGCGTCGGCAACGAATGACGTGTTGAGCCGTGCGATCGATGCGGCCATTTCGAGAAAGCCCAAAGGGCATGATTTCGTGATCGAACGCACAATGCCGCGGCCTGCGGTCGCCCGCCATATGAGCGTGACGGGCGGATAATAAATGTCGCAGGTTTACGACGTGATTGTCATTGGCGTCGGCGGCATGGGCTCGGCGACGTGCTACCAATTGGCGAAGCGCGGGCGGCGTGTTCTGGGGCTCGAGCGTTTTGATATTCCCCATTCGATGGGTTCGTCGCACGGCCACACACGGATGCTGAGGCTCGCTTATTTTGAAGGGCAGGCCTATGTGCCGCTTGTCCTGCGGGCGCATCAGCTCTGGCAGGAAATTGGCACGCTCGCGGGCGAACACTTGTTGCATATGACGGGTACGCTCGACATTTCCGGCCCTGACGAGGAGGACATTATCGGAAAGGCGGAGCAGGCCTGCCGCACCTATGATCTTCCCTACGAGCTGCTTGATTCGGAAGCCATCATGGCCCGCTATCCGGGGTTCAAGCTGGAGGCGAAGCACAAGGGGCTTTTCCAGCCTGATGGCGGCTTTGTCGCATCAGAAAAAGCGATTTTGGCCCATACGGCGCTTGCGATCGATGCGGGCGCCGAGATCAGGCCGCGCGAACGCGTTCTGGGATGGGAGCCGACAGTATCCGGCGGCGTGAAGGTGACGACCGAGCGGGGCACCTATGAAGCGGGTAGCCTTGTGCTTTCGACCGGGCCATGGATCGGCGAGTTTGCGCCCGGCGTGATCCCGTTCACCCAGCCTTACCGGCAGGTTTTCGGCTGGTTCAGGCCGCGCGCACCCGACCTCTTCAAGATGGGGTCGTTTCCGAGCTTTACGCTCAAGATCGATGAGGGCCATTATTACGGGTTTCCGCTCTGGAACAATCCCGGGCTGAAAATCGGCGGGCCGCATCATGGCCGCGAAAAATGCGATCCGGAAACATTGATCCGCGAGAACCGCCCGAGCGACGAGGAAGGTCTGCGCGTCTGTCTTTCGCGGTATGTTCCCGAAGCGTTGGGCACGGCGCTCTCGGTCAGGGTGTGCATATATACGATGACACCGGACGAGGATTTCATCATTGACCGGATACCCGGCATGCCGCAGGTGGTGGTGGCCTCGCCCTGTTCCGGTCACGGATTCAAATTTGCCAGTGTATTCGGTGAAGTATTGGCGGACCTTGCGATGGACAGGATCCCCGCTTTCAACCTAAAATCTTTTGCCTTGTCCCGGTTCGCGAGCCACGGCTGATTTCTCCGGATTATTCCATGCGCTCCGCTGCCGAAACACAACGCGGTATTCTGGCCATGCTCATCGGCGGCGCGCTGTTTGTTGTCAATGACGCGCTTGTCAAACTGGCGACAGAAACTCTGCCAATCGGGCAATTGCTTGTTGTGAGGGGGTTTTTTGCGATCCTCTGCATGCTCTCGATCATTTTTGCGATGGGGTATACGAAGCATATCAGGTCGGCGGCGCGCCCCGTCGTGCTGCTGCGGGCCGCTCTCGAATTTGTGGTTTCGCTGCTCTATGTGACGGCGATCTCGCAATTGCCGATCAGCGATCTGACGTCCATCATGCAGGCGACTCCGATCATCATGACGGTTCTGTGCGCGATCCTCGGAATTGAAATCGTCGGCTGGCAGCGCTGGGCCGCTGTACTGGTTGGATTTGTGGGCGTTCTGCTGATCACCCAGCCGGGCGGATCCAGCTTTTCAATTTTCACATTGGCGGCTTTGGGCTCGGCGACCTTTGTGGCGCTCAGGGATCTTGTAACATTGCGCATCAGTGCCGATGTACCGCCGCCGGTTGTTATCCTCACCACGACCATTTTTGCAGCTTGCGGCGGATTCCTGCTCGGCACGAGCGAGACATGGGTGACGTTACAGATCACGGAATACGGATATCTGGCAGGAGCGGCGATCATCGTTTCGGCGGCAAATATGCTGATGGTGATTGCCTACCGCAACGCTGACGTCTCTCTGCTCTCGCCGCTTCGCTACATGGTTGTCGTCTGGGCGGCGCTCGCCGGGCTGATCGTATTCGGCGAATTGCCCGGGTTTGTCGCGGCCATCGGAACGATGATGATCGTCGTCAGCGGCCTTTACACGGGGTATCAGGAACGCGCACGCAACCGGACGGCGCAGCACATTCCCGATATCGCAAGCTGAGCGGTAAAAATCGGTCGCTATTGAAATTTCTCTAGACCTCGTCTCAAAAAAGTGGTCCAACATAGCAGGAAATCAGCGACTGGCGCGCGCGAAAGCGGGCGGAAATGTCCAGCGAGAGCGAGGCAGCGGGGGGATTTCGTGCAAACATTTCTCGCGATCAGCAGAGCCATTGATCGGTTGAATTCGCACCTTGGCAGGCTCATCGCCTGGCTGATCTTTGTCGCCGTTGCTGTTTCGACCGTAAATGCCCTCATCCGGAAAATTTTTGATACGTCCTCCAATTCATGGCTCGAATTGCAATGGGTCCTGTTCGGGTTTGTCTTTCTGCTCTGTTCCCCTTGGACCTTGCTCTCGAACGAACACATCAGAATTGACGTGATCAGCTCGAAACTGCCGAAGCGGACACGAGACTGGATCGACATTGTCGGCCATGTTGCCTTTCTGCTGCCGTTCGCACTGGTGATGATTCTGACATCCGCGCCCTTTGCATGGCGGTCTATTGTTGGCAATGAACAGTCGGGCAATGCGGGCGGCTTGCCGCAATGGCCTGCAAAAATGTTGATTCTCGTCGGATTTTCCGTGCTCTTCGTGCAGGGAATTTCCGAATTGATCAAGCGTATCGCGATCATGCGCGGCGAACTGGAGGACACGACATCAGGCGGCGGGCACCATGCATCGGCGGAAGCGGAGGCACAGCGTCTGCTCGCGAGCGTTCAGGACGGGCCGGCACGTTGAGCCTTGCGGGACCAGAAGTGATTTCGGAATGACGACACGGAGGCCTCTTTCATGATCGCGTTCATCATCCACAACATGGCTCCGATCATGTTCATGTCCCTCGTGGTGTTTCTTCTGCTCGGCTATCCCGTCGCTTTTGCGCTTGCCGCAAATGGTCTACTATTTGCGCTGATCGGTATCGAACTCGGCCTGTTCCAGCCGGAATTCCTGCAGGCATTGCCGGAGCGCGTCTATGGCGTGATGAATAATGACACGCTTCTTGCGATTCCGTTTTTCACCTTTATGGGGCTTGTACTTGAACGATCGGGCATGGCGGAGGACCTGCTCGATACGATCGGGCAGCTTTTCGGGCCCATTCGCGGCGGCCTCGCCTATGCCGTGATTTTTGTCGGCGCGCTGCTGGCGGCGACAACAGGCGTGGTTGCCGCTTCCGTGATTTCGATGGGGCTGATCTCCCTGCCCATCATGCTGCGTTATGGCTATGATCGGCGGCTGGCGTCAGGCGTAATTGCGGCATCGGGAACCTTGGCGCAAATCATCCCGCCGTCGCTTGTCCTCATTGTCATGGCGGACCAGCTGGGTCGCTCGGTCGGCGACATGTATAATGGCGCGTTCATCCCCGGCATCGTTCTCGCATCACTCTATGCGGGGTATATTTTTCTTGTCACGACGTTACGGCCTTCCGCAGCTCCGGCGCTGCCGGCGGAAGCGCAAACGCTGCGGGATGAGGATGGTCAAACGAGGCGTCTGTCATTGCTGGTAATGACAGCGGTTGCGGGTATCGTCGGCTATAGCGTCATCATAGAGCTGGGCATCAAGCCCGGTGCGGATTTTGTTGTGCTCACCATGACGGTCGGCGTTGCAACAGCCTTTATCCTGACCGTGGTGCACAATGCACTCGGGTTAAAGCTTCTTTCCAAGATGGCGACACAGGTTGTTTTCGTCATGGTTCCGCCGCTCGGACTGATTTTTCTTGTTCTCGGAACCATTTTCATCGGGGTGGCGACACCGACGGAAGGTGGCGCGATGGGGGCAGCGGGTGCGATCATACTCGCTGTCATGAAGCGACGGCTTTCATTCGATCTGCTCCGGCAAGCCACCGAGTCGACTGCGAAACTCTCGGCGTTCGTCCTTTTCATTCTGGTGGGTGCCCGGGTCTTCTCGCTGACATTCTACGGTGTTGACGGTCACAAATGGGGTGAGGAATTGCTGGTTGCGCTGCCAGGCGGACAAGCCGGTTTTCTGATTTTTGTCAATATTCTCGTGTTTCTTCTCGCGTTCTTCCTTGATTTCTTCGAACTTGCTTTCATCGTGGTGCCGCTGATCGGGCCGGTTGCGGACAAGCTCGGCATTGATTTGATCTGGTTCGGTGTGATGCTTGCCGTGAATATGCAGACATCGTTCATGCATCCACCCTTTGGCTTCGCGCTGTTCTATCTGCGCTCGGTTGCGCCGAAACTGCCCTATCTCGACAAGATCACGAACAGAAAAATGGCACCCGTGACCACCGAGCAGATCTATTGGGGCGCGGTGCCGTTTGTGGTGATCCAGCTGATCATGGTGGCGCTCGTTTTGCTCTTCCCGCAAATGGTGATGCACTATAAATCGGGCGGCCATTCGCTCGATGACAAGAAGACGATGGAGCAATTCCAGAATCTCGGCGCGCCCGATACCGAGGCACCGGCAATCGACTTCGGGATCGTGCCAAAAATCCAGTAGAACAGGATTTAGCCGAGCATTTCCAGGGATTTTGTGAAGAAATCCGGCGTTCCGAAATTGCCGGATTTCAGCGCAAGGGCCATTGTGGTGCCGTCGGCGGCAAGCGTCCATGGCACGCCCGGGTCGATTTCGGGGCCGATTTCCAGCATTGTGACGCCGAGCGCGGAAACGACGGCACCCGACGTCTCGCCGCCGGCCACAACCAGACGTGTGACACCCGCACGCGCCAGTCCGCGGGCGGTATCGGCCAGCAAATGCTCGACCATGGCGCCAGCCTCATCGCGACCGAACCGTTCCTGGATGGCGCGCACCGCTTCAGGCTCTGCTGTCGAATAGATCAGAACCGGCTTCAAGCCCAGACGCGGGATCGCCCAGTTCAAGAGGGTGTCAGAGGTCAAGCGCCCGTCTGCAAGGGCTTCGGGATCGATTGCGAAAGCCTCGATGCCCTTTGCAATCGCATCCGCGACCTGACCGCGTGTTGCAACCGAACAACTCCCCGCAAGAATGGCCGCGTGCCCGGAGGGAGCGACAAACGGACGATGTGCGGATTTCTCCGCCAATAGCCCGGCTTTGCGGAAATTTTCAGGCAGTCCGAGCGCAATGCCGGAACCACCCGTGAGCAATGTGTGCCCGTCAAAGGCCGCGCCGATCGCACGGAGGTCGTCATTTGTGATGGCATCTGCAACGCCGATTGCGGGGCCGTTTGCGGCAAGGGCTGCGAAGGCCTCCCTGATCGCACTGCCGCCTTCGGAGACGGTTTGAAACGGCACCAGCCCGGCCGGAATTTTCGTCTGCCGCTGCAAGACACGGACGAGGTTTGAGTCGCGCATCGGGGTCAGCGGATGATCCTTCATCGGGCTGTCGGACAGGAGGGTTGAGCCAATAAACAGATGGCCCTGATAGACCGAGCGGCCATTGGCGGGAAAGGCGGGGCAAGCAATTGTGTAGGAAACCCCAAGGCGCTTCATCAAGGCTTCCGTCACGGGGCCGATATTTCCGGCATCGGTCGAATCGAAGGTGGAGCAATATTTGAAAAGGATTTGCCGTGCACCCGTGCGGAGCAACGCATCGCAGGCGGTGAGCGACCACTCGACCGCCTCGGCGGCGGGATTTGTACGGGATTTCATCGAGATGACGATGGCATCGGCATCCGGAAACCGGACATCCGGCAGGGGCACACCAACCGTCTGCACAACGTGCATACCTTCCCGTGCCAGCATCAGCGCAACATCGGTTGCGCCCGTCAGATCATCAGCGATTACACCAAGCAACATGAGACTATTCCTGCCATTTTGCGCCAAAAACGGCGCGTAATTCGTCAATTTGAGTGCAGTCGAGCGGTGGCAGCGCGGAGCCACGCGTGAGGAACCAGAGCTTGGCCGTCTCTTCCGCCTCCTCCAGCGCATAGGACGCGTTGGAGACGCTGTCATGCCAGAATGTCGGGCCGATCCGCGCCAATAAAACACCCCGGACATGCTTCACGAGAGGTCTTACGCGGTCGATGACCGCCGGATCGCCCGGTCTCAGATAGGGGATCAACGGGATCTGGCCCGCTTTCATCACGTGATAGGGCGTCAAAGGCGGGAGCACATTGGCGGGATCAATCGCGAGCGTGAGGGAGAGCGCGACGAGATGGGTGGAATGCGTGTGGACCACGCCCTGAACCGAGGGATCGGCTTCATAGACGGCGCGATGCAAGCGGATGGTTTTTGAGCCGCGGTCGCCGGAAATCTGCTCGCCCATCGGGTCAAGTTTTGCAATCCGTGCCGGATCAAGGTTTCCAAGGCAGGCATCGGTCGGCGTAATGAGGAAGCCGTCATCAAGGCGTGCGGAGATGTTGCCCGCAGAGCCCACCGTATAGCCACGCGCATAGAGACTGCCGCCAATCCGGCAGATTTCCTCGCGCAATCGGGTCTCTGTGCTCATTGGCGCGTTGCTCCCTCTTGTGTCACGCGACTCTCCAGCCGGAAGCGGACGATCCGCAGGATCTGGGCGATTGCGGTCAGGCGCTCTTCCGCCATCGTGCCGCCAACGCGGTTCTCGAAGGCGTCCAGAATCTGATATTTCGAGGCTCCTGTTACAGCAAAGATGAACGGAAAGCCAAAACGCGCGCGATAGGTGTCATTCAAGCGATGGAAGCGTTCGAATTCCGCGTCGGTCAAGGTGGCGAGCCCCGCTCCCGCCTGCTCACGCTTTGACTCGTCGGCAACCGCGCCCTGCCGCGCGGCGCGGCCTGCGAGATCGGGATGGGCGAGGATCAGTGCGTGTTGCAGATCTTCTGATGCCTGAAGGATGGCGGTTTGAAAAGCGAGGACCATGGCTGCGTGGTCGGCATAGGGACGCATCGCACCCGCGTGCTTGGCCACCCAGGGGGAGTGCTCGGCAATGTCGCCGAAGCGGGAAACGAACTCCGCCGGGGAGAGCGTGTTTACTTCTGACAGCGAAAGCGGTTGGCTCATTGCTGTGCGAGCCATGCGCCGAGCGTGGCGCGGTCCGCGTCCGTAATCCCCGTCTCGTTGCCGAGCGGCATGGCACGCCCCTGAACCGCCTGCGCCAGAATTTGCGCGGCGTTCTTGCGGACGCCGTCGAGCGTATCGAGCATCACGCCTTTCGGCGGCTCCGCCCCTTTGAACGCCTGATGGGTCGGCTTGGCGGCGTGGCACATCACGCAATGCGTTGTCACGATCTGGCTGATGGCGGCATCCGTGACGCCACCGGCTTGCGGCGCTCGCTGTGTCGGGCTTGTCCAGTAGATCGCCACGATCAGCGCAAGAGCTGCGACCGGCAAGGCCCATGCGACGCTTGCAGGCGTATCACCCGCATCCACGCGGTTGAGAAAATGCCGGATCATCCCGCCTGACAGCACGATCAGCGCGACGACGAGCCATGCGTGCGGATGGGCGTAGAGGAACGGGTAATGGTTCGACACCATGAACAGCAGAACCGGCAGCGTGAGATAGTTATTGTGCAAGGAACGCTGCTTGCCGATTTTGCCGAGTTCGGGATCGGGCGCTTCGCCCGCGAGCAAAGAGGCTGTGATCTTTTTCTGGTTCGGAATGATCACGCGAAACACATTGGCAGCCATCATGGTACCTACCATGGCACCGACATGGATGAAGGCTCCGCGCCCCGAAAACACCTGCCCGAACAGCCAGGCGGCGCCGACGATCAGCGCGAAGACGCAGACGGCCAAAAGCCCCGTCCGCTCGCCAATCGGAGAGCGGCACAGGAGATCATAGGCAATCCAGCCGCCGAGCAGCGTCAGCACCGAGATGATGATGGCTTCGCCCGCCGTTATCTGCAACACGGCAGGATCGACGAGAAAGGCGGACGCATTCCAGTAATATTGCACGACAAGTAGGGCAAAGCCGGTCAGGAAGGTGAGATAGGCCTCCCATTTGAACCAATGGAGATCATGGGGCAGAGTTTCGGGTGCAACGAGATATTTCTCGACATGGTAGAAGCCGCCGCCATGCACCAGCCATGACGACCCGTAGACGCCCTTCGCCATGCCTTCCCGCGCGCGGAGCGAGAAATCCAGCCAGACAAAGTGGAAACTCGCCCCGATCCATGCGATTCCGACGATGATGTGGAACCAGCGAATGGCGAGGTTGATCCAGTCGAGAGCGAAAGCGGTCATGCAAATGATCCTGTAAACTCACGATAATCAACCACAGATTTGCCGCATTGTCGCCCCCCCGTTCGTGATCTGAAGCGGGTTCGACTTGAGGCACCCACAGGCGCGCCGACGCATGGAATTGAAGTGGGGTACACCCCCCCTACACCCCCTTGATTGGGCACTCGACTTACGCTATCGTCTCATGCGTAATCGATGAGGTGATCATGCCCTCACGGCCAAGAAGGAGCATTTATCATCGGTCTTTCAAACGAATCTTATGAAAATTCGGTCAAGATTGCGGATAATTCCCTGTGGATCAAGCATATTGACATCGACAAGGATGCTGCGGTGCTGCTCGGCTATATGCCGGAGGATACGCGGGTGATCTTTGAAATTGATGGTACTCAGGGCGAATTTGCGAAGATGGCGGACGGAAAAGATGGTCGCCCGACGCCGGGGTACAAGCCGATCGGGGCCATGAAAGAGTTTTGGAGCACCCTGCAAAGGCGGCGTGGCGAACGTGTCCCGTTCAAAATCATCGAGCGCAAATCAACGTACCTGACCGCCGTGCAGGCGATGATGACAGAATGGGATTCCGAGTCCGACGAGCGGGCCTTCCGTGATCTGTGACGCTTTTCAGGTCGCGATTGTGCCGTTTCCTTTTGTGGACAAGCCGGCCATCAAAAGACGTCCGGCACTCGCGCTCTCCGACAGGGTGTTCAATGCCGGGAACGGCCATACACTTTTCGCGATGATCACGACCGGATTGATCGATACATGGCCGGATGATCATGCCCTGATCGCACCGGAAGAGGCCGGACTTGTCCAGAACTGCTATGTGCGGTGGAAAATCTTCACACTGCCCAACACGCTCATTCTCAGGACGCTCGGCACGGCTGGCACGGCTGACCAGGCCGCATTGACCGCAAGACTGACAAAGATCCTGCCTGCTTCAATCGGTACGCCCACCAATCAATAAGGAATCTTGTCAGGCTTCTCGGCCCAGGCGGCAAAGGCGTCGGTTGCATCCTTGCGCGGGTGATGCTCCATGACAAGGGCGCGGGCGGCGGGTTCTTTCGGAATCTCATCGTAGATGAAGGCGTCGTCAAAGCCGATGGCGGCCGCCTCCGTGCGCGTATTGGCATAGACAATGCGGGAAATGCGCGCCCAATAGGCCGAGGCGAGGCACATGGGGCATGGCTCGCAACTCGTGTAGAGCGTTGCGCCCTTCAGTTCGAAGGAATTGACCGCCTCGCAGGCCCGCCGGATCGCGGTGACTTCCGCGTGCGCCGTCGGATCATTCGACGAGGTTACGTGGTTCCAGCCCTCGGCCAGCACGACACCATCGCGCACAATCACCGCGCCAAAGGGACCGCCGGCATTCGCTTCCATCCGCTCCCGCGACAGGGCGACTGCCCGCGCGAGGTGAACTGCATCATTATCCGCCATCATATGCCCCGCTGACGCATCAAACCCGCTCTCAATCGCGCTTGACGACCGCCGGCGGTCGGCTGCTCCGCGCCCAGATCGGCCCCAAAGTGCCCTCAGTCTGCTTTTCATGCACCTGAAGCAGCTGCGCGGCAACCGAGGCAGCGATCACGGCGGGTTGTTTACCTCGAATACCGGGCACCCCGATCGGACAAACCAATTTCGCGATCTGGTCTTGACTGACATTCGCAGCCTTCATCCGGTTGATGAAACGCGCCCGTTTGGTCTCGGAACCGATCAGCCCGACAAAGTCGAATTTGTCCATAGTGAGAGCCGACGTGATAATCCCAAGATCGAGCGAATGAGAATGTGTCATCACGAGCACATAGCTGCGTTCGGGCGCTCGCGCGAGTTCGCCGTGATAGTCGTCAGTCACCTTAGAGAATACATTTGCCGGCAGCAATGACGGAAATGCGTCCGCACGCTGATCAACCCAGATAACACGGAACGGCAGCGCGGCAAGCGCCATGACCAATGCCCGTCCGACATGACCCGCCCCGAACAGGATCAGAAACCTCGGTATGCAGTAGAAATTTTCGATAATCATATCCTCCTTGCGGAGGACGGGTAAGGCCGAATAAAAAATGCCGCTCTGACGGATTCTGCGCGGCAGATAGGCTTGACCCTTCAAATATGCTTCGCACCGGAAGCCATAAGCAAACTCGGTCGCCTCGAACTGGAAAATCCAGCCGAGATCCGGCGTTTCAAAAACTTCGATCAGCACAGTGACCTGCCCGCCGCAACATTGGCCGAATTCGGGGCCCAATGCATAGTGCCGAAGGCTCCAAACCGGAAGTTCCGCCGCCAGTTTCATCCGGGTCTCGGAAATGATCTGATATTCGAGTTTACCGCCGCCAATGGTTCCGGTGAAGCTGCCATCCGGCCGCACGATCATCCGCGCGCCAGGTTCGCGCGGAGCCGAGCCGCGCGTCGAAACGATCGTGACAAGAGCAACGCGCCCTGCCGCC
>JBJTDR010000067.1:0-26265 GCA_046092445.1 Hyphomicrobiales bacterium | reverse complement strand
GAATAGGTCGAGGATTACAAACACTTCCAGCCCCCTTGAATCGCTCGGACGAATACCGCCAACACAGTTCATGCCGCGCGGAAAGAGCACCGAGATCTCTACTTACGAATTGTAGCCTTGACAGGGAAGTCTACGAAACGGCATATGGGTATGCAGAATGCAAAGATGCTTTGGATTGGCGCGGTGTCCCGCGATATGAATATTGCGTGCTGTTGCTTCAACTTCGCCGTCACCTTCAATGACTGATCCTGAGCCATCAATCAGCAAAAGGCTTTCCGGGCGCATCTCGGACCAATGAACTCCATAGGGATTGATGAGATAGCGCTCTGGTCCCTTAGAAAGAGCTGCCGAAAAGTGATTGCAGATGCCTTCATTGAACTCATAGTGTGCGGCAAGCCTGAATGCTGCTGCAAGGTCGGATCCGATATCGGATAGTAGAGGCATTGTATTAGTTTCAAAAATATTCGTCCGTCTTGCTTGATATTTTGAGCGCCGACCGAATACCATAATTATACTTAGTTTCGTATGATTTAGCGTGGTGCCATTACCATAGTCATTTGCCGCCCTTCAAGTAAAGGCTCTGACTCGATCTTCGAAATATCGGCCATTTCCAACTTGACCCGATCAAGCAGTTTCATCCCGAGTTCCTGGTGGGCCATTTCACGACCTCGAAAACGAAGTGTGATCTTGACCTTATCTCCCTCGTCGAAAAACCGGCGAACAGCTTTCATTTTGGTTTCATAATCATGATCATCAATACCTGGTCGAAGCTTGATTTCCTTGATTTCAACCACCTTTTGCTTTTTGCGGGCTTCAGCGGCCTTTTTCTGTTCAAGAAAGCGGAAGCGACCATAATCCAATATTTTACAGACAGGAGGCGTTGCATTTGGCACAATTTCCACTAGATCAAGGCCTACTTGCTCCGCCAAATCTATCGCATCCGAAAACGAAACGATGCCCTGATTTGTGCCTGTGTCGTCGATCAACTGAACCTCTCTAACGCCACGGATATCTCGGTTGGCGCGTGGCCCTTCTTTGACTGGAACTGGGGCTGTTCTCATAGGTCTGCGAATGGCTTCATTCTCCTCTTAATAGCTAAGTGGCAAGATAAATCAAAATTTGCCTCATTCCAAATTTCTTACTTTTTCATGGGCACGAGATTACATAATTTGTCAAGATGTCCACAGATCACGCTATATTTGTTTAAATTTTTATGTCCGATCGCATATCGTAGAGTAGACGTCGAGAGTATTATCTACCATTCGTTCGAGTGAAAAGCGAACTTCAACATGTTTTCGGCAGGCATCTGCTAACCGTTCTCGCGCATTTGGGCCTAAATTCATTGACATTTCAAGCGTCTCGGCTAATTTTTCTGGGCTGTTCGGGGGTGTCAACCAACCCGTTCGGACAGCTTCTGAGTTTTCGGGTATCGCTAAGACGGTCTCAGTAACGGCGCCAAGACTACTTACAATCACCGGTGTACCCATGGCTTGCGCCTCGACTGCAGTTCGCCCGAACGCTTCCGGTTCTGTTGAGGGTACAGCCACCGTAGCTGATATTGCAAAAGCAGTGGGCATGTCGGTGCAATGACCGACGATTTTAACATGCTTTTTCAGATTGAGTTCTTCAATGAGCGATTCGAGCTCGCGAACGTATTGGGAACGTCCTTGAGGATCTCCCGCAAGTACAACCATAATATCGGTCATACCGCGATCAACTAATAATTTTGCGGCGCGAATCAGGACTTTCTGGCCTTTCCAATTTGTCAGACGCGCGGCCAGCAGAATGATCCGGTGATGACGATCAACACCCCACTCCTTTCGCAATCTCTCGATCCGCTCGACCGTGATGGCGGCGGGAAGAAACTGCTTCAGGTCCGTCCCGCGATGAATAACGACGATTTTCGCGGCGGCGAAAGGATGCAGCTTCCGAATCAGAGAGGCTGTATAGTGCGAGTTTGCAATGACGATATCGCCTCGCGCCATTACGGAGTTGTAGAGAATCTTGACTGCTGAGCGCCCGGCGTAGCTACCGTGATATGTCGTCACAAACGGAATTTTCAGTAATTTTGCGGTCATCAGCGCTGTCCAAGCGGGCGCTCGCGAGCGCGCATGGATGATGTCCACGTTTTCTTCGAGGCAGATTTTTCGCAGGCGGACTAAGTTCGCAAGAATTTTCAAAGGATTTTTCGTCGCTGCCGGAAAGGGGAGCCAGATTCCGCCCTTTGCTTGAAGTTCGGGGATTAGCCGACCGCCTTCGGTGGCCACAAGAGCTCTTGCCCCATGATTTGCCAAACCTTCCGCGATATCAACTGTGGTTCGTTCGGCTCCGCCTGCGTCAAGAGAGGGAATAATTTGCAAGATCGTCCGATCAGCGAGATATCGGCTGGGTTGTTTGGCAAACGGAGATTCTATTGCTTTTTTCATCTCAAACCGGCTCTATTCGGACTCTTCTCGGATCGGTTTCGTCGATTCGGGCACCCTTATCACTGACTCAACGCTTGTAGCACTCTTTTGCTGCCATGCGCGCGTGTTTAGGAGTAACATGACTGATTTGCAATTTATTGAGCACGGAACTGGGCGAGCGAAAAGTCGAATTGCAGTGAAAGCCTTCAAGGGAGATGGTCCCCGAGTAGTTTTCTTCGGGGGCCTTCATTCAAACATGGAGTCGACAAAGGCTTCAATCATCACTGAATGGGCACAAAATTGCGGAAATTCCTTCGTTCGGTTTGATTACAGTGGCCATGGACGATCAGATCGAGTCTTTGAGGAGTGTACGCTTTCAGACTGGCTTGGCGATAGCATCGCCGTATTAAAACATTTTGATGATCAGCCGACCGTCTTGATTGGCTCATCAATGGGCGCGTGGCTTGTTCTGCTTGCACTCAGGGCGCTCCCAAGAGAAGGTCTAAAGACGCCGAAGGGCATCATTCTGATTGCGCCGGCGACGGATTTTACTGAGCGACTTCTTTGGGATCGTCTTGATATGGAGACCCGTAAAATATTGAAAAAGCGAGGAAAATGGGTTCGATCCAGCGACAGGGGGCCGATTACGCTTACATCGAAGCTCATTGATGATGGCCGGAATCATCTTCTGCTCGATCATCCTATTCACACGGGCTGTCCGGTCAGGATTCTTCAGGGGATGGAAGATACGGACGTGCCATGGCAGCATGCGGTCAGGCTGATCGAGCGGCTTGCTGGTGAATCGGCAAGTCTGACGTTGATCAAAGGTGGCGATCACTCGCTCAGTCGGCCGAGAGAGATAAGCTTGCTTCTCGACTGCCTTACTCAGATGGTGCGCCTGATTTAGGTCGAAAGAATCGAGACGATCAGTGAATGCTGACGGTTTCGAGATCCTGCTCCATGGCGTTTGCGAGGGCAGCATCACGAGAGTCTGTGATCAGAATCGGTGATCCGTCCGCAGCCAGCAGGGCAAACAAGTTCAGGCCCGACGCAATTTGCGGCGCACCCGGGAAGATGATGCCTATATCATCCGACTTGATCGGCTTCAGGTAAGCCAATTTTCCGCCGCCCAAAGCAGCAAGTGCTTCGATTGACATTGGACTCATGTTTGCGGTTGGCACCGTATTCGTGGTCTTGGAATTCATTCAACCCTCCTTGAGCGGTGTAAAATGACCTTGATTCGACGTTTTTCAATCGCGGCTGACGATATTGACTTTCCGAGTGATCCGGTCGGGTTCCGGCCTGGCAAGATCAATCGCGAGAAGTCCGTTTGACAGATCGGCACTCAGAACCTGCATGCCTTCGACAAGCAGAAAACTGCGCTGGAATTGTCGTGCGGCAATGCCCCGATGCAGAAAGAGGCGCTCCTTATCTTCCGTTTGGCGCCCGCGGATGACAAGTTGGCTGTC
This sequence comes from Hyphomicrobiales bacterium, assembly GCA_046092445.1. Lineage (GTDB taxonomy): Bacteria > Pseudomonadota > Alphaproteobacteria > Rhizobiales > Beijerinckiaceae > CAIUPE01. The sequence continues at coordinate 22,391 of JBJTDR010000067.1, read as the reverse complement.
TTCGACGGATACGTCCAATTGATCGCGTGTGAACCCTGCTACAGCCAGCGTGATCCTGAGCCTCTCGGGGTCTTTGTCTGTCTTCGCCAGACGCTCGATGTTATAGGGTGGATATCCTTCACCAGCGGATTTCGTGACCCGTGAAAGCGCGCGTTCAATATCATTGAAGCCGAGTAGAAATGGTGACGATAAAGGCGATATTCTTGTCATGGCGAAGCCCTTTCGAGGCACTTCGTAGTGGAAGCCTGCTCATGCAGCACTTCAAGGTTCTCTAAACCATAGGCGAGATATGGGTGGTTTAAAACGTATCTTCAAGGGGGTATGAACAGTTGCCAACCTGATGAACATCCACGAAGACTAGTCCAATGTCTATTCCGAGAATTTTACCATGAATCGCTCCAATGACCTCGTCGCCATCGGTGAACCCCTGATGGAATTCAGTGAAACAACGCGTGCGGGCGAGATACTCTATCTGCCCGGTTACGGCGGTGATACGTCGAATACGGCGATCGCAGCTGCCCGGCAGGGGGCAAGTGTCGCTTATGTTACAGCGGTCGGGGATGATGCCTTCGGGCAGGATTTTCTCGATTTGTGGGATCGGGAGGGCATAAACCGCGAAAGCGTAAAGGTTCGGACCGATGCGAGGACCGGGATTTATTTTATTTCTCACGGCAAGGATGGACATCAGTTCAGTTATTATCGGGCGGCTTCAGCTGCGAGCTTGATGGGCGTCTCCGATATTCCCAAAAAATTGATCGAATCATCTCATATTTTGCATGTTTCCGGGATCAGTCAGGCGATCTCGGTTAGCGCTTGTGATCTTGTTTTCGAAGCATTGAGACACGCTCGGTCATCCGGAACAGTCACGAGTTATGATACGAATTTGAGATTGCGACTTTGGCCGCTTGACCGGGCACGGGCGGTTATCCATGCGGCGCTTGCGCTTAGTGACATTGCCCTGCCTGGCCTAGACGATGCCAGACAATTGACCGGGTTACAGACGCCGGATGACATCTGTGATGCCTATCTGGCTCTCGGATGCCAAATCGTTGCTTTAACGCTCGGCAAGGACGGGACGATGGTCGCGACACCAGCAGAGAAGCGACATGTTCCGACGATGGTTGTAAACGCCGTTGATGCCACAGGTGCGGGTGATACGTTTGACGGCGCATTTCTCGCGGAGTGGAGGCGGAGTGGCGACCCATTTTTAGCGGCGCGTTATGCAAATGGCGCTGCCGCATTATCGACACAGGGATATGGTGCGGTGGCACCAATTCCAAACCGCCCTGCGGTTGAGGCGTTTGTTTCCGTGTAATTCGATCGCCTTTTTTGAATTCAAGGATGCTTAAGGTCCAATAAATGTTGCGTGCGTATCTGTTTGGTCAGGAAAATTGACGAGGGAGACACCCATGCCGCGATTGATCTCAAAACCTATTCCGTCATCGGAAATTACCCCTAGGGAGGTTTATCTGAACCGTCGGGCTTTATTGGCCGCTGCTGCAGGCGGCAGTGCCTTGGCAATGATGGGGAAAGCGGCATTTGCATCAGGTCTCCGCCGACCACTCGAGGCGCTTCCCAACACGGCACCAAAGATCTCTGATACCCCGACAGATCATGATTTGGCGACGTCCTATAATAATTTCTACGAGTTCGGCACGTCGAAGAGTGATCCGGCCCGTAATGCCAGCACATTGACGACGAAGCCGTGGACCATCGAGATTGTTGGCGAAGTGACAAAACCGCGAACAATTGATGTCGACCAGCTCATCGATATGGGCCTTGAGGAACGGATTTATCGCTTCCGTTGCGTTGAAGCGTGGTCGATGGTGATTCCGTGGATCGGACTAGAATTCAACAAGATTGCGGCGCTTGTGGAGCCGACTAGCCGGGCCAAGTATGTGAAATTCGTGACCGTAAACCGCCCATCCGAAATGCCCGGACTTAGAAGCGACATGCTTGATTGGCCCTACACAGAGGGGCTGCGCTTAGACGAGGCGATGCATCCGCTGACATTGCTGACGGTCGGCATGTATGGGCAGACATTGGCGAACCAGAATGGTGCGCCTGTGCGGATGATCGTACCCTGGAAATACGGATTCAAGAGCGGAAAATCGATTGTCCGGATCGAATTCGTCGAAAAACAGCCGGTTACGGCGTGGGCGGGGGCAAATCCGAGGGAATACGGTTTCTACTCGAATGTGAACCCGGAGGTGGATCATCCGCGCTGGAGCCAGAAGCGGGAGAGGCTCCTGCCCGATTTCTTTGCAAGCCGGGATACGGAGAAGTTCAATGGCTACGGTGAACAGGTCGCGAGTCTTTATTCCGGGATGGACCTGAAAGTGAATTATTGATCATGGGCGTTCAGGTTTCTCGCCTTCGGACTGTTTCCGAATCAATCGGTCTCAGCAAAAAGAGACTTGTTTCGGGGTTGAAAGTAGCGGTTTTCATCGTTTCCCTGTGGCCGGTGGCCGAGCTTCTTGTCGCATTGTTAACGGGTAATATGCGGCTTTTCGGCGCTAATCCTGCGGAGATGGTTCTCCATCGGACCGGAGACTGGGCGATCTATTTTTTGTTGATCACGCTCGCGATTTCACCCTTGAGGCGAATGACGGGGCTGAATGATCTGATCAAATTCAGGCGTATGGCAGGGCTTTTTGCGTTCTTCTATGCCTCCCTACATCTCATGTCTTACATCGCGTTTGATCGGTTCTTTCGTTTCGACGAGATTCTCCAGGACATTTTTAAAAGGCCCTTTATTTTTGTCGGGATCGCGGCGTTTATTTTGCTCATTCCGCTTGCGGTTACGTCGACGAGAGGCTGGGTCCAACGCCTGGGTGGACATCGTTGGATTTTGCTGCATCGCTCTGTCTATATTATCGCTATACTTGGCGTTGTTCATTACTGGTGGCTTGTGAAGCGAGATATACTATGGCCGGCGATTTATGCCGGTGTTTTAATAGTGCTGCTGGGATATCGATTACTTACGAAAAAGCGCTTTCACGGCTAAAAAACAACTGGTAAATCTCTCCAATCCTTGAGTATTCCGTGGTTCAACAGATCTGTAGTGCCGGTAATGAACAGGACATGGTCGAATGACACACTTATTTTCCCGATTTGACGGACGTTTTGCGCTGATAACCGGCGGTTCTCGCGGGATAGGGCGTGCCATTGCGGAGCGTTTCGCAGCGGAGGGCGCGATTGTTGCCATTAATCATTACCGCGATGCGGTCGAGGCAGCCGAGACGCTCAAGGCCGTTCTTGCGATTGACAGCCGCCATGGCCGAACAGGTCGCCCGCATATCGTGGTCGAGGCAGATATTGCTTCTCCGACGGCGATCAGGGAGATGATGGACCGGGTGATCGGCGACTGGAAGCATCTCGATATTTTGATCAACAATGCCGGTATTCAGGCGGCGACGCCGGGTGACGGCTTTGATCATGAGTCTTTCGATCGGATCATTGCGGTCAATCTGACCGGGCAGGCTTATTGTGCGGAGGCCGCGATCCGACATTTTCTTGGACGAGCTGGCGGAGGTGTGATCATCAATACAACCAGCGTGCATGAAGTGATCCCGAAGCCGGGATATCTGGCCTATTCGATCAGCAAGGGAGGGTTGGGCAATCTGACGCGGACGCTTGCGCTTGAATTCTCGGATCAGGGGATTCGCGTGAACGCAGTTGGTCCCGGAGCAGTTCTGACGAGCATGAATGATGCGTGGCGACATAACGCCAGGCAGAAGGCCGATGTGGAAAGCCATATTCCTTTGGGACGCGCTGCCGAGCCTGCAGAGATTGCAGCGGTTTATGCATTTCTGGCGTCAGACGAGGCGGCCTATATTACGGGTCAAACAATCTATGCGTGCGGAGGCATTACGCTCCATGGTGATTTCAAACAGAACTGGGCAAGCTGACATGGGCGTCTAAGCAAACTTCCGAGCATTGTTCATGACATGAATCATGTGATTATCGGGGATCGTCATAAGATTGTCATGAAAATGAGATGTTCGTGACACGCAGTTGAGTTCGGGAGAGGGTTTTGGACGATACAAAAAGCCGGAAGATCCGAACGCTTTTTCTGTCGGATGTCCATTTGGGTACCAAGGCCTGTCAGGCCCATTTGCTCCTTGATTTTTTGAAACATGTCGAGGCAGAGACCATCTATCTTGTTGGAGACATCATAGACGGGTGGCGTCTCAAATCGGGCTGGTACTGGCCGCAGGCGCACAATGATGTTGTGCAGAAGCTCATGCGCAAAGTCCGAAAGGGCACGCGGATGATTTATGTACCGGGAAATCATGACGAGTTTCTTCGTGATTATGTCGGTATGACTGTTGGCGGTGTGGAAATTCTCGAGGAAACAATCCATGAAACCGCTGATGGCAAGAGACTGCTCATTCTGCATGGCGACAAATTTGATGTTGTGGTGAACAACGTCAAATGGCTCGCGCATCTGGGCGATTGGGCTTATGATTTGGCTGTCGCGATCAATATTTCGATCGGGTGGGTCAGGCGGCGGCTTGGCCTGTCCTATTGGTCTTTTTCGGGGTGGGGCAAGCAGAAGGTGAAACGGGCGGTCAATTTCATTGGTGATTTCGAGAAGGCCGTGGCCAATGATGCCGCGCGCGCCAATGTTGACGGTGTTGTGTGTGGCCATATTCATGCGCCTGTGCTCAGGAACATGCTGGGTGTGATCTATGCCAATACGGGCGACTGGGTTGATTCATGCTCGGCGCTGGTGGAGGAGCATGACGGCTCGCTTCATATTGTTCATTGGACCAGGATTGCCGAGATCGGCGATGTTATCCAACTGGCCGGCAGGCAATATCGACCGGCTGCCTGATGCGGATTCTGATTGTCACCGATGCGTGGCACCCGCAGGTAAACGGCGTTGTTCGTAGCCTTGAGCATTTGGCGGAGTCGGCACCGCGTTTCGGGGACGAAATCGTTTTTTTAACACCTGACCGTTTTCATACTTTCGCCATGCCGGGATATAATGAGATCAGACTATCCGTCGTGCGCCCTCAAAAAATGGCTGCCGTCATGGACGGGATGAAGGCCGATGCAGTGCATATTGCGACCGAAGGACCACTTGGGCTGATGGCATCGCGATATTGCCGGAAGCGCGGCATTCGCCACACGACGTGTTACCACACGCGATATCCGCAATACATCGCGGCGCGGGCGCCGATACCGGAGCGGGTCACCTACGCGTTGTTGCGGCGGTTTCACAATGCAGGCGCGGGTACGATGGTGGCGACCGAGTCGCTCGCGACAGAATTACGGGAAAAGGGGTTCGAGCGGCTGATGTTATGGTCGCGCGGGGTTAATGCGGCGCTTTTCCGTCCGCGGGAGGAGAAGGTTTTCGATCTGCCGGGGCCGGTTTTTCTCTGTGTGGCGCGGTTGGCGGTGGAGAAGAATCTCGAGGCATTTTTGGGGCTCGATCTGCCGGGGTCGAAAGTGATGGTGGGTGACGGGCCGGATCGTGCGCGGCTTGAAGCGGCTTATCCGGATGTGACGTTTCTCGGGGCGCGCTTCGGCGAGGAGCTCGCGGCCCTTTATGCGGCGGCGGATGTGTTTGTATTTCCGAGCGTGACGGAAACATTCGGTCTCGTTCTGTTGGAGGCGCTTGCGTCGGGAACTCCGGTGGCGGCATTTCCGGGCGAGGGGTTGATCGGCGAGATTGCCGAGGGTGATGTCGGGATTGTGGATGCGGATCTCGGGCAGGCGGCGCGGGCGGCACTGGCTATTCCGGGGTCGCGGTGCCGGGAGTTTGCGCTGAAGTTTTCATTTGATCGCGCGACGCAGCAATTTTTGACGAATGTTCGCGCCGCAGCGCGCTTCTGACAATTTTCCGGATTGGAACGATCATCTGAAAGTGCATTGCGTTCGTGCGGGAAGCATGTAATTAAAATTTCGTCAAAAATTTGTTCATTCAATATATGCTAGGAGATCAATATGATAAAAAGAATAATATTGGCAGGGTTAATAGCCTTTAGCTCAATGCCAAATGCTCATGCTAGGGATAGTTGGAAGTTTGAAGTAACCAATGGTTCATCTGTTCCAGTCAGGCATTTCAGGACCAAAGAGGGCGGCCAATGGTCCAATAACTGGATTTCCGGAGACCGGATCAATCCAGGTGAAACCTTCATCATGGATTTCAGAACAAGCGAGGGGAATTGTGTTGTCCGAACGCAGGTTACGTTCACGGACGATACTTATTTCGATTACGATGTCGACTATTGCAAGGTTGATATCATTATCATCCGCGAAAACGAGTTGTTGTTCCAGTAAACGCGTCGAAGGCGCTTTCAGGGGAGCCAGAGTGCATTCGGCAAGACCCTTATTTTTTATCGCGCTCCGGTGGCCCCTGCATCCGCACGACCCTGAATCCGCCCCAATCTTCGGGTTCCATGCGGATTGCTTTGTCATGTAATGCTTTAAGTGTCGAGCGGTGGCCGATGGAGATGAGCGTTGTTGTCTTCAAATGCTCCTTCAGGGCGCGATAGAGAAAGGCTTCGCTGTCCTCGTCGAGCGCGGAGGTGGCTTCGTCGAGGAATAGCCAATCGGGGCGTGCGAGCAAGGCGCGGGCGATTGCGAGGCGTTGTTGTTCGCCGCCGGAGAGGCGTTGCGACCAATTGGTTGCATCATCAAGCGATGTGATCAGGCGATCGAGACCAACGATTTTCAACGCATCGATGATTTCTTTTTCGAGATAGGTGCCCTCGTCGGACGGATAGGCAACACAGTCACGCAAGGATCCTGATGGCAAATAGGGCTTTTGCGGGAGAAGCATCAGGGTTGTATCGACGGGAGTGATGATTTTTCCGTGGCCATAAGGCCAGATTCCGGCAATGGCTCGGAGCAAGGTCGATTTGCCTGAGCCGGACGGGCCCGAAATTAGGACGGATTGTCCCGGCTCGAACTGCACTTCTGCCGACACGATCTCGCGGCCATCGGGCAGGCTGAGGGTCAGATCGCTGATGGAGATGCCCGTTGTTGCTTCTGTCGAAAACACGATGCGTGGCGGCTTATTGCCGATGCGGCGGGCTTTTTCGATTGCGTCGTCAAAAGTCACAAGACGCTGGATGACAGAGAGATAATCGGCCAGCGAGACATAGGCATCGATGAAGAAGCTCAACGAGCCTTCGACCCGACCGAAGGAACTTGCAGTTTGTGTGAGAACACCAAGCTGTATCTTGCCGATGAAGTAGAAGGGCGCTGCCACAACATAGGGAATGATCGGGCTGATCTGGCCATAACTGGCGGTGAACATCATCAATTGTTTGCGGCGTGCGACAATGGCGAAGAAATTCCGGATCACATTGCCGAAGCGGTCCATCAGGAAGCGGCGCTCCTGTTTTTCCCCACCGAGCAAGGCAACTTGCTCGGCATATTCCCGCAGACGCGCGAGCGAGAAGCGGAAATCGGCTTCGTAGCGCTGTTGCTCGAAATTGAGGCGGATCAGACGACGGCCAATCACATGGGTGACGAAGGTGCCAAAGCCTGAATAGAGCACGGCAACCCAGAAGAGAAAGCCGGGGATCGCGATTTCGGTGCCCGGAATGGTGAAATTGGCGGAAATACCCCATAAAATGATCGAGAAGGAGACAAGCGAACTGACTTGCGCGAGTAGCGAGATCGAGAAACTATAGGTGCGCCCGATGAACTGGTCGACATCTTCGGCGATGCGCTGGTCAGGGTTATCGGCGCCGGTCCCGGAAAGCGCCATTCTGTAATGACTTCCCTCGTTCAACCAGTCGCCGATGTAATGGCTTGTGAGCCAGCGCCGCCAGCGGATCATCAGATGGGACTGGATAACATACTCAAAAATGGCGATGACGATGTAGATGACGGCCCAGAACAGGAAGACCGTGTAAAGCAAGGACCAGAATGTCGCGCTGTCCTTTTCCTGAATCGCGTTGAACCAGTCGCGGTTAAAGAAGGAGAGCCGGACGGAAATACCGACCTGCCCCTGATTGATCAGAATGAGCGCGACGATGATGGTGCGGGCCAGTGTTTGCTCGGTGAGCGTGATCGAGGGGAACGGCCAGATTTTGACAGTCGTGATATCATGGCCATCGAAAAAGCGGTCGGCGATCCGCATGATTTTTACGATGCCGGGGATGAAGGAAATGGCAAAGACGATAATGCCGAAAATGCCGACCGTGATCGGCAGGCTCTCTGGCGGGACGAAATCGGCGAGTGCTGTAGGCCAGAGCGCATTGGCATCGAGCACAAAGATCGCGCCAAAGATGACGAATTCAGCGCCGAAGATGGCAGCAAAAATCATCAGGAAGCGCGAGATTCCTGCTGAAAGCCAGGTGGTGACTGCGAGTGCGACGCCGACACTCCCGAGCCCGATGGTCTGCGCGTCACCGGTCGACAGGCCGAGGACAAGAAGAAAAGCCGCGGCAAAACCGATGAGAATGGCCAGATTTTTCATTCAGGAGTCTCCTTCGCCTTAGCGGGGCAGGAAAAAAGCTATCAGGGTTTGAAATTTTTCAGGTATTCGGGGAGTCTGCCAAGCGACTCGACGGTGACATTGGCGAAAGCAAGCCGCATATGCTGTTCCTGCCCTGCACCGAAAAAGGGGCCGGGCAAGCCGAGTACACCGCGCTCGGAAGCAAGGCGTTCTGCGACGCGTTGAACCGGAATGCCGGTGAATGGATGTGCCACATAGGCGAAATAGGCACCGATCGAGTCAATCCGCCATTCGGGCAGGAGCGCAAAGGCGTTTTTGAAAGCGGTAACGCGCCGGAGAATTTCTGCCGTGTTCGCGGCGCGCCAGTCATCAAGCGAGGGGATGGCCCAAGTGAGCGCCTTCTGGGCGGCGCGGGGCGCGCAGATTTGAACGCAATCGAGCACTTTTGCGATTTCATCGAGTATGGCCGGTCCGCCTGTGATCGCGCCTATCCTGTGACCGGGGATACAATAGGATTTCGAGAAGGAGTATAGTTGCAGGACATGATCGCGCCAGTGGGGTGCGACGAACAGGTGATGCGGCACGCCGTGATCGGGGGCGAGAAAATCGCGATAGGTTTCGTCAACGACAAGCCAGAGCCCGCGCTTTCGGCAGAGTGCAGCGAATTCGGCGATGGTTTCGGCGGGATAGACTGAGCCGGTCGGGTTGTTGGGTGTGACGAGGACAATTGCGCGAGTGGAAGGGGTGATGAGCTTTTCCGCTTGGGCACAGGAAGGAACGAAGCCGTTCGCGGCCTGACAAGGCAGGGGTTCCGCTTTAACGCCCAACATGCCGAGCGTCATGTCATGGTTGAAATACCAGGGGCTCGGGACGATCACGCTGTCACCCTGTCGGGCAATAGTCATCATCGTGACGACAAAGGCCTGATTGCAACCGGCGGTGATTGCAATGTCATTCGCGGAGACGTTGCCACTATAACGTCGGACGATTTCAGCGCTGTAAGCCTCTCGCAGGGGTTGATCGCCTAAAATATCGCCATAGCGGGCAGCGGCTGTGGTGCCGGCTGCTTCCGAGAGACGGCGCAGCATATCGGGATGGGGCGGATAGCCGGGGACAGCCTGCGAGAGATCGATCAGCGGTCCGAACGCGCCATCATAGCTGCGGGTCCAGCCTTGCGCCTCCGGTATGGGAGGTGAGCCTGTATCACGGACGAGCCGGTTCGCGTGCGGACTGTTCGACGGCATTGATGTGATTCCTCGAGTATTGATGGTTGCAAGCATAGCCTGTCGTTGATGATCCGGCGAGATGGATCTCCGAATTTAATCATTGATATCGCCATGTGGATGGCAAGGAGTACAGGAATGGTTTAAGCGTGGTCGGGCATTATTTTTCATGGTGATGGCTTATGATTGACGACAAGCGGCTGGAGAGCCTCCGGCAGAAATACGAGAACGCCTCGGGCGGGGATGTGTTTGATCCGGAATTTCGCCGTGTGGCCGATACGGTGTTTTCGGGCGAGCGACGGAAATGGCCGTTTGCGGAACCGGGCACGTTTTTTGGCGCGCCGTACCAGCCGAATGCCTATGCGGAGCATTTCAAAGGGCTTGATGTGGCGCTGATCGGCGTGCCGATGGATCTTGGTGTCACAAACCGGGCGGGTGCGCGCCTCGGGCCTCGGGCGGTAAGGGCGATCGAGCGTATCGGGCCGTTCGAACATGTATTGCGGCGGACACCGGTTTCCAGCCTGAAGGTCGCGGATGTCGGAGATATCCCGTTTCGCAGCCGGTTCAGCCTTGAGGCGTGCCATGAGGATTTGTTCGATTATTACTCCAAAATCGTCGATGCGGGGGTTATTCCGGTCTCGTGCGGCGGCGATCATTCGATTACGGGCAGTATTTTGAAGGCTTTGGGCCGTTCAAAGCCGGTAGGGATGGTGCATATCGATGCGCATTGCGACACGTCGGGGCCTTATGAGGGCTCGAAGTTTCATCATGGCGGGCCGTTCCGGAAGGCGGTTCTCGATGGTGTGCTCGATTCGGAGCGCGTGATCCAGATCGGGATCCGGGGCGGTGCGGAATATCTCTGGGAGTTTTCCTATGAGAGCGGCATGACCGTGATCCATGGCGAGGAAATTCCCAAGCTCGGTATCGAGGCGATTATCGCGAAGGCGCGTGCGGTTGTGGGTGACGGGCCGGTCTATGTGTCGTTTGACGTTGACAGTCTTGATCCGGCCTTTGCGCCCGGAACCGGAACGCCTGAAATCGGCGGGCTGACGACGCGCGAGGCGCTGGAGATTTTACGCGGCCTGAAGGGGCTGAATATTGTTGGTGGCGATGTTGTCGAAGTCGCGCCGCAATATGACGCGACGAGCAATACGGCACAGGCCGGGGCGCAGATGATGTTTACGATCCTGAGCCTCATTGATATCGCGATCGAACAACGACGCGCTTAACCACTATTTTCTCCAGAAAGTTTGACCATGTCGCATCCACTTTTGTTTTCCCCGTTGAAAATCGGCCCCGTAACGGTTCCGAACCGCATTGCCGTGGCGCCGATGTGCCAATACACGGCGGATGACGGGTCCATGACGGACTGGCATTTGCAGCATGTGATGAATCTGGCGATGTCGGGGGCCGGTCTTGTGATGGTCGAAGCGACCGGCGTCGAGCGGCGCGGCCGGATCACGCATGGCTGCGTCGGGCTTTATTCGGACGCCAATGAGCGGGCCATGGCGCGGGTGCTGGCGGCAGCGCGGGCGGTTGCGCTGCCCGAGACCAAATTCGGGATCCAGCTGGCGCATGCCGGGCGAAAGGCGTCCGCGCAGGTGCCTTGGGATGGTGGTGGTGCTTTGACGGCAGATGCCGACCCTTGGCAGACGGTGAGTTCGACGGACCAGCCCTTCGGGCCGGGATGGCATGCGCCGGAAGCACTTGATGCGGCGGGGATTGAGCGCTCAATCGAGGCGTTTGTGAAGGCGGCGAAGCGGTCGGTTCGCCTCGGATACGAGGTGATCGAGCTGCATATGACGCATGGCTATCTGGTTCACCAGTTTTTCTCGCCGGTCAGCAATAAAAGGCAGGATGCATGGGGCGGGACGCCTGAAAAGCGGATGAAACTGGCGCTTGATTTGATGCAAGCTGTGCGAACGGCGGTGCCTGCGTCGGTTGCGGTTGGCGTTCGCATTGCCGGATCCGACTGGATGGAAGGCGGCGTGACAATTGATGATGCGGTGACTCTGACGAGCCGTTTGAAAGCGCTTGAAGCGGCCTATGCCTGTGTCAGTTCGGGCGGACTTGATCCGGCGGCGCGGATTTCAGTTGGTCCGGGCTATCAGGTTGGCTTTGCCGATGCGATCAAGAAGCAAACCGGCATTGTGACGCGCGCGGTCGGGATGATTGTTTCGCCCGAGCAGGCGGAAAAAATCCTCGCGGACGGGCACGCGGATCAAATCGCTCTGGCGCGCGCATTTCTCGATAATCCGCGGTGGGGATGGCACGCGGCGGATGCACTCGGCGTTGATCTCCATCGTCCGTTGCAATATGATCGCGAGCGCCCGAAGCTGTGGTCTGGTGCTGCGCTCAAGAAAGGCTGACAAGAGGTATTTCGAGTTCAACGGATAATACCTGCCCGTTGCGCGATTTGGTGTCGACGGGAACCACCGGCAAAGAAAGAGACGGGACCGAGGCTACAGGGAGTCGATCAGGGCAACGAGTTCGTTGATGGACGGGATGACGTGATCGGCATGGGGTGCGAGGTCGTCATGGCCCGCAGGACCACTCAGGACAGCGATGCCGACGGCCCCTGCCGCGCGGGCGGCATGCAGATCGTGGGTCGAGTCGCCGACCAGGGCGACTTCGTGCGGTTGATAGCCGAAACGGGTCATGAAGGCGGTGACCATCCCTGGATGCGGCTTGCGGCCATGGCCGGAATCGTAACCTGCAATATAATCGAGATGCGGCACCAGGCCGAGGATTTCGGCTTGCTGGAGAGCGGCGGCCTCGCCGTCATTGGTTGCAATACCGATTTTGTAGCCGCGGGCGATCAGGGTCGTGATGACTTCGAGCGGATTGCCGACAGGGACGAGTCGGCGTTGCGCCTCCGCCATGAACAGCGTGTCGATTTCCTCGACGACGGCTTCACGGTCAGCCCGACCGAGTGCATCGGCCCATAGGAGGCCATAATCGCCGGATGAACTCGCAATCATGTGGGACGGCGGCTCGTAGCGGCGTTCTGCGACGTTGTAGTGGGTGAGTGCGACGAGGCGATTGAAGGCGTCTTCATCACCCGCCGTCATGTGCCGCATAACGGAATATCCAGCCTCGCCCCATGTCTTGTCGAAATCGAGAAGGGTTCCGTCCTTGTCGAAAAGAATGGCCTTGAGGGTCATTGGCGAGCCTTTTTGCAGTTTCAAATCCGGATGATATGTATCAACACGCCTGTATTCGGGCAACGTTATGTTTTACGTGATCAATCAAGCGTGATGACAGGCAAAGACGCCGATTGGCGCGTACGTGCCGAGCGGACCGCCACATAATTATCATAAACCTGCCATGTCCCTGCTTGATTACCGGATCAATGGAGAGACCGCACCGGTGTTACAGTACCGGCTGGCTGAAAGCAGGAAAAGGCAGATGGAAAATCCAAACACGTCACATGGCTCCGTCGCACCCCGACAACCACCCAAGCAAAGCTCCACCTCACATGCGCCCAAGGCATTCGGGAAGATCGGCATTTCGGCAGTTATTGCTGCAGCAGAGATGCTGAAAGCGGGGAAAGCCGAATCGAAGCCCGGGTTCAGCCGGATATCGGTTCGTGGCGACGATTGAGTAACGAGATGCAAGGGTGCTAGTGTGGTGTTGATGAGAAACGGACAGCCTCGTTCGTTCCGGGAGCATGCCATTGACCACCCTCCTCGTTTCCCACCCTGCGTTTCTGGAGCATCAGACACCATCGGGGCATCCCGAGCGGTCCGACCGGATCAGGGTGATCAACGATAAGCTCAAGGGCCATCGTTTCGAGGCTCTTCTGCGTGACGAGGCTCCTGAAGCAGATCAGGTTATGCTCGAGCGCTGTCACCCGCCAGCGTATATTCAGGCGATCGGGGAGAGCTGCCCGGTATCCGGGATTGCGCGGCTCGATGCGGATACGTGGCTCTCTCCCGGAAGCCGGGCAGCGATGCTGCGCGGGGCAGGCGCTGCAACCCATGCCGTTGATCAGGTGATGAGCGGGCGTGCGCGAAATGCCTTCGCCGCAATCCGCCCGCCCGGACATCATGCCGAACAGCAAACGGCGATGGGTTTTTGTTTTTTCAACAATGCCGCCATTGCGGCACGGCACGCACAGGCTGTTCACGGCATTGAGCGCGTGGCGATCATCGATTGGGATGTGCATCACGGAAACGGGACGCAGGATATTTTCTGGTCTGATCCGTCGGTTCTCTATGTATCCACGCATGAAATGCCGCTTTATCCGGGTACGGGCGCGGCAGACGAGACGGGCGCGTTCGGCACGATCCTGAATGTTCCGATGCAGGCGGGAGACGGAAGCGAGGCGTTTCGTGCCGCTTTTGATGGTATCGTTCTTCCCCGCCTCCATGAATTTCGACCCGATTTTCTGATCATCTCGGCCGGATTTGACGCGCATCGCGATGATCCGCTCGGTAATCTGCAGTTGGATGAAGCGGATTTTGCGTGGGCAACACGGCAATTAATGGCTCTTGCAGATGTGCACGCGCACGGACGGATCGTATCTGTTCTGGAAGGCGGCTATGACCTTCAGGGACTGGCTCTGTCGGTGGCCGCGCATGTCGAGGCGCTGATGGACGGGGATGCGGGGGCACGCTCTACCACCTGAACATGTCGACTAGATGCGTGCTTCCGGCCAATCCCAGTCTTCTTTTTCAGGTGCGCCGACATTTTGCCATTCGCTCCATTCTTCGGGATCGCTTTCATTTCCGAGCGCTTCGGCCCAGCCCGCACGCGGAGACGAGCTTGGCGAAAGAATGAGTTGCTGCCCACGAACTTCGATCTCAACGGAATCGACGAAGCCGCACGCCTTTTGAATTGCCAATTTTGATGAGATCAACGCGCATTGAAATACTCCATACCTACAATGTAGGTCCGGAAAGTAGCGATTGCAACCTGTCTTTCAGGACAGGTATTTATGACACGCAGGATCATGTTTATGGGAGTTTATCGGCCTATTTCCGCCCGAACAGCCGTTCGATATCGCCGAGTTTGAGTTCGACATAGGTCGGTCGGCCGTGGTTGCATTGGCCGGAAAAGGGCGTTGCTTCCATTTCACGCAGGAGGGCATTCATTTCCTCGGGCCTTAGGCGTCGGCCGGCGCGGACGGAGTGATGGCAGGCGAATGTTGCGAGGACGTGGTCGAGCCGATCTTCGAGCGCAAGGGCCGAGCCCCATTCCTCAAGACTATCGGCGAGATCGCGCACTAGTGCCGGGATGTTGCCGTCGTTGAGTGCTGCGGGGATTTCCGAGATTGCGACCGCACCGGTGCCGAAGGGTTCGAGGACAAGCCCGAGTTCTTCGAGAATTGCGGCACGATCTGCCAGCCTTTCGGCGTCTGTCTGGTCCATTTCAACGATGATCGGGATCAGTTGCAATTGGCGCGAGACACTCCGCGTGGCGCGTTCGCGCTTGAGGCGCTCATAGACGAGGCGCTCATGGGCGGCGTGCTGATCGACAATCACCAGACCGTCACGTGTTTGTGCGAGCACATAGGTGTCATGCAATTGGGCACGGGCCGCGCCGAGCGGAAAATCCGCGAGGGGGGCGGTATCCTGCGCCTGGCTATCATCAGGAACGGGAGCATGGGCAATTTGAGGGGCGAGCGCATTGAAAATCGATTGCGGTTCTTCGGCAAAGCCCGTGTTTTGCGGGGCGGCATGGGACGCACGCCAATCCCAATTACCGGGCGCATGGCTCCGATATGACGTTCTGAACGAAGCCAATGTGCGCGTGCCGACTGTTGCCGATGCGCGATGTCCGGCGCTTTCCAGTGCAGCGTCGATGCCGGAAATGATCAGGCTTCTAATGTTGCCCGCATCCCGAAACCGGACCTCGCTTTTCGCGGGGTGGACATTGACGTCGACGTCCTCTGGCAGGCTCTCGATGAACAAGGCAACGACCGGATTGCGTCCCGAGGGGACGAGATCGGTATAGGCGGCTTTGACGGCGCCGAGCAGGACCTTGTCACGCACGGGGCGGCCATTGACGAACAGATGGATTCCGTTTGCTGTCGGGCGGTGATAGGTGCCAAGTCCGGCAAATCCGGTAAGGCGCGCGTCATTGCGGGTATGATCGAGCGGGACTGCATTCGGGATGAAATCCGGTCCGAGAATCTGCCCGATACGTTCACCAAGGGCACTTTGCGGGTCATCTGCCATGCTTGCGGGCAGTGAGAGGCCCGCGCCACTATCGCTCTCAAGTGTGATGGCGATGGCGGGATGCGCCATGGCGATCCGCTTCAGCATATCGGCGATGGATTGCGCCTCTGTGCGATCGGCCTTGAGAAATTTGAGGCGGGCGGGGGTTGCGAAGAAGAGGTCGGTGACCTCGACCCGCGTTCCGCGCTCGATCGCTGCAGGGCGGGTCGGATGTTTCAGGCCGGCATCGACAAGAATGGAGGTGCCGTGTGATGTTCCTTTTGCGCGGGTGTTGATCATGAGGCGGGAGACGGCACCAATCGAGGGTAGCGCCTCGCCGCGAAAGCCAAGGGTTGCGATGGCGAAGAGATTGCCGTCGGGAAGTTTGGAAGTGGCATGGCGCTCGACCGCGAGTTCGAGATCGGCATCGGTCATGCCCGCGCCGTCATCCGTGACGCGGATCAGCCGACGGCCGCCATTGGCGATGGTGATGTCGATGCGGGATGCGCCGGCATCAATGGCGTTCTCGACAAGCTCCTTGACGGCCGAGGCCGGGCGTTCCACGACCTCGCCGGCAGCAATCCTGTCAATTAGAACGGGATCAAGCCGGCGAACACTCATGCGCCCTTGCCCGCGGCGAGATAGGCCTTTGCCAGTATTTTGGCTTCTTCGACAGCGGGTTGATCGAAGGGGTCAACTCTGAGTGCATAGCCGGTGAGAATGGCTTCAAGCATGAAATGCATCAGCAACGAGCCGAGACTGCGCTCGCCAAGCCTTTCAAGATGGATATGGCGCACAGGACGGCCATTGCGGACGAAGGTGTCAATCATTGCGAGGCCCTGAGCGGCGACAAGATCGCCCATGGTGCGCCCTGCAAAAACTGCTTCACCGCATTGCTTGGCAAGATCCTGCGCAATTTTCGGGCCTATCCCCTGACTGTCTTGCGTGATGATCGTGAAAAGCCGGTCGGAGGGCCCTGCGAGATAAAGCTGTTGCTGGGAGTGCTGGTCAACGGGGCCAAGCGCGCCGACAGGTTGTGAGCCTTTGCCATCCTTGCCGATTGATTCTGCCCAGAGCTGGACCCACCAGCGGGTTAACCGCTCGAACCGGTCGCCATAGGCCATCATAACGGAGATGTTTTTCCCCTCGCGCATGGCGGCGAGGTTGAGGGCTGCACCGATCACGGGAGCTATGGGATTGTCATTCGCCTTTAAAACGGTTTGAAGAAGATCGGCGGCGCCTGCCCGGATTGCCCCGATATCGAGGCCCATCAAGGCAGCCGGAAGAAGCCCGACATTGGTGAGAACGGAAAAGCGCCCGCCGACACCGGGATCATGCGGGAGAAACTGGACGTTGAAAGGCTCCAGCAGACCGCGCAGGGCGTTTGTTTTGCCGGGGCGGAGCGTCTCGGAGATGCCGAAGAAATGGGTGCTGATTTGGCTTTCCAAGCCCGCGTCGCGGACCGCTTGAAGGGCCGCCATTGTTTGCATCAGCGTTTCACCGGTGCTTCCCGATTTCGAAATCGCGGTGAAATATGTGGTCGGAAGCGGGAGCCGTTTCAGCAATTCGTCGAAGGTTACGGGATCGAGATTATCAATGAAATGGAGTCGCGGGGCGGCGTTGAAAGCGGAAACACCGGAGACGGCATGCCAAGCAAGTTGAGCAAGCGCTTGTCCACCAAGGCTTGACCCGCCAGTGCCGAGGATGACCACATCGGTTGCGCCGCTCAACTTGATTTTGAGGGCAATCTCTTCAATGCCTGCGATATCGACGGTTTGGTGCGGCAATCCGAGCAACGCGAGAGAGGCATCGGATGCTTCTCCCCTCAGACGCACGAGGGCGGGTTCAATGTCGGCGAGTGCGGTCTTGTAGGCGCTGGCGGAGATGCCGCCCGTGCCGATATTTTCTGCAAGCGCTTGCTCGACTGAATGGCTGAAATTCATCGTTACGCCCCTCCCGACTCATCTGGATCAGGATAGGGCACCCATCCTGTCAGGCAAGCCGAATTCGCAGATCGGCATTACCCTTTGACAGCGTCAATTCCGACCGGGCGACCGACAATGGTGACGAGCAACTTGCCTTCGCCATAAAGGCGCTTGGCGACGCGGGCGGCGTCTTCCCGGGTCACCGAGGCGATCAGGCCGTTGCGGCGATCCATATAGTCCTGCCCGAACTGATCGATCTGAATCTGTACGAGTTGGCTCGCCAGCTTTTGAGATGTGTCGAAGCGGAGAAGATAGGATCCGGTCAGGTATTTTTTTGCGACATCAAGTTCTTCATCAAAAGGGCCGTCTTTGGCGAGAGACGTGATCTCGGCCTCGATGATCGAGAGGGATTCAGCGACGCGCTCGTTCTTGGTCGATGTCCCGCCCATGTGCAGAGGCGCGAAGTCGAAGGGCGCGATGGATGATGAAACCGAATATGCCAAGCCGCGCTTTTCGCGGACTTCACGGAAAAGTCGCGACGAAAAGACGCCACCGCCGAGAATTTGGTTGAGGACAACAGCGACATGCCAATCGGGGTCATCATTGCCGATACCGGCGGCACCAAAGCGGACGGAGCTTTGCGGGATATCAAGATCGATGATCTTTCGTGTGCCGATGCCTTGAGGTGTGACACGTGGAATGGCAACCCGGCGGGATTGCTTCGGCAGTGGTCCGAAGACCTTGTCAAGCTCGATTGACAGGCTCGCGGCATCAATGGCGCCGACAACTGCAATTTTCAACGTGTCACGGGCAAGAATACGGGCCTTGTAGTCGATCAGGTCGCCGCGCGTGATGGCGGCCAGCGTTTCAAGCGATCCGCGGTTCGGGTTGGCATAGGGATGGTCCGGAAAAGCGGTTGTAAACCAGGCGCGATTGGCCATGGCATCTGGATCGTTCGCTTCTTGAAGCACGGAAGCGACAAGTTGCGCGCGGACGCGCTCGAGAGGCTCCTCGTCGAAACGCGGCTCGTTCAGCGCGAGTTTGAGCATGTCGAAGGCTTCAGCCTTGTGGCGGATCAATGTGCGTAAATGACCGCTGAAACCATCACGATCGGCGCCGAAACTGACCTCAATCGCAAAATCGTCAAGACGTTCATGAAACGCTGTCGAGTCGTAAGGCCCTGCGCCTTCATCAAGCAGGCCAGCCAGCATGCTGGCGACGCCGGCTTTGCCGGCCGGGTCCTGTGCGGCACCTCCGAGAAAGGCGCATTCGAGCGAGATCAGGGGCACGGTATAATCTTCGATGAGCCATGCTTCGATCCCGCCTGGGGAACGGACGTTTCGAATGCGCGAGGCAAGCGAGGTTTTGCGGGCGAGATCGTTCATGCCGCTATCTCTTCCTTGAGCAGGTATCCGGTGACGGCGCGGCGACGTTCCAGCCATGCCTTGGCTGCTGCCTGGACAGACTGTGCCGAGACGGCATCGATGGCTTCGGGCCACGACTTCACGTCATCGACGGTCGACCCAGTCGCCAGCGATGCGCCATACATGCGGGCGAGCGAGGCCTGGCTGTCTTGCGCGTAAATCGTATCGGCGATGAGACGGGTCTTGGCGCGGGCCAGTTCCTTGGATTCGATCCCGTTTGCGATCACGTCATAGATGACACCGTCGAGTGCTTTTTCGAGCGTATCAAGCGAAACGCCGGGATGCGGGATCGCATAGAGCAACAGGCGCGACTGGTCGACTGCGGTGCTCTGATACCACGCACCAGCGGCGACCGCGCAATGTTGTTCCATAACAAGATCGCGATGGAGACGCCCGGTGCCTTGTGCGCTGAGGATCTGGACGAGGACATCCAGAGCTTCCGCCTCGCCGGGTTTTCCGGTGGTGTAGCTCGGCACGAGATAGCAGCGCTGGAGCGAGGGTTGTTCGACTTTCGGGTCGGCGAGGGAGACTTGGCGCGAGGCGCGTGGTTCGGGCTCCTGCGGGCGAACGCGCTTTGGCGCTTCGCCCCGGCTCGGAATCCGGCCATAGGTCGCCTCGGCGAGGCGGACGACCTCGTCCTCTGTGACGTCACCTGCGACAATGAGAATTGCATTTTCGGGCGTGTAAAAACGCCGATAATATGAGAGCGCGTCCTCGCGGTTGAGGGTCACGATCTCGTGCATCCAGCCGATAATGGGCGTACCATAGGGGTGGTGGGTGAAGAGCGCTTTTGAGACGGCTTCTCCGAGCTGGGCGCCGGGGTCGGTATCCGTGCGCATACGCCGCTCCTCGATCACGACGTCGCGCTCCGGGTTCACAATCTCGTCGGTCAGAACGAGGCCGGTCATGCGATCGGACTCAAATTCCATCATGGTCTTGAGATGCTCGCGGGCGATGCGCTGGAAATAGGCCGTGTAATCGACGGAGGTGAAGGCATTTTCCTGACCGCCCAAAGCGGTGACAACATCGGAGAATTCACCCTGGGAGTGTTTCTCGGTGCCTTTGAACATCAAATGTTCGAGAAAATGCGCGATACCGGATTTGCCGACGGGATCATCAGCTGAGCCGTTCCGGTACCATATCATGTGGGTCACGACAGGTGTACGATGATCGGGGATTACAACGATCTGAAGACCGTTGTGCAGAGTGACGGTCGAAATACCAATGCCCGGTGACGGGGAAGCGGAAGGTGACATGAGTGTGATCCGGTGCTGGGCGTCTGGATGCGCGGGGGGTCAAAAAATGATGTAATGCAACAGCGGCGGGGTCATGGTGTGTCCGCCCGACCCGAAATGCCTAACAGAACGATCAGGTCACCAGAATTGGTACCAAGGCTTATCCGTTTTGGCACCTGCAGCAATGGCCTGCGCCTCGATCTCCGGGGTGATCGTGGCCGGTTTGCGATATATATTTGGCGGGTCTGTAAGCCATTGACGCTCGGTTGATGCGGAGGCTTGCAGATTGCTCGCATTATACGCCTTCAACGAGGCGTTGATTTGCGTCATTTCCTCAATGCTTAGTTTCGGATCTTTCCGGTTTCCGACCGGATTATAGTCGCTTTCGATGCCAGCACCGGGACGGCGGCCTGCGCGGATCTCCTGAATGGATAGCCGTTTGCCCGGGTCGACCCAGGGGGCATTTGCTTCTGCTTCAGCTGCCTTTTTGCGCTCAATATCCGGGTCTATTGGCCATGCAGCCGAATTTGCCGACGCGGTATCCTTCGGCTTTGGCAGTTTGATCTTGGGCGGGACAACCAGAGGCGAGCGTTCCCGATATTCGATTTCAGGTGCATTGCTCGTCAGGCCGATGGCTCCAAGGATCGAGCCGAACATATCGTCCTCCGCGCGGGCCTGATCACTATTTGTGGCGATGACGCCACCGAGAAGGACAAGAGTTAAGCCAAATCGAGAGCGAATGTTCATTGCGTTCTGCCTTCGTTTATCGTGTGTCCCCGGACGGAAAACCTGAACCAATTGGACAAGGATATCAGGTGCCATCGGTAGTGTGCAAGTTTTCTTGAGACCGCATTCTCCTGCTTTCACGTAACAATGAATCGTAAAGAAGCAAGAGGACGCCTGCAACAATTGCAGTGTCGGCGACATTGAAAACGTACCATTGCCATTCCTGCCAGTGCAGGAGAATGAAATCGACGACCGCGCCGTAAATGAGTCTGTCGAGCGCGTTCCCGAGTGCACCGCCGATCAGCAGGCTCGTACCGAACATAATTGTTTTGACGGGCGTTCGGAACAACCAGATCGTCAGGCCGATGGCAGCACCGATCGAGAGAAGAACGAGGCCATAGCGCCCCCAATCGGCGTGTTGCTGGAAGAGCCCGTAGGAAATACCGCGGTTCCAGACCAGAATGAGATCAATATAGGGATTGATCGTCAGGGGGCCGCGATATTCCAGTTCTAGAATATAGAGGACGTAGAGCTTGCTCGCCTGATCCAGAACGAAGATCAGCGCGGCAAGGGTCAGCGCGGTAAGCCGGGCGCTCCTCAATGAGCGGCTCCGGCGCGTGCGTCACGTTCGCGGAGGGCGGCTGCATCGCGCGGGGTGACATCGGGATAGTCCTTGTCGGTGCCGACTTCTGTCGAGTAGCGCCATGACCGGGCGCATTTCCGGCCTTCCGCCCGCGCCGAGACGACGGCAACGCCATGCACGTCGTCGAGCCGGAACGCATCGGCAGGGGCCTCGCCATCGATGATGGTGATGGCGGAGGTGATGCAGATATCTGCGAAATCAACGCTCCTGACGAGATCGGCCAGATCCTTGTCGGCGATGTAGACGTGAGGTGCTGCCTCAAGCGAGGAGCCGATGCGCTTTTGGGCGCGTTCGATTTCCAACGCTCCCGTGACTACGCGGCGGACTTTGCGGATGGTCGACCAACGCGCGGCGAGGGCTTCATCCTGCCAAGCCACGGGAATCTCGGGGAAGGTTTCGAGATGCACCGACTCGACATCCGGATAGCGCGAGAGCCATGATTCCTCGGCTGTGAAGACGAGGATCGGGGCGAGCCACAGCGTCACTGTACGGAAGATTTCCTCGATGCAGGTGAGTGCCGAGCGGCGCGCCATGCTCGTGTGCGGATCGCAATAGAGCGTGTCTTTGCGGATATCGAAATAGAAGGCGGAGAGTTCGGTGTTCAGGAAAGCTGATAGCTCGGTGATGACTTT
>JBJTDR010000066.1:0-22374 GCA_046092445.1 Hyphomicrobiales bacterium | reverse complement strand
CGCGAAAGCGCTCCAAAACATCCGCAGAAAGGCGAATATTGATCGCCTCCTTTGGGGAAAGCGACCGCGGCCTCCCGCGACGAATAAGTTTTCCGCCAATATATTCGCTGCCTTCGGCGAACATCTCGTCCGTCCACTCCGGCAAATCCTCATATTCTTCTGGTGCAATCACATGGGCGTCGAATTTGGCCAAGTCCATTTGTGCTGGCTTTCTATCCAAACTTTTCGCTTTCTCGCTCATTGGCTTTCCTCATCGAAAAAATATGCCGCGTATCGCCTCGCTGCACATAACCAACCACAACGGCCCGACCCCGGAGATAACCGAAACACATGATCCGATTTTCTCCATAATCAAATCGCGTATCTTCCCACTCGATCACTCGCCCTTCAAAAACCTGCCACGCTTCCGCAAAATCGACATTTCGCTCGACAAGGGCTTTTTGGCGTTTGGCAGGATCATAAGGCAGCTTATACATATCTTGTATCCACAAAAATTCAAGCTGCCTTTCAAATCTTCAATACGCCCTCCAAACCCAATTAACCCTCGCACCCAGATTTAACGTAATCGGGACTTCAAACCTCACGATTATCTCACCTCCAGAAAAGTGCGGGAGTTGAAATCTCAATAAACGCTCTCACTCCCCTGCAATCGCAAGTGGTTGGTTCTCGTTCTGCGCCATCAATTCCTTGAGCGCGCGGCGATATTCAACCGGCATCACTTTCCGGAATTTTGATTTATAGCTGTCCCAATTGTCCAGAATCTCCCGCGCCCGTGTCGAGCCCGTAAAGCGTGCATGGTTCTCGATCAGTTGACGCAGACGTTCGGCATCATAACGTGTCATGTCGCCCATGACATCGACGCGGCCATGTCCTTCGAGGTCGCCTGACGAATGGTTCCAGCGTTGGTTCAGCTCCTCCTCCGCCGCGACCGGCTCAAGCTCAACCATCGCCATGTTGCAACGCTCGGCGAAATTGCCCTCTTCATCGAGCACATAAGCAATTCCGCCCGACATGCCGGCGGCGAAGTTCCGCCCGGTCTGGCCGAGCACCACAACGATACCGCCCGTCATATATTCGCAGCCATGATCGCCCGTGCCTTCGACGACGGCAATCGCGCCCGAATTGCGAACCGCAAAACGCTCGCCTGCCACGCCCCGGAAATAGCATTCGCCCGAGATCGCGCCATAAAGCACCGTATTGCCAACGATGATCGATTCATGCGGCGCGATCTGTGTCGCTTCCTTAGGCGGATAGATGATCAGCCTGCCGCCCGACAATCCCTTGCCGACATAGTCATTGGCCTCGCCTTCAAGCTCCAATGTCACGCCGCGCGCAACCCACGCACCGAAGCTCTGGCCAGCCGTCCCTTTGAGCGAGACATGGATTGTGTCGTCCGGCAGGCCCCTCTCGCCATATCGCTTGGCAACCTTGCCCGAGAGCATCGCGCCCGTGGTACGGTTGACGTTCTTGATCCGTGTTTCGATCTTCACCGGTGTGCGGTTTTCGAGCGCTGATGCCGACTTTTCAATCAAGATACGGTCGAGTACCGCATCAAGATGATGATCTTGCCGCTCCGAATGATGGATATCGCTCGCCTTGCTGGCATATGGCTTCAGGAAAAGCTTCGAGAAATCGAGCCCCTTGGCCTTCCAGTGATCAAGCGCATGGTCGCGATCAAGCATCTGCATCTGGCCAACCATGTCGCTGAAATTGCGATAGCCAAGCCGCGCCATTTCCTCACGCACTTCTTCAGCCACAAAGAAGAAGAAATTGATCACATGTTCCGGCAAGCCGACAAAGCGCTTGCGCAGCACCGGGTCTTGCGTCGCCACACCCACGGGACACGTATTCAAGTGGCACTTCCGCATCATGATGCACCCCGCAGCGATCAATGGCGCGGTCGCAAAACCGAATTCATCCGCACCCAGCAAAGCACCGATGATCACGTCACGACCGGTCCTAATGCCGCCATCAACCTGCACCGCGATACGCGAGCGTAGGCCGTTCAACACCAGTGTTTGGTGCGTTTCCGCAAGGCCGATTTCCCACGGGCTACCGGTATGCTTGATCGAGGTCAGCGGGGATGCGCCCGTGCCGCCTTCAAAACCCGAAATCGTCACATGATCGGCGCGTGCCTTCGAGACACCCGCTGCAACAGTACCGACACCGATTTCCGAGACAAGCTTCACCGAGACCTGTGCCGCCGGGTTGACGTTTTTAAGATCATAAATCAGCTGCGCCAGATCTTCGATCGAGTAGATATCATGATGCGGCGGAGGCGAAATCAGCCCGACACCCTGTGTCGAGTGCCGCACCTTCGCGATCACGGCATCGACCTTGTGGCCGGGCAATTGTCCACCCTCGCCGGGCTTGGCACCCTGCGCCATCTTGATCTGCATCATATCCGAATTGACAAGGTATTCTGTCGTCACACCAAAGCGACCCGATGCAACCTGCTTGATCGCCGAACGCATGGAATCGCCATTCGCCATCGGCTTGTAACGATCTGCCTCTTCGCCACCTTCGCCCGTATTGGACTTGCCGCCAATCCGGTTCATCGCGATAGCAAGCGTCGTGTGGGCCTCGCGCGAGATAGAACCGAAAGACATGGCACCCGTTGCAAAACGCTTCACGATGGCGGCCGCGCTTTCCACTTCGTCGAGTGGCACGGCTTTCCGGCCATCATCTTCCGCGCTCCTGATACTGAAGAGCCCCCGAATGGTCAAAAGCCGCTCGGATTGCTCGTTCAACAACTTGGCATATTCGCGATATTTATCCTGCGCATTGCCGCGCACGGCGTGCTGCAACAACGACACCGATTGCGGCGACCAGGCATGCGCTTCGCCGCGTATGCGGAACGCATATTCCCCGCCAACGTCGAGCGCATTGCGCAGGATCGGCGAATTGCCGAATGCGTCCGAATGCCGGCTGAAAGTTTCAGCGGCCACCTCCGCAAGCCCTACCCCGCCGATACGTGAATGCGTGCCTGCGAAATATTTCGCGACAAACGCGTCAGCCAACCCGATCGCGTCGAAAATCTGCGCACCACAGTAAGATTGATAGGTCGAGATGCCCATCTTGGACATCACCTTCAAAATCCCCTTGCCGATCGACTTGATGAACCGCTTCTCGACTTCATACTCCGAGACCTCATCCTGCAGATCCTTCGCCATGGCACCGAGCGTGTCAAATGCAAGCCACGGGTTGACCGCTTCCGCACCATAGCCTGCAAGACACGCGAAGTGATGCACCTCCCGCGCCTCGCCTGTTTCAACAACCAGACCCACCGAAGTGCGCAACCCCTTCCGGATCAGATGATGATGAACGGCGGCAGTGGCAAGCAGCGCAGGAACCGGAATCCGGTCTGGTCCGACCATACGGTCGGACAAAACGATGATGTTGTAACGGCCCTTGACCGCCGCTTCCGCCCGCTCGCAAAGGCGCTCGAGCGCCTCGTACATGCCATTGGCACCCTGCTCGGTGGGATAGGTGATATCAATCGTCTTTGTATCGAAACTGTCCTCGAAATGGCCGATACTCCGAATCTTTTCGAGGTCGCCATTCGTCAGAATTGGCTGGCGTACTTCCAGCCGCTTCCGGCGCGAATTGCCTTCAAGATCAAAAATATTCGGCCGTGGCCCGATAAATGATACGAGGCTCATCACCAGCTCTTCGCGGATCGGGTCAATCGGTGGATTCGTGACCTGGGCGAAATTCTGCTTGAAATAGGTGTAGAGCAACTTCGATTTGTCCGACATCGCCGAAATCGGCGTATCCGTGCCCATCGAGCCGACAGCTTCCTGTCCCGTCGTCGCCATCGGCTCCAACAGCAGATCAATGTCTTCGCGGGTATAGCCGAAGGTCTGCTGGCGATCGAGCAGCGACACATCCATGCGCGGCGCACGCGGTTCGACGGGTCGCAAATCCTCCAACACGATCTGCGTGTTCTTCAGCCAGTCGGCATAGGGACTTGCCGTGGAGAGACTTTCCTTGATTTCTTCGTCCGAAATGATCCGGCCTTCCTCGAGGTCAACCAAAAGCATCTTGCCGGGCTGAAGTCGCCATTTCCTGACAATCGACTCTTCCGGAACCGGCAACACGCCCATCTCGGACGCCATCACCACAAGCCCCTCATCGGTCACGTAATACCGCGCCGGACGCAGACCATTCCGGTCCAGCGTCGCACCAATCTGGCGACCATCCGTGAACGCGACGGCGGCAGGGCCATCCCATGGCTCCATCAGCGCGGCGTGATATTCATAAAAGGCACGACGCTGCTCGTTCATCAGCGGATTACCCGCCCATGCTTCCGGGATCAGCATCATCATCGCGTGCGCGAGCGAATATCCGCCCTGCACCAGAAATTCCAGCGTATTGTCGAAACACGCCGTATCCGACTGCCCCTCATAGGAAATCGGCCAGAGCTTCGAGATTTCAGCTCCGAACAATTCGGAGTCAACCGAGGCCTGACGCGCCGCCATCCAGTTCACATTGCCGCGCAACGTGTTGATCTCGCCATTGTGCGCCACCATCCGGTAAGGATGCGCCAAAGACCAGGTCGGAAACGTGTTCGTCGAGAAGCGCTGATGCACGAGTGCAACCGCCGATTCGAGCCGTGGATCACGCAAATCAGGGAAATAATCGCCCAATTGGGTCGCCAGCAGCATGCCCTTGTAGACAAGGGTCCGGGCCGATAGCGACACCGGATAAAAGCCCTTCGTCGCAGCATTCCCGAGCGTGTAGATCGTGTTCGAAATCACCTTTCGGATGATGAATAACCTGCGTTCGAAAGCATCGGTATCTGCAATCGCCCCACTCTTGCCAATGAAAATCTGCCGGTGCGTCGGCTCGGTCGGCCTGACGCTCTCGCCGAGGCAGGTACTATCCACCGGAACATCGCGCCAGCCGAGAAAAACGAGGCCTTCATCGGCGACAACCTTCTCGACAATCGCAACGCAGAGTTCGAGCCCCTCGGGGTCACGCGGCAGGAACAGATGGCCGACAGCATACTGCTCCGGCGGCGGCAGGGTAAAGCCGAGCTTTGCGCATTCCTCGCTCAGGAACCGGTGCGGGATTTGCACGAGCATACCGCAGCCATCGCCCGCCTCCGGATCAGCGCCGACCGCGCCGCGATGATCGAGATTGAGCAGGATTTGCAGCCCCATCTCGACAACAGAATGGGACTTGCCGCGTTTCATGTCAGCAACAAAACCAACACCGCAGGCATCTTTCTCGAAGGATGGATCATACGAGCCATGCCCCAAGGGCAAGCCGGGATCCCGCATGATGATCGGTTCCGACGGGACGCCGCAATCCCGCGTGATAACGTCAACCTCTGATGGATCTCTGCTCATGGTCATCACCCGGTCCCTGTCCCGAATTCTCGTTGACACTGATCATCCGTCAAGGGTGTTCAGCCTGTTCCGGGGCAGTTATTCCGAGGAGTGAGGGTCGCGCCCCGTCTTGCGCCCGCTCCCTGCGGGCGCCTCCGGCGTTTACCGGCGAGCGCCCAAATCCCGCGTTTTGCGGGTGGCACGTTTATCGCCTCGATTTGCGTCGCACGAAAATGCCGAGGCCACTATGACCTTCGCATTCACCCGCATCGACAATCCAAACCGAAAAACCATTGCGCTCTGTCTTTAACGTTGTATTAACTGGGACAGTATTGCTGTCCTATCTGGAGTGAAGATTGCATTTTTTTTGAGATGACACAAGGGGTCAACCCGCCAAAATTTCGGTCGCTGGTTGCACATTTTCAATCATGCGGTTAAGTATGCCGTGTGGATCATCGTCAAAGGGAAGAATCATGCTGAATTTGGCGAGTGATAATGTTGTCGGCGCAAGCAAGCCCGTGCTGGAAGCGCTTATTGCCGCCAATGATGGTGCCGAAAATTCCTACGGATCCGACCAGTTCAGCACCCGCGCCGAAGAAATGCTCGCTGAAATTTTCGAGCGTGAGGTGAAAGTCTTTCTCGTCAGCACGGGAACCGGCGCGAATGCCCTTGCACTCTCGGCATTGTCGCCGCCCTGGGGTGCGATCTTCTGTCACGAAGAAAGCCACGTCATTAATGATGAATGCGGCGCCCCGGAAATGTTCACAGATGGCGCGAAACTCGTCGGCATAGCGGGTGTTGCAGGCAAAATCACGCCGGACGCCCTTGAACGCACGCTCACCCGCTATCCCAAAGGAGTCATAAAAGCTGTTCAACCCGCGGCCCTGTCAATCTCGCAGGTGACCGAAGCCGGCACACTCTATTCGCTCGATGAAATTGCCGCGCTCGGGGCAACCGCGAAAAAGCATGGCATCTTTTATCATCTGGATGGCGCGCGCTTCGGCAACGCCCTTGTCTCGCTCGGATGCACCGCCGCCGAAATGACATGGAAATCAGGCGTCAACGTCGTTTCGTTCGGTGGCACCAAAAATGGCTGTCTTGCCTGCGAGGCCGTTATTTTCTTCAATCCGAAACAAGCTGAGACCTTCGCCTTCCGCCGAAAGCGCTCGGGCCACACAGTGTCGAAGGGCCGTCTACTCGGAGCGCAAATGGTCGGGTATCTCGAGGGAAACCATTGGAGCGACAATGCCCGTCACGCAAATGCGATGGCCCGGAAACTCGCCAATGGTCTGACGACAACGCCGGGCGCGCACCTGCCTTGGCCGACCGAAGCCAACGAGGTTTTCGCACTCCTGCCCGCAAAAGTGCATGCCGCGCTTGCCAAAGCGAATATCAAAGCCGCCCCATGGGCGAGCTTGAGCCTGCCGCCGAATATTCATGTGCGGGAAGGCGAGGCATTCTGGCGCTTTGTGACATCTTTTGCGACACGCACCGAAGACATTGATCACGTGATTGCCGTCGCACACGGCGCCTGAACAATCCGGCTCGAAATGTATCGAGCCGGATCAATATTACGCGTCAAGGCAACCCTCAGGCAGCTTTTGCACCACTTTCGAGCACACGCGCTCCCGAATTTGCCGCAATAGGAATATGGCGCGGCTTCTTTGCCTCGGGGATTTCACGCACGAGATCCACATGTAACAGACCGTTTTCGAGGCTTGCACCCGTTACCTGAACGTGATCAGCAACTTGGAAACGTCGCACGAAGGCGCGCGCGGCAATTCCCTGATGCAGGATTTCGCGTTTCGTTTCTTCCACCGCAGCCTGCTTTTCGCCCGTCACAGTCAGGGCGTTTTCCTTGATTTCGATATCAAGCTCGTCAGCCGTGAACCCCGCAACAGCGATGCTGATGCGATATTCGTTTTCGCTCAGGCGTTCGATATTGTAAGGCGGGTAAGAATTCGTCTCGGCCGGACCAACCTGATCGAGCATCGAGAAGAGACGATCAAACCCGATGGTTGACCGGTAGAGGGGTGATAAATCAAAATGACGCATGGCATATCCTCCAGTTGAAGCGACATGATACGGTTCGCCGGAATGGCCGAACCAATACTGTGCAGCCATCAAGGCCTGCACAGGATAGAGTTAGTAATCGCTATGCAGGCTTTCAAGGGTGCCTGTTTCAATTCTCCCGCAGACCGGAAGGTGTGCGCCAATGTCGAAAGACCTAAAATGCGCCAGCGCGTCTACCCGTCCCCGTCCTACGATCTGGTTTCAGTCCCGGAAAATCGCATCCCTGAAGATGCTGAACCTTTGGTCGTCAAAAGAACTGGCGGGATTAAACTCCGGGCCGCCCGCTGGCGTCCGACCGGAGCGGACCGAAAAACCGTGATCGTCATCTTGTCGGGCCGCACCGAATTCATGGAGAAATACTGGGAGACAGTCAGCGACCTCCGCTCCCGCGGCTTCCATGTCGTTGCCTTTGACTGGTGCGGTCAGGGCGGCTCTGACCGTCTCCTGTCTGACCCTTCAAAAGGCCATATCCCGCGTTTTGACGATTACCTCGACGATTTCGATGCCGTCATGAAAAAGGCCGTGGCACCACTCGGCAATTTGAAACGCCACGCGCTCGCGCACTCCATGGGCGGCGCGATCCTGCTCCGCGCACTCCTGCGCGACGACACGCTGTTCGAGCGCTGCACCCTTTCGGCCCCCATGATCGGCCTCGCATTGGGTCGCGTCAAGAAAAATGCCCGCTTTCTCGTCAGCCTTCTCGCCCTTCTCGGCTTCAGCGAGCGCTATGTCCCGGGCGGCTCGCCCGCGCCCACAATGCCTTTCGCGGACAATCCGCTCTCCACAGACCGCGAGAGACATGAACGCGCCGACGCGGTCATCGCTGCCGCCCCCCATCTTGGCATTGGCAGTCCCACCATCGGCTGGGTCGCAACCGCCTTTGCCGCCATGGCCGAATTGCAGCATCCTGAAACAGCGCTGGCAATAAACACACCGGTCCTCATTGCCGCAGGAGCGCATGACCGCATCACATCAACGCCGGTTGCCGAAACATTCGCCTCCCGCATGCCGAACGGTCGTTTTCTGAAGCTGGACGACGCGGAGCACGAAATCCTGCTCGAGCAGGACCATTTGCGCGCAAAATTCTGGGCGGCCTTCGATCAATTCAGCGCGGAATCTGCGCCCTCGTTCAGCGATTGAGCAGTTTGATCGCCTCTTCATGCACGCGCTTGTCACCTGCGGCGATGATGGAGCCGCCCGCAGCTGCCGGCCCACCCTGCCAAGTGGTGATCACGCCGCCAGCGCCCTCGATGATCGGGATCAGCGCCACGACGTCGTATGGCTTGAGGCTCGACTCGATCACCAGGTCCATATGTCCCGCCGCAACCATGCAATAGGCGTAGCAATCACACCCGTATCGCGTCAGCCGCACACTCCTCTCGACCCGATGAAACGCATCGAGATCACCGCCCTTGAACATTTGCGGCGATGTACTCGACAGCGTCGCCTCGGCCAATGCTGTGCAAGGGCGAACCCTCAAGCTGCGCTCACCCAGCGGACTGCGCAGGGTTGCACTGGCGCAATTACCAAAAAACCGCTCCTTTGTGAAGGGTTGGTGCATCATGCCGTAGGCGGGCGCGCCGTTTCGCGTCAATCCGATCAGCGTTCCCCAGACGGGCAGACCGGAAATGAACGCCTTCGTCCCGTCAATCGGATCAAGCACCCAGACAAACTCGGCATCCGGACTCTCCGTGCCGAATTCCTCACCCACAATTCCATGCTCCGGAAAGGCCTCCTTGATCCGCTTGCGCATCACGGTCTCGCTGGCCCGGTCCGCCTCAGTCACCGGATCGAACACACCGCCGCGGGATTTATCAACCGACGCCAGCGCGGAGCGAAAGAACGGCATGATTGCCGCCGCGGAAACCGTCGCCAGCTCATCAACAAAGGCGGAAAAATCCACGGCAGTCATGGTCGCGCTCCGATTCGGGGACTTCTCCTGGATACCGGAACGCAAGTCGCTTTGCAATTTACCGCTGATCGCTCCCACGGGAACGGATCAAATCCGCCGTCAAAATACTCCGCACCTGTGGCTCTTAAACGCTGGCCAGCTATGCGTTTATCGTATGACAAATTAAATAGTTATGTTTCTCAATCATTTAGGAAAACACTACGAACCACATCGCCCGCACGCTCGGTTCGATTTGTCTTGCATTTTGTGCGGTGCAATGTCATTTATGTGCAGTGCGAAGTCGCTACTAGAGCGGTCTTCGTGGCCCTTCTTGGGCGTTTCCTCCCTAGACTTGGGCCGCCTTTGTGCGGCCTCTTTTTTATTTCTAGGCGAACCGGGCGCTGCCCGTCACGTCGGTAATCTTTCGGATGCCGCCATCCTATTCCGCCGCGAGACTCGAGTCGCCGGTTGCATTGCGCATGAAACCAATCAAATTTTCTGAAAGAAGCGTGATTTCAGCCTGAACAACCGAAAAATGATCAAGCTTCTCGAGGCGCCGCTCGTCGAGATAAAGTCCGCGATTGATCTCGATCTGAATCGCATGGCACCCTGTATCCGGCGTCCCGTAATATTCGGTAATATAGCCCCCCGCATAAGGCCTGTTCCGCACCACTCTGAAGCCGCGCCCGCTCAAGTGACTCTCGATCAGATCGGAAAGAGAGGGTGCCGCACTGGAACCAAACCTGTCACCGAGAACAAAATCCGCCCGTGCAATACCATGACGATCAAGCGCTGCTGACGGCATCGAGTGGCAATCCACAAGGAGAGCGACACCATGATGTCGCCAAATCTTTTCGAGTGTTCGACGAAGCGTCTGATGAAACGGCTTGTAGAGTGTCTCGATCCGGTCCATCCCGGCTTCAACCGGCAACGCCCGCCGGTATATTTCCAGCGCGTCCCCCACGAGCCGCGGGATCGTCCCGAGTCCTGCAGCGACTCTCGGGGAACGCGTATTCGCGAAAGAGGGCAACTTTCCGTCAAACAGCCGCGGATCAAGCTCGTAAGGCTCTCGATTCACATCGAGATAGGCCCTTGGAAAGCGTGCGGCCAGCAATGGCGCTCCCATATCCACGACATGCGCGAACAGCTCATCTACATACATATCCTCCGAGCGACGCAATGTCATCGCATCGAGCCGCGATTGCTCGACAAAATGCTCGGGGTAGTCCCGGCCCGAATGCGGCGATGAAAACAGCACCGGTTCCCATTCCCCCCGGGGAGCGCGAAGCTCGAATGACGGCTCGAATAGCTCTGCTCCCGCTCGTGTCATGGCACTTTCATTCCAGGCGCACCCCCGCCTTCCGCATCATAATAGCCCAGCACCCGGCTCAATCAAGCAGATGCGGAAGTCAATTCAGGCATACTCGTTAAAATTTGAGTTCTTTCATGTGTTATTTACCAGTTTGAGTCTTTATGGCACGAATACGGAGTGCGTTCGATGTCGGCAGAGGTAGGAATGATCCGTCGTATTCTATTGGCGGAAGATGATAACGATATGCGGCGCTTTCTCGAGCGCGCGCTGGAGCAGGCGGGATATAGTGTGGTCTCGTTCGATAACGGCCTCGCCGCCTATCACCGCCTGCGGGAAGAGCCCTTCGAGCTTCTTCTCACGGATATCGTCATGCCGGAAATGGACGGTATAGAACTCGCTCGTCGCGCCACCGAACTCGACCCCGACATCAAGGTCATGTTCATAACCGGCTTTGCCGCCGTCGCTCTGAACCCGGACTCGAATGCACCGCGCGACGCCAAAATCCTGTCGAAGCCGTTCCACCTGCGTGATCTCGTCAACGAAGTCCAGAAACTGCTCGTCGCCGCCTGAGTCGGGTTTTTCCGCGTTTTCTGCCAACACCGCTTGCGTTTACACGCCAAGGCCAGTATATCCGCTCGGTCACCAGATCGGGCTTGCCCGTGACGGGCGCGTAGCTCAGCGGTAGAGCACTACGTTGACATCGTAGGGGTCACAGGTTCGATCCCTGTCGCGCCCACCATTTCGGTCAGGAATTCAAGGTTTTGGGGCAACCCGAAACCGGTTTTGAGGGAATAGGGCGGCTTACCCCGCTTGGTTAGAACAGAGACAGGAAGACGGCGATGAAGATCCGGAACAGCCTCAAGAGCCTGCGCGAGCGTCATCGTGACAACCAGCTCGTTCGCCGCAAGGGCCGCGTTTACATCATCAACAAGACCCAGAAGCGCTACAAGGCGCGTCAGGGCTGATCAGCCACTGATTGAGTCCCTAAGTGTTGCACATCGTTCAAAGCCCCGTTCACGCGGGGCTTTTTGCGTTCGATGCGACCCGCCGGGAAGCGCACCCTTCTCTCCGATGTCTCGACACAGCGATGCCGAGGCAATCTCGCCCCTGTTGGCAATGATGGTTTGCCGCAGTTTATCCGCGTCCAACGCTGCCGCATGGCGGCGCCCGTTGATCCGGACGATAAACTTCCTCGCGTCCGATGCGCGCTCAAGATCATGCACAGGCCCGCACGTAATCGGAGGTGCCGACGATGGTTGGCCTTCGTAAAATGCAGAAATTGAGCGAGGCCACTTTCCCCTTGGTTGATCACCCCGATTTTTCGTGCTCTCGTGCCCCACGGGGGTTAATTCGTGATGATCACTGCAGCGCTTGACGGGTTCCTGCTGGGCGCAAGCCTGATCATGGCCATCGGAGCCCAAAACGCTTTCGTCATCAGGCAAGGCGTCCTCCGGCAATATGTCCTCTGGATCTGCCTTTTTTGCGCCATCTCCGATGCTATCCTGATCTGGAGCGGCGTCTTCGGGCTCTCCCTTGTCACAACAACACTCCCGCTTTTCATCCCGATCATGACCTATGGCGGCGCGGCTTTCCTGATCTGGTTCGGCTATTCCGCCTTCCGCCGCGCCTTGAAGCCCGCAGCAATCCACATGAGCGGCACCCATGCGCCATCTCTAAAAGCCGCACTGCTCACATGCGCCGCGTTCACCTTCTTCAACCCGCATGTCTATCTCGATACTGTCATTCTCCTGGGCAGCGTCGCCAATGCACGCCATCCCGGGGAGCAAAGCGCCTTCGCGCTCGGCGCCTCGACGGCGTCCTTCGTCTGGTTCTTCGCCATCGGCCTCGGCGCCATGGTGCTCAAGCCATGGCTCGATCGCCCCCGCGTCTGGCAGTTCATCGACGGCACCATCGCCCTCATCATGTGGCTGCTCGCCGCCAAACTTTTAATCGGTTGAAGCGCGGAGAGTCCCCGCCCTGATTTCTTCGTCCTCTCGAGCGAAAAATTATTCGCACCACGGTCTTGTGAAATCCGGCCAGTTAAGATTTGAGTATGGTGTCTCGCACATACATCGGATGTCGCGGCAATCACCGCGCAAGCGTCTAATTCACACCCTAACTGAAAGCCACAAATGCCCAAGGCCCGCATCAATCCATGGATCGTCGTCGGGCTTTGCTTTGCAGTACTCTCCATTGCCATGTCCGCCCGTCAATCCGTCTCGATCATGACGGATGAATGGGTCAGAACGCTCGGGTGGTCGAAAACCTTTATCGGATCGGGCCAGTCACTGGCCTTTGTCATGGTCGCAATTTTCTCGCCGATCATCGGCAATCTGGCTGATCGCTTCGGCGCACGCGCTCTGCTGTCTGCAGGCCTCTGCGTCATTTCAATCGCGTTTCTGTCCTTTGCGCTCTTCCCCGTCGCAGAGCTGTACATCGTTGGTTACGGCATCATTGGCGGCATCGGCTTTGCGGCCGCCAATATGCATCTCGTCTCGACGGCTCTAGCCAAACTCTTCGACAGAAATCGCGGCCTTGCCACCGGCATCGCCAATTCGGGTGCCACCGCAGGGCAATTCATCACAGTCCCTTTGCTCACCATCGGCCTCACCCATTTCTCGTGGCGCTGGAG
Organism: Hyphomicrobiales bacterium; assembly: GCA_046092445.1. Taxonomy (GTDB): domain Bacteria; phylum Pseudomonadota; class Alphaproteobacteria; order Rhizobiales; family Beijerinckiaceae; genus CAIUPE01. Next base: position 9,133 of record JBJTDR010000066.1, on the reverse strand, counting down.
TCTGGCGCTCGTCGGACTCATCTGCCTGGCCATGGCCATCGTCATCTGGAACATGCTGAAGCCGTCAGAGGCGGAAGGTGTCGAGCGACGGCAAAACCTCTCGCAGGAACCGCTCCGGTCGCGCCTGCAATTCCTGCTGGCCAACAGGACATTCCACATTCTCTTCTGGAGCTTTTTCATCTGCGGAGTCACGACAACCGGCGCGATCGAGACCCATTTTCTGCCCTATGCCGCCTTTTGCGGCTTCCCGCCTGTCCCCGCCTCCGGCATTTACGGCCTCATCGCGGCGATCAATTTCTGCGGCATGTTTTTGTCCGGCTATCTGACCGACCGGATGAACCGCCCGCTCCTTCTCGGCTCGATCTATCTCGTGCGCGCGCTCTCCTTCATCGTGCTCATGAATGTCGGCACGAGCTATGAGATGATGTTCGTCTTTGCTGTCATGTTCGGCCTGTTCGACTATTCCACCGTGCCCCCGACAGCGAGCCTTGCCGCCTCCCATCTCGGCCTCAAAATCATGGGCCTTGCAATGGGGCTGATCTCCGGCGGTCACGCACTTGGTGGTGCAGTCGGGGCGTTCTTCGGTGGCTATCTGTTCGATCTCTTCGCACGTTATACCGAGATGTGGTGGCTATCCTTCTCTGTCGCCATGCTTGCCGGCCTCATGGTCTTCATCGTGCGCGAAACACGGAATAGGGACACGGCCGTTCCCGCCGCCGCCCGCTGAACCATATCGCCTCCGACGAGGGCGTGCGGCAGACACGGATGATCCAGTGAAACCTGATCGGAACCTGCGTCACTTCAAAGTTTGAAATCCATCACGACAATCCCGTCGACCCCGCCTTCCGCCGCCTCAACGAGCGCCTTACCGGCCGCCTGATGCGCCGGATGGATCAAATACGCATCACGCGCCGCCTCATCCGGAAAGTCGAACCAGAACCCGTCATCAAACCCGTGCATCACATGCGGCTCGACGCTCACATTCGGCCCGCCATGATAATCAAGCACATTGGGCACGCTCGTCTTCAACGCCGCGATCGCAGCAAATAGCGCCCGCTTCCGCTCCGGCGTCACATCTTTCCGCAAACGGACAGCAACAATATGTCGGATCATGATTTCCCAATTCCGGTTTTCACGCCCCTTGAAGAAGAGCGCCCTGAAAACTCTAGCCGAATTTGCGCCGCGACCCAACCCACACCCGGCAAGTTACCAACGCCAATACTTGGAACCCAAAACCACCTTGCGCGAAGAGATTTTCCTTTATAACTTTCCTTACGTAAAGTATGTAGCAATCTGGTGGCCTTGGTCAGGAGTAATCGCTCCATCCAAGCTTGGCGTCGGAAATCTCTCACCCTCGGGGCCGCATGCGCATTCAGGTTATCAATCTGCGTCGCCGTCCCGACCGGCGTGATTTCATGGAGGGGCAAGCCAACCGCCTCGGCCTCACCTTCGACTATCTCGACGCCGTTGATGCCAAAAACACCGACATGACCGCCCATCGCCGCCAAGCCGCTGCTGGCCCCCTCGGCGATCTCAGCGACGGCGATCTCTGTTGTTTTTTGAGCCACAGAAAGGCGTGGCAGAACATCCATGACGGGACAGACCCGTTTGGCGTGATCCTCGAAGACGATGCCATATTGTCCGACGATGCGGCCGCTTTTCTGCAAAACGATTCATGGATACCGAAGGGACAAACCTGCATCAAACTCGAGCGTCACGGCAATGACCGTCATCGCGTGGTATTCAAGCGCGCCGATTTCAGCGTTCAAGGCCGCAAACTCACACGGTTCCTGTCAAAGCATTGCGGCTCATGCGCCTATATCCTGTCACGGGAAGCGGCAGGGCATCTCATTGACGCAACGCAGACGATCAATCTCTCGATTGATCATTTTCTCTTCAACCCGAACAATTCGCCCGTCTTCAAACGCCTTCGCCCGTCACAGATCCTCCCGGCAATTGCCGAGCAGGGCGGCGACGTCGCAGCCTCCGACATTCACGGGACGAGACTCACCCAACGTACATACACTTTCGCCTATTGGCAGCGCGAGGCGATCCGCGGCCTTTATGAAATCAGACATATCCCGAAATTTGTCCTTCTGGCGATGAGGGGCAGGGTCAGACTTGAGAAAGTCATCTTCGACCCGTCAGGAACCCGCGCAGCATGAGAAGACATAAAATCTCGGTAGCTTCGTCTCGCTATTTTGATTTTGACAAAACTACGCGAATAACGTAGTTTGCAAAAATGCTTTTTGAATGGGATCAGGAAAAGAGCGAGCGAAACCGGCGTGACCGGGGTCTCGATTTTGCGGATGCCGCGCTGATTTTTGATGGACCCACGCAAACTGCAATCGATGAACGTCAGGACTATGGCGAAGAGCGGATCATTGCGATCGGAGTGGTCAACGGCATCATTCTTGTCGTCGTTTATACGGATCGTGGTGATGTCAGGCGCATCATTTCCGCCCGGCATGCCAACAAAAGGGAGCGTGAGCTATGGCACTCATTCGTCAAACCATAGAGGATATTCGTGCCGCCAAGACGAAAGCTGGAACGAAATCCCTTCATCAGGCTTCGGATACCCGTATTGCCCGTGCCATTAAAGATGATCCGGACACTCCTCCCGAAGTAACGCTCGATATGTTGATTGCACCCAAAAATCTTCGGCGTAGACTTGGCATGACGCAGGAACAATTCGCAAACGCCATCGGGCTGCCCGTTGCGACGCTCCGCAATTGGGAACAGGGGCGCAACGGCATTGATCCTGCCGGCAAGTCGCTGCTGATCCTGATCGCACGCGATCCTGAAGGTGTTTTATCCGCGCTCGCCGCCGCCCGCGCAGCATAAGAGGTAGCCCAATCCCCCATTTGCGCGCACAACCCCGCAACACCTTTCCCCACTGCAAGTCCTGAATTGCCAAAATGCAACTATCAATTGCCTCGCGCGCGCTCTAACAAGCGCCATTGCAAAGTCAGAATCCGCAGTACAACAACTGCACTGACACATTTGGAGCCATGAATGACCGACGCCCTCACCATCATCAAAAGCCGCACCTCTGCAAATAATTTTGACCCGACCCACGTCATGTCAGCCGCGGAAATCGAGGAATTGGTATCCTACGCACAGGAAACGCCAACCTCGTTCAACCAGCAGAACTGGCGCATCGTCGCGGTCTCGTCCGCTGATCGCAAGGCAGCCCTTAAGGCCGTTGCCAATGGTCAGGCCAAGGTGGCCGATGCAGCTGTCTGCTTCGTTCTCGTCGGCATCAAGGACGGCTACAAGGAACTCGGCCGTCTGGTAAAGCCGCTGCTCGAAGCCGGCGCGATCGATCAAGCCGCCTATGATGGCTGGATCGGCATGGCCAACGGCATGTATGCCGAAAACACCCAGCTCCAGCATGATGAAGCCATCCGCTCCGCCTCCATGGTTGCGATGACGCTCATGCTCGCAGCGCAGGATAAGGGCCTCGTCTCCGGCGCCATGATCGGTTTCGATCCCGCAGGCGTCGCGAAGGAAGCTGGCCTCGGTGCCAGTGAACTTCCCGTCATGCTCGTCTCGGTCGGCCGCGCCGCACCAGGCAACTGGCCACGCAAGCCGCGCCGTGCGGTATCGGAGCAACTCAAAATCGTCTGAGCCACCTCATTTCCGTGCAAGGCCGTGATCCGGCGGAGCAATTCGCCGGATTTTTGCGCTCGACCAGTCGTCCTCAATCCGTTCAACCCATCTGAAACCGCTTGGAGGAACCCTGATTCACCGCTAAAGAGCAGGTCGCGTGCGTGTGCACGCCCGCATCCGCTCATGATGCGGCAGGTGTGGGCAATTCAAACGGAGCCGGCATGCAATCCCTGTTTCTCGGCCTCGCCGCCGCACTTCTCTGGGGCGTGCACGATTTCATCCTGCGCCGCCTCGGCACGCGGGTTGATGCCCTGCCCATGCTGTTTGTCGCGCTTGTTTCCGGAATCATCCTTCTCGGCACAGTCACTGCCATTGATGGCAGCTTCAATATGCTGACGACCGGTACGATCCTCATCGCTCTGGCCGCAGGCTTTTTCTATGCCTTTGGCTGTCTGGCCCTTTACAAGGCTTTTGCCATCGGCCCCGTACGTCTCGTCGCTCCACTCTGCGGCTCTTATCCCGCCCTCTCGGTCCTGTTCGCGATCTATGGCGGCAACGCGGTAACAGGAAGCGTCTGGGCCAGTGTAGCCGTCATCATTGCGGGGATCGCATTGGTCGCGCGCGGCGAGACTGATTCCCCCTCCGGCAAGGTTGGCACGGCAGTTCTCTGGTCGGGTTGCGCCGCGCTGGGTTTTGCACTCACATTCGCTTTTGCTCAGACATCGGCCGAACAGGGCGGTGTCCTCGCAGCGTCGTCGGTCGCGCGTTTCGGCGCAATTCTCGTTATCGGCGCACTCCTGCTCGCGCGTCAATCTTCTCTCCGTCCGGCAGGATCAATCTGGCATACACTTGTCCTCATGGGTGCAATTGATGTATCAGCCATGACCCTCATAGCCCTCGCCGGCCGCTTCCCCAATCCCGAGATTGCCGCGATCACCTCGTCCATTTTCGGACTCGTCACAATTCTGCTCGCCATGATTTTTCTCGGCGAGAAGGTGCGTCCCGTGCAATGGCTGGGCGTTCTGGCGGTATTTGGCGGGATCATTGTTCTCGGCAAAGCCTGAATGGCATCGGATTGACGACTGCTGCCAGATCCGGAAAGGCCGATGCGCCTGTTGGCATCTGTCCTGGAACGCGGCATGCTTCCGGGCGCAAAAGAACGCATCAGTCCGGAGCACCTATTTAAACCGGCCATCCCGCACCGCCTGCAACCGCGCCGCAGATTGGCCTTCATGCCCTGACCGATGCGGATCAGCCCTGCTGCCACTTGCAGAACCCGAACCCGAACGCGGTCACATCATTCATGGCATTCACGATCACCTCGTTGAATTCGCCCGACCGTGATCTGTTGAACGCAAGACCGATCGCTTCGGCGGCATAGGTTGAACCAAAAAAATCCCGCTTTAACGCAACACGAATATTCCGGCAGTCGGGCGCGCACCGGCTATATTGAAAAAGCGCGTCCTCAATCACGACATAGGCGTTTGTCACATCTCTCACGCAGCTTCCGGCGTCGTCACACTGGTAGTAGCGCTCATAGCTGCAATACCATCGCGCATTTGCAGGCGATACCGCCAAAACAACGGAAGCGAAGCATAGGACCAGTCGAACAACGCCGCCCCAACGCCCCGCCTGTACTGCCCTCTCCCGCATTCGGCGATCCCTGCCAGTTTCCGTTAAGCGAATATGTCGACAATTTCGATTTCGGACAAGCTGCACTTCTCCCTACCCGATCCGCGCGATCCGGCTCAGCCGCGTAGGGGGGTGGCCCGCCGTGCAGACCCAGACGGCGGAGTAGGGGAAGGTGTCCGCACTGTTGTTATCCATCGCAAACGCCCGTCGCGCCTCGCATACATCATAGGTCGGATAAGGTCGTGACGCCCACCCCGGAAACTGCTCGCCCGGAACCCATTCGCCCCCCACCAGAAAGAATACCGTCAACCACCACGTCATCCGCAAGCCCCGCTGCCGCCCTTACGCTCGCAGGAAGCCGGAAAGAAACAGACGGCGCTATCCGGCAGAACACGGACCCTTTCAGAGTGCAGGCTCACCCTCGAAGGAATAACCGAAAGCGTCGATTTCACGCCGATACCAATACGCAACCCGATCACGGGTCGCTGCGCTGTAATAATCAGCGTAGGGCGGACGTTGGCCGCTTCGGCTGACCCGAAAACGCGGAAGCTCGATATCCGGCTCGACACCGATCGCTTTGAAAACGTGCCGCAGACCATTTTCTAGATCATGATACTGGATCACATGATCAGCGACGATCCGATCTCCGATCGAATAGATCGACCAATTCCGGAGCCGGGTATAATGCAGCGCCCTCCAGAACGGGTTCCGCATGTCGGTGTCAAAATTATCGACTGTTTTATGCTTTTCTTCCTTTTGAATTCTCTGGGTGTATAACGACAATTGACGCTCCCAGGGATTTCGCTCGACGCTGAACTTGTAATAGTTATCGAATATCCTGCTGCCAAGGACCATCCGCGCCTGGCGGGCCGAGGCATGGGTGTGCAATCCGAATAACAACGGCAGATGTCTCTTCAGCGCCCCCGGACTGAACGGTAGACGCCTGACCCATGGCGCCTGAAAGGACCGCGCGATAAAGTCATCTGGATCGAGCATCCCTGCGAGTGCGAACATCAGCGAACTGCTCGCCGTTTTTTCCGTTCGTAAATAAATAAATCTGTATTTGTGGGATACAATCATCAGATTCAGGTTTTCAGCATCGGGCAGATGTGTAAGATTATAGTAAATTCTTCGGATAAAGCCACCATTTTTCAACTTATGGAAACAGCTCCTGTTGTTGAAAATACGAAATACTGCTGAATTCAAAACCGGTTTATGTTCGGGCGCATAAGTGAGTAACGTGCAGATATGAACATCATCACCGTCGGCGGCGGGGCAAGTGGCGTCTTGCTGGCTTTGAATCTTCTGAAGCAGAGCGGTACGGCGGCCAGCATCACGCTGATCGAGAAACGTGATGACCTTGGCTTTGGCTTTGCCTATTCGACACGTGATCCGGCCCACCTGCTGAACGTGCGCGCCCGGAACATGAGCGCATTCGCGGACGACCCGACCCATTTCCAGCGATGGCTCGCGGCCGAGAAGGATCGTATCACGACACGGCTGATGTACGATGATTTTGCCAGCCGCGTCGACTTCGGCCACTACCTCCAGAGCTTGATCACGCCGCTGGTCCAGGCGGGACGGCATGATGGCCGTCTCACGCTCGTCCGGGGCGAGTGCGTCGCCGTCGCGGAAAATGCCGATGGCATAAGCGCGACTCTCGCTGATCGCACTGTCATCACGGGAGACCGCCTTGTTCTTGCGACAGGCAACGAAATGCGTGCTTCACATACGCCGTCCTTGCGTTCGCCATGGATAAGCCCCCTCAGCGAGGACGCCCGCGCTTCCCGCGAGATCGCAATTCTCGGGTCCGGGCTGAGCATGATCGATACCGTGATCTCGCTGCTGCGTGCCGGTTATACGGGCCGCATACTGGCGCTCTCGCGGCACGGCCTCCTGCCTGCAACCCATGGGCAAACACCGCCATGGCCGATTGAACCCGAACGGATTCCCCTCGGTCAGGCGCCGCTGGCTTGCCTCCGCTGGCTTCAGGCCGAAGTGAGCCGTGCCGAAGCGACCGGAATTGACTGGCGAAGCGTGATAGATGGCCTTCGTCCATTCGTACAGCGTATGTGGCTGGGCTTTTCAACGGCCGAAAGGCGTCAATTCTACATTCATTTACGACCCTATTGGGATGTCCATCGCCATCGCATGGCTCCAAGCATCGGGCACGAAATATCTGCAGCACGTGCGTCGGGGCAGCTCGAAATCCGAGCAGGCCAGTTCCTGAATGCTGTCGCCGACGGCAAACGCATTTCATTTTCCTATCGCCCCCGCGGCTCGACCGAGATCGAGACCCGCCTTGTCGACCGCGCCTATCATTGTACAGGCTTCGGTCTGGACCCGTCACAATCAGATGCCCCACTCACGAGATCGCTCGTCGAGGCAGGGCTCGTGCGGCCAGATCCCGTCGGCCTCGGCATCGATGTCGACGAAACCTGTGCCGTTATCAATCGCAGCGGGCGCGCCTCCACCCGCCTCTATGCGATGGGTCCGCAGACGCGTTCGCGCTTCTGGGAAGTTACTGCCATCCCCGATATCCGGATGCAGGCCGCGAACCTTGCGGAAATCCTGCTCGCATCAATCTGAAGGCCCCATCCCTCACCCCATATGATACGTCTCTGTATTGCCGTCGATGGGGAGTGCCTGCCCGCTGATCATTTTCGCCTTGTCGCTCGCCAGAAACACGCACAGATCGGCGATCTCTTCCGCTTCCGGAAACCGCTTGATCGATTGCCCGCTGACATATTCGGCCCGCACCTCGTCCGGCGTGCGCTTGCGGCTTTCCGCTTCCGCCGCGATCACCCGCTCGATCCTGTCCCCCGCGACGCTCCCCGGGCAGATCGCATTCACCCGCACATTGAACGGCCCGAGCTCGATCGCGAGTGATTTCGTCAGCCCGATCACGCCCCATTTCGCCGCGCTATAGGGCGTGCGCAACCCCACGCCGTAAAGCCCCGATGTTGACGACACATTGATGATCGAGCCCGCTTTCTGCCGCTTCATCACGGGCACCGCCCGCCGCGCGCAGAGAAACTGCCCGTCGAGCCCCACAGCGAGGCACTTCTTCCACCCCTCGAACCCGATCTCCTCCACCGGCCCGATCGGTCCCGCAATGCCGGCATTGTTCACCAGCACATCGAGCCCCCTCTCCTTCACGCGAAACGCATTGAACCAGAAATCCACCGCCGCCTCGTCGGTCACATCCGCCTCTATGATCGACCAATCGGGATAATCCCGCTGCACCCAGTCAAGCGCCATCGGGTCGGCATCGCAAATACTGATCTCTGCGCCCTCTTTGAAGAACGCCTTGGCAATAGCCAGCCCGATGCCGCTGCCTCCCGCCGAAACCATCACCCGCATCGCCATCAACCCCTCCCCCAAACCCGCCAGACGCACCCGCACCCTACGGAGCCAATTGTGACACATTCCCCCCGCTTGGCAATCACGCGGAGGGACGTCCGATTCGGGGCAGGCAGGGGTTGAGAACGCCACAATGTTGGATTAATATCGTGGTGTCATTCGAGAGTGGAGCAATGATCAGCCATGCCCGAGCCTCGTACCATCCCGCTGGCGATCAACATCTGCATCGCGAGTTGCGGACGGCCCCGTCTGCCGGTTGAGCCGCCGGACACCAGCGTCAGCTGAACCCGGTTTCTTCGATCGGATTTTGCCCATTATATGTCATGGAGAGAGTGGTGCATAAAAGCGGGTATCTGTCCGATTACCAGAAAATTGATCTCGATCGGGTTGGCAGAGTTCTGATTTTTGCAATTTTGCCGTGCTCGCTCGTGATCGCGAGACAGTCGTCTCCAGCCATCCTGTCTTTAGGGTTTTTGTTGATTTTGTTGAATTCAATAAAAACACGTAATTTATCTGAAATCGGATC
>JBJTDR010000065.1:0-2123 GCA_046092445.1 Hyphomicrobiales bacterium | reverse complement strand
AGTGTCTGATTCAAAATTATCCTGATTGATTTTATGATCTTGCGATGCGTCTGGTGAGGAGTTGGACGGAAGCGAGGAAGAGCCAGGCGGTTGCTGATGCGATGGTCTGCTCGAAGTCCTTGGCGAGGCGGCGGTTTCGATTGAGCCATGCAAGAGTGCGCTCAACGACCCAGCGGCGCGGCAGGACCACAAAGCCCTCGGCGGCATCGGATCGTTTGACGATCTCGACGGTCCACTTGCCGAACTGGCGCAGCGCTTGCCTGAGTTTGTCCCCGGCATATCCGCCATCAGCGAAGAGATGCCGCAGCCAGGGGAAGCGTTTGACGATGTCGCGCAGCACCAGCGGCGCGCCGTCGCGATCCTGGATGTCGGCGGTGTGGACTACGGCATGAACCAGATTGCCCTCGGTATCGGTGAGGATATGCCGCTTGCGTCCCTTGACCTTCTTGCCCGCGTCATAGCCACGAGGGCCGCCGCTTTCCGTGGTTTTGATGCTCTGGCTGTCGATCACCCCGGCGCTTGGGCTGGCCTCGCGACCGTTCGCCTCGCGTGCGGCCATCAGCAAGCAATGGTTCAGCGTCTGCCACAAGCCGTTGTCGCGCCACAGGTAGAACCAGCGCCGCACCGTCGAGACCGGCGGGAAGCATGGCGGCAGCATCCGCCACGGCAGACCGCCGCGCAGCAGGAAGAGGATCGCCTCGACAATCCGCCGCATCGGCCATTTGCGCGGGCGGCCGACATGCGACGGCGGCGGGAAGAACGGCTCCAGAACGGCCCACTCCGCATCGGTTAAATCGCTTGGCAAAGCCAGTCCCGCGCGGGCATGATGCGCGCGAGTGGTGTCGGTCCACATCGTCGAATTCCGGAAGTTTGTTGCAAAACCACCTGAATCAACGACTTGGGCAGGCGTCAAGCTAACCCGCTGATACCACTCAACTTAGTTTCGGATCAGGCTCTCAGAGGTTTTACGTGAAAAAAATTATCATGGACCACATTCCGCATTCAGTAAAAGATGTAATTCGGATCATTAAGCACGTTTTGAAGCCCAAGGTAGAGCGTCACAAGCTGTACGTTGCCGCAGTCGCGGGTAAGTCAGGGCTTGAGATCGGCGGCCCGAGTACTATATTTAAAACCGTACTTCCTATCTATAAGGCCGTCTCCAGCCTCGACGGGGCGAACTTTTCTTGCTCTACGATATGGGAGGGCAACATTAAAAGTGGATCAGGGTTTCATTATTTAGGAAATAGATCTGGATTCCAGTATATTGCTGACGCAACCGATTTATCAGAGATTGGGTCAGAAGCTTACGACTTTGTACTTTCGTCAAATTGCCTTGAACACGTCGCGAATCCAATTAAAGCTCTGTTAGAATGGAGGAGGGTGCTACGCCCTGATGGAATTCTGGTTTTGGTGTTACCCGACGCGGCTAGCAATTTTGACCGACATCGCCAGCCATCGTCGTTCGAGAGTATTTTAGATCGTTACAGGCGCGACGTCTCTGAAACGGACATTTCCAGTCTGGATGAAGTTCTCGCGCTTCATGATTTTAAGCTTGATAAATGGTCTGGGGGCAGGGATGAATTCAAAAAGCGTGCGTTAAATAATTTCGAGACGCGCACGTTACATCATCATGTGTTTGACTGGGAAAATACAAAGTCAATGTTGAGTCATGTAGGATTCGACATTATCACTCGATCCAAGACCCATACTGATTACTATTGGCTCTGTAAGAAATCGGCATAGTTAGAGACATTTACAATGAATCACTCATTTATACAACAGGAATCGCCGTAGAGATACGTTGCGGACGGTGTGTTGCGGGGGGCGCTGCTGTGCAGACCCACTTCGCCATCAAATGCGTACCTGACGGTGGACAAAGCGGCTCTTTTTCATTCGTCTGCTCCTTCGTTTTGACCGGCCCCGGAACGGCAACACCGCCATGGCCACCCTCCGGTTCCGCTTCGCTCCACCTACGGCCAGCCATGGCGCCGGAGGCAATCTTGCACTAGGGTTGAGACTCAATCACAGCCAGAAGGCGACCGCTGCTGCGAGGCTTACGGCTGATAGGAAGTTTCTGGCGAGCTTGTCGTAGCGGGTAGCGATGCGGCGGAAGTCCTTGAGGC
>JBJTDR010000064.1:0-41235 GCA_046092445.1 Hyphomicrobiales bacterium | reverse complement strand
TTGCCGGCTTTATTTGGGGGGGTTTATCGGGTTTTGGGTCCGGGGGGGGGGGGGGGGCGGCGCGGCCGTGGATTTTTTGAACTTCTGGCTGCTCTCGCTCGCGACGCGCCAATCGGCGACGGCGGCACAGAAGATGGCAAGATCGGCGGGGAGCGCGTTCTCGACCACTGCGAGCATCTCCTGAGCGGTCTCGACATGGATGGTTGTGACGCCCGGAGGATCGGGGAGGGCGACGGGGCCGCTGACCAAGGTGACACTGGCGCCGACTTGCGCGGCGCTGGCGGCCAAAGCGTGACCCTGCTTGCCCGAGGACCGGTTCGACAGGAAACGGACCGGATCAATCGGTTCGAGCGTCGGGCCAGAGGTGACGAGTACCGACTTGCCGGCGAGAGGCCCCACAGACGCAATGCCTTGGCGGGTTGCGGTGCTATTGCTCAAAGCGAGCAAAGCAGGCCCGGGGGCGAGCAAAGCGTCGATTGCATCGGCGATGGATTTCGGCTCGGCCATACGCCCGAAGCCGTATTCGCCGCAGGCCATCTCGCCTTCTTCGGGCCCGACGACTGATATACCGTCGGCACGCAAGGTTGCGAGGTTGCGGCGTGTGGCGGGGTGCTCCCACATGCGGACATTCATGGCAGGCGCTATGAGGATGCGTTTGTCGGTGGCCAGCAATGCGGTTGTGGCGAGGTCATTGGCGAGACCCTGCGCCATCTTCGCCATAAGATCGGCGGTGGCGGGGGCGACGACAACGACATCGGCGGAACGGGACAATTCGATATGGCCCATCGCGGCTTCATCGGTGAGGGAAAAGAGATCGGAATAGACCGTGTTACCCGAGAGGCTGCCGACCGAAAGCGGCGTAACAAATTCGCCCCCCGCTTTGGTGAGAATGCAGCGGACAGCGCCGCCGCGGCGGGAAATTTCGCGGATCAGTTCAAGGGATTTATAGGCGGCAATACCGCCACCGATGACGAGAAGAATGCGCTTGCCCGCAACCGACATGGGAAGCCTTTGTCAATATCCATTTAATATCAGGGTAGCATACAAACTACAGATTGGAACGTAAAATTTGGCAACTGAATGATGAAGTGATGCAGGTCGCCAATGCCGCGGGCCTCGGTTTGATTATTCGGACCTCATGCTTTCCGGACCCCGGCCCGCAACGGAGCAATGCGCGGGGAGTCATCAATTTCAATCTTCAACTGCTACCCGGCGTGTCAATTTCGATTGTTCCTCGCCTGCTGATCGAAGAAAGCACGGTCCACGATCCTTGCAAAACTCAACGACTCTTCGACGATGTGCGGTTGCCATGTTGTGACGGTCCCCATCAGTTTTGCGAAGAAGCGATACATTCTGTTCGGAAGGACAATGATGACTGCAAAGTCAATTTGTGTCAGGTCCGTTCCTGTCGTTCCGGCGTCTGTGAGATCGAAAGAACAATACACGGAGGATTTGAACTTTTTCCCATCTGGCATTGTCGTCACACTATCCGGTGACACATAGTGCAGGGCAGTGTCGGGTTCATAACGGTTGACATGGTAAACATGCTCCGCATGCTCTCCGTCGACCACTTCCCCGCACTCGATTACGGAAGAAGCCGATATCGGCCCGCCCTCAACAACCCGGAAGTGCTTATGGGCCGGGGAGGTTTGAGAATATATCTTCTCCAATTCGATCAGATAGGCCCAGACGAACGACCGAGGCGCGTTCACTGTGTATCGATAGGACAGAACGATAGAACGGGAGGCCGGAAGATCATCAGGCCCATGGGGAAGAGCAAATGTTTTCCCATTCGACTCGGAGCTGGAAAAGGCTCCCGATTTTTCAGATCCTGCCATGCTCATCCTCCGCGGGTGCTCTGATTACCTTAATTTCCGCCTGCGCTGCCATCGAGTCAAAGCGCAGCGCCTGTCCAATTTATGCCGACCAACGCGGCTGCGTCAACGAGCGGGTCGTCAGTTGCGGAAAAACCACGTTGATCTGACAAGATACTCGGCCTGCCGAGAGACCCTTTTAACCGTTCTGGACAGATTTGTCGAACGGCGTCCACCAATGCCGGATTGACCTCTGTCAGGCCGAGCACAGCATTGGCATGAATGCGAATTTCATTAGCGGGTAACTGTCCTAAAGGACAGGTTTCGAGCCGGCGCGGCGCTCAGATGAGGCCGGCTGCGACGAGGACCAGGGTGATGGCCATGATCCATAAAGCGAGGTTGCCCCAGCGTGCACGTCTGGCTTCGGCACGGCCGATGGCGGCGATGGAGCGTTCGTCGAGCGGGAAGCCTTTGTCGGCGGCTTCCTCGATGCGGGCGCCGAGTGTTTCGGCGCGCGAGGCGATGGTCGGCAGGTGCGCGAGCATGCTGGCGAAGGAGGCGGCGTTGCGGCCGAGATCCTGAATGCGACCGACGGGGCCGAGGTTTTTCTCGATCCATTCGCGTACTACGGGTTCCGCCGTCGTCCACATATTGAGATGGGGATCAAGCGCGCGGCTGACGCCTTCAACCACGACCATGGTTTTCTGGAGCATGACGAGTTCGGTGCGGGTGCGCATATCGAACAGGCCGGTGACTTCGAAGAGGAGGGTGAGGAGTTTGGCCATGGAAATCTGGTCGGCCGAGCGCTGGTGGATCGGCTCGCCAATGGCGCGGATGGCCTGGGCGAAATCATCGACCGAATGGCGGACGGGGACATAACCTGCTTCGAAATGGACTTCGGCGACGCGGCGGTAATTGCGGGTGATAAAGCCGAGCAGAATTTCCGCGAGGAAGCGGCGTTCCTTGAGGCCGAGGCGGCCCATTATGCCGAAATCGACGGCGCAGAGGCGGCTATTTTCGTCGATGAACAGATTGCCGGGGTGCATATCGGCGTGGAAAAAGCCGTCGCGCAGGGCTTGGCGCAGGAATGACCGGATGATGGTGCGACCAAGGGCGATGCGGTCATGGCCTTTGGCGACGATGGTATCGATGTCGTGCAGCGGGGTGCCGTCGATCCATTCCATGGTGAGCACTTCACGCGCGGTCAAATCCCAATTGACGGTGGGAACGCGGAAATCGGGATCGTCGCGGGTATTTTCCGCCATTTCGGACAAAGCGGCGGCTTCGAGACGGAGATCCATCTCCATGGTCACGGAGCGCGAGAGCGTTTCGACGACATCGACGAATTTCAGGCGGCGGGCCTCGGCGGAGAGCGATTCGAGCAGGGCCGCGGCATAGGCCATCGCGCCGAGATCGCGGCGGAAGCGATAGCGGACATTGGGGCGCAGGACTTTGACCGCCACGGTCTCGCCCTGCAAGGTGGTGGCGCGATGCACCTGCGCGATGGAGGCGGCGGCGATAGGCTGGCTGAATTCGGCAAAAACCTGATTGAGCGGCTTGCCGAACGCGGCCTCTATCGCGTGGATCGCGTCCGACTGGGCGAAAGGCGGGATGCGGTCTTGCAGGCGTTCGAGGTCGCGGGCGACGCGGACGCCGACGACGTCGGGGCGGGTAGCCATGAATTGGCCGAGTTTGATGTAGGACGGGCCGAGGCGGGTGAGCGCGGTGACGAGGCGCTCGGCGCTGTCGGCCGAGCCGCGGCGTTCGACGAGGCGGGCAATGCGGATCAAGGCGCGGACGGCAGGGGGTGTTTCGTTCGGGTCGACGAGCGCGAAGGCGCCTTCGCGGGCGAGGACGAAGCCGACGCGGGCAAGGCGGAGAAGCTGGAAGGGGGCAATGGCGACCACGGGCGGACCTATACTTTCCAGCCGGAGTGAAGCCGGACGATGCCGCCCGACATAGCGCGCGAGGTGACGCGGCCAAAGCCTGCATCGCCGATCATGCCGGAGAAGGCGGCGGGCGTCGGGAAACGGCGGATCGATTCGACGAGGTAGCGGTAGGGCTTGGCATCGCCGGTGACGAGGCGGCCCATCTCCGGAATGAGTTTGAAGGAGAAGGCATCATAGATCGCATCGAAGCCCGGGACATCGACGGCCGAAAATTCGAGGCAGAGGAAACGCCCGCCGCGCTTGAGCACGCGATAGGCTTCCGACAATGCGAGGTCCATGCGGGGGACATTGCGGATGCCGAAGGCGATGGTGTAGGCGTCGAAGGTCTTGTCGGGCAAGGGCAGGCTCTCGGCATTGGCCCGGATGAATTCGATGCGGTCCTTGAAGGCGGGCGGGGTGCGGTCGCGGCCGACGGAGAGCATTTCGCCGTTAATGTCGAGCACGGTGGCGCTGGCGCGGGGACCTGATGCCTCCATGACGCGGAAGGCGATGTCACCGGTGCCGCCAGCAACGTCGAGGAGCCTGAACGGACGGGTCTTGCCGGGCCGGAGCGTGGAGACGAGGGCGTTTTTCCAGACGCGGTGCAGGCCAACCGACATGAGATCGTTCATCAGGTCGTAGCGCGAGGCGACCTTGTGGAACACGTCATCGACGAGGGCCTGCTTCCCGCCGAGCGGGATCGAGGCGAAACCGAAATGGGTTTCGTCTGAACTGTCCTGCCGGTCGCTCGTGGTCTGTTCTGCGTTCACGCGGGTCTTTCCGTTTCATGTTTCGATAACGGTCAAGACCATAGCGCGTGGCGCGTCAAGACGCTATGTGCTCGGGGGAGAATTGAGGAGACGCGGATGCCGGAGCTTCCCGAGGTCGAAACAGTGCGTCGCGGGCTTGAACCTGCGATGACCGGCGCACGCTTTATCCGCGTCGAGCAAAGGCGGAAAGACTTGCGATTTCCGTTTCCGGACAGGTTTGTCGAGCGGCTCGAAGGGCAGGCTATCCTAGGATTGGGGCGGCGGGCGAAGTTTCTGATCGCGGATTTGTCTTCAGGTGAAGCACTGATCATGCATCTGGGGATGAGCGGCCGGTTTACGGTGACGGAAGCGGAGCGTGTGACGGCGCCGGGCGACTTCCATTTCAAACCCGATGGGATAATGACGCATGACCATGTGGTGTTCCATCTCTCGAACGGGACGGTGGTAACGTATAATGATCCGCGGCGGTTCGGTTCGATGGACATTGTCGCGCGGGACGGGCTTGAGCAGAGCCGCCATTTCCGGTTGATGGGGATCGAGCCGCTCGGCAATGCGCTCGATGGCGATGTGCTCGCCGGATTGTATGCTGGCAAGAAGACGCCGCTGAAGGCTGCGTTGCTCGATCAGCGTCTCGTGGCAGGACTGGGCAATATTTATGTGTGCGAGGCGTTGCATCGGGCGGGTCTCTCGCCGGATCGGCTCGCTGGCACGATTGCGACGAAAGCGGGCAAAGGGACGGGAAGGTCGGAGCGGCTGGCCTTTGCGATCCGCGATGTGCTGAACGAGGCGGTGGCGGCGGGTGGTTCGACTTTGCGCGATTATGCGCAAACGAATGGGTCGCTCGGGTATTTCCAGCACCGGTTCCGGGTTTATGACCGGGAGGGTGAGGCGTGTCCGACGCCGGGGTGTGGCGGCGTGATCAAGCGCATCGTGCAGTCGGGACGGTCGAGTTTTTATTGTGCGGCATGCCAGAAATGACGCGCGCCGATTGATGATCGGGCCGCTTAGGGGTAGCAGTTTTTAAGAGTGGAACGGCGAAGGGATTGGCCATGACCTATGAGACGATCAAATCGGAAATTCGCGGCAAGGTGGGGCTGATTACGTTCAACCGCCCGGACGTGCTGAATGCGGTGAATTCAACGGTGATCCGCGAGGTCAATCAGGCGCTTGACGCATTCGAGGCGGACGAGACGATCGGCGCGATTGTGATCACGGGGTCCGAGAAGGCGTTCGCTGCGGGGGCCGATGTCCGCGAGATGCAGAGCCTGACCTATCCGAGTTCCTATCTGGATGATTTTATCTCCGCGTGGGATCGGGTTGCAGCACGGCGGAAGCCGCTGATTGCGGCGGTTTCCGGGTTTGCGCTGGGTGGCGGGTGCGAGTTTGCAATGATGTGCGATATGATCATCGCGTCAGACACGGCGAAATTCGGGCAGCCGGAAGTCAGGCTCGGGATCATGCCCGGAGCAGGCGGTACGCAACGCCTGACACGCGCGGTCGGCAAGGCGAAGGCGATGGAAATGTGCCTGACGGGCCGGATGATGGACGCGCAGGAAGCGGAACGGTCGGGGCTTGTCGCGCGGATTGTGCCGGTGGCTGATTTGCTGGAGGATGCGATGAAGACCGCGGCGACAATCGCGTCTTACTCGCTCACGAGCGTGATGTTGACGAAGGAAGCGATCAATCGGGCGTTCGAGACGACGCAAGCCGAAGGCGTGCGTTTCGAGCGGCGGGCGTTTCAATCGATGTTTGCGACCGAAGACCAGAAGGAAGGCATGGCGGCCTTTCTCGAGAAGCGGCCAGCCGCCTTCAAGAACCGCTGAATGGAAGAGTTTGATGAGTGATGTTTTTGAGATGCCGTATTCCGCGGATGTTGTGATTGCAGGCGGGGCGGCGATCGGGTCGTCGGTTGCGTATCATTTGGCGTCCAGCCCTGATTTTTCGGGGACGATTGTGGTGGTGGAGAAGGACCCGACCTACCAGTTTTCGGCGTCGGCCTTGTCGGCGGCGTCGATCCGGCAGCAATTTTCATCCGCCGTGAATATCCGGATTTCCATGTTCGGGTTGGAGTTTATCAAGAGTATCGGCGAGCGGCTTGCGGTGGGGGATGATCAGCCGGACCTGCATTTTACCGAATATGGCTATCTCTATCTCGGGACCGAGGCGGGACGGACGGTTTTGCAGGAAAATCAGGCGCTTCAGACGGCGGAGGGCGCGGAGATTGTGTTTCTCGAGCCGGATGCTTTGCAAAAGCAGTTTCCCTATTTCAATCTGGACGAGATTGCAGCGGCCTGCTGGGGGCGTTCGGGCGAAGGGTGGTTTGACGGCTGGGGATTGATGCAGGCGTTCCGCAAAAAGGCGCGGAGCCTCGGGGTTGTCTATGTGCAGGGCACGGTGACGGGTGTCGAGCGGTCGGGCGGGAAGGTCGAAGCGGTTATTCTCGACGACGGAACGCGGATCGCGTGCGGCGCGCTGGTGAATGCGTCCGGCGCGTCGGGCGGACGACAACTCGCGGCGGCGGCGGGGATCGATATTCCGGTGCATTCGAAAAAACGTTGCGTATTCAGCTTTACGTGCAAGACGCCGCTCGGGCGCGTGCCGTTGATTATTGATACGAGCGGGACGTGGTGCAGACCGGAAGGTGGGCCGGGGCCGGACGGGCAGCTCTATCTATGTGGTGGTTCGCCGGGCGAGGAGGATCCCGATTCAGATTCGTTTGAGGTGGAATGGAAGCTGCTCGAGGAATTGTACTGGCCCATTCTCGCGCACCGGATCCCAGCGTTTGAAGCGATCAAGCCGGGGCGTGCATGGGCGGGGCATTACGATATGTGCGCGCTGGACCATAACGCGATCATCGGACCGGCGGGGGATTTGCGGAATTTCTATCTGGCGAACGGGTTTTCCGGCCACGGATTGCAGCAAAGCCCGGCTGTCGGGCGGGGGATTGCAGAGATGATCGTTCATGGCGGGTATAGGTCGCTTGATCTAACCGATCTCGGATTTGAGCGGGTTGTAGAAAACCGTCCGCTGCTTGAGCGGAATGTGATCTGAAACGCGGATTTGGATCGTAACCTGATTTGAAAGAATTTTCTGTGCCCTGAGAAGTTTCTCCTTAAACTTGCGGGCATTCGGGTTTATATGAAGACGAGGCGTCATTTCGACGCGATTGGCCAAGACCTGCCGGCCTTGAACCGGCGAGGAGAGGTAGAATGTTTATCCAGACTGAAGCGACACCAAATCCTTCAACTTTGAAGTTCATTCCCGGCCGAGATGTGATGCCCGGGGGAACGCTTGATATCCGTGACCCGGAGATGGCGGCGCGCTCGCCTCTGGCGCGACGCCTGTTTGATGTGCAAGGCGTCAATGGTGTGTTTTTCGGGAGTGATTTCGTCTCGGTGACGAAATCGGACGGAGAATGGCAGCATTTGAAGCCGGCTGTGCTCGGCGCGATTATGGAACATTTTCTGAGTGGCGAGCCATTGCTGAATGATGCTGCGGCTGTCCTGGCCGATCCTGAAGACGAATTTTTTGATCCGGCGGACGCTGAAACGGTTGAGACGATCAAGGAATTGCTCGAAACGCGGATTCGCCCGGCGGTTGCTGGCGATGGCGGCGACATTACGTTCAAGGGATTTCGTGACGGGATTGTCTATCTGACGATGAAGGGCTCCTGCTCAGGCTGTCCGTCGTCAACGGCAACGCTGAAGCACGGCATCCAGAACCTGCTGAAGCATTTCCTTCCCGACGTCAGAGAAGTTCATGCTGTCTGACGACCAAGCGGAAGGCAGAATTCGATGACTGGCGAACCACTCGACGATAAAGCGTTGCGGCAGGTTTTTACCGAGGCGCGGACCTTTAATGCGTGGCTCAACAAGCCCGTGTCTGACGCGCACTTGAAGGCTATTTCAGACCTCATGAAAATGGGGCCGACATCGGCCAATTGCTTGCCCGCGCGGATCGTTTTCGTGAAATCAGCCGAGGCGAAAGCGCGGTTGAAGCCGTTTCTCGGCGGGGGCAATGTCGAGAAAACGATGGCAGCGCCTGTGACTGCGATCATCGCGTATGATCTCGATTTCATCGATAAATTGCCGACGCTGTTTCCACATGCCGATGCGCGAAGCTGGTTTGCCGGGAATGACGCGCTCATTCAGGCGACCGCCTTCCGAAATTCGACATTGCAGGGCGCTTATCTGATGCTCGCGGCGCGGATGCTCGGGCTTGATTGCGGGCCGATGTCCGGTTTTGATCAGGCGGGCGTCGATGCGGCATTTTTCCCGGGCGGTCGGATCAAATCGAATTTTTTATGTAATATTGGTTATGGCGATGCGAGCAGGGATCTGTTTCCGCGGTCGCCGAAACCCGACTTTGACGCGTTTGCGTCAATTATCTGAAATAAGGGGCTCTCTTGCGTATTTTGGCCATCGATACAGCGTTGGGGCTATGCTCTGCGGGTGTGATGGACAGCGAGACAGATATTTTTATCTCGTCCGAAAGCCTGCCGATGGATCGCGGGCACGCGGAAGCTTTGATGCCGTTGATCGAACGGGTGATTGCTAAGGTTGACGGCGGGTTTGGCTCCATCGACAAGATTGCGGTGTCGGTCGGGCCGGGGAGTTTTACGGGGTTGCGGGTCGGGCTTTCGGCAGCGCGGGGAATTGCGCTGGGCCTCGACGTTCCCGCAGTGGGTATTACAACACTGACGGCATTTTCCGTGCCCCACATTGACGGCGACGAGCGTAGCCTGATTGTGAGTGCGATTGATGCGCGGCATGGCCACATGTATGCGCAGATTGTGAGTGGTGCGGGGCGGGTGTTCCAACCACCGCAGACCTATGCGATCGAAACGCTCGTTGCGGCGGTGAAATCCCGCTCCGTGCATGTTGTCGGATCGGGTGCGGCGATACTCGCCCGCGCTCTTCGGATGGCGGGTATCCATCCCGAGGCGGTCAATCAACTTGACGGGCCTGATCTTGGATGGATTGCGCGGCTTGGTGTTTCAGCCAATCCGGAATTTGCACCGCCGACGCCCGTTTATCTGAAGGCACCCGATGCGCACCCGCAGACGAATGGGCGCGTGAGCCATGTTTGAATGGCTGTTGGGCTGGCTCCGAGGGCTTTTTCGGAAAAATAGTACATCGGTTTTTCGTTCCGTTCCTGTCAAAGATGCGGCAAAACTTGCGGAGGCCCATGCCGAGGGCGGGTTTATGGCGCCTTGGAGCAGTGGCGATTTCGAGGCGATGCTGGCGGATCGTTCGATTGTCGCGGATGGTGTTTATGTGGGCCGTTCGGGCGGCACATTGGCGGGATTTGTCGTGTCGAGGGTCGTTGCTGACGAGGCGGAGATTTTGTCGATTGTTATCCGGAAGCGGTTCAGAAAAAGTGGCTTTGGCTCGAGGCTGATGCGTTTTCATCAGCAGAAATTGGTGTCGCGGCGGATTGTGTCGCTGTTTCTGGAAGTTGAAGAGGGGAATATGCCCGCGCGGGCGCTCTATCAGCGGCTGGGCTTCGAGCGGATAGGCCGGCGTGACGCATATTACCAGAAGGGCGACGGTCGAACGGCGACGGCGATTGTCATGAAGCGTTCACTTCAGTCATAGATGCTCGATCCGCGAGGCGGTTCCGTCGCGAAAACTGCCGTTGGAACACAAAGATGCGAGGAAAAATGTCCCGTTTGCGGGTGTTTTCAGTAACGGTACTGCTTGTTCCTGTCACGATTGTGCTGATGGGCGTGCAATGGCTGGCGCTGAGAGCGGGATCGGGCGTTGCGGGCCATTTGCCGGTTGTCTTTCATCGCTTTGTCTGCCGCCTGTTCCGCGTTCAGGTTTCGGTGGATGGAGAAATTGCCGATCATCGGCCCTTGCTGATCCTCTCGAACCATTCCTCTTGGCTCGATATTGTGGTGCTGAGTAGCGTGATGCCGATGTCGTTTGTTGCGAAGTCGGATGTAGCGGGTTGGCCGGTTTTCGGAACGTTTGCGCGATTGCAGCGGTCCATTTTTGTGGAGCGCGAGCGGCGCTCCCAGACCAAGCGCGCGGTCGAGAGCATCCAGACACGGATCAGGGGCGGGGATGCCATCGTTTTGTTTGCCGAGGGCACAACGAATGACGGTAACCGCATTCTGCCGTTCAAATCGGCGCTTGTCGGTGCCGTTCATGACGGGATGGGTGAGGCAGGTTGCGTTGTGCAGCCGGTTCTCGTGACCTACAAGAGTCGTGGCGGGCTGCCGATTGGCAGGAAGGATCGCCCGGCGATCTCATGGTACGGGGATATGACGTTATTGTCGCATCTTGGCGGCGTCATGGGTGGCGGCCCGATCGAGGCAGCTGTGGTTTTCTGTCCGCCTATTCCGGGAACAGGCGATGACCGATTGCCACACAGCCGCAAACGATTGACAAAATCAGCCGAACAAGCGGTGCGACAGGCCTTGACGGAAACGATGCGCAGGGGAAAAGGATCACTTCCGCAGATTTTAAAATACTGACGAGCGTGTTGCAGAAAAGAGAGCGTTTTTTTCAAAGCTCGTGTAAACTGCAGGCAGGGCGACTCAGGGAGTTTCATGTCGACGCACAAGTCCCAGAAGGTGTTCATCAAGTCTTATGGCTGCCAGATGAACGTATACGATGCCCAGCGCATGGCCGATGTCATGGTTGGGGCCGGATATGAGGAGACGCAGACGCAGGGCGATGCGGACCTCGTTATTCTGAATACATGCCACATTCGCGAGCGCGCGGTCGAGAAGGTTTATTCGGAACTTGGCCGGATCCGCGAGTCGAAGAAGGCACGCGCCGATAATGGCCGTGAATTGCAGATTGTTGTTGCGGGTTGTGTTGCGCAGGCGGAAGGCGCGGAAATCATCCGGCGGCAGAATGCGGTGGATGTGGTCGTCGGGCCGCAGAGTTATCAGGATTTGCCGACACTTCTCGAACGCGCCCGATTGAAGGAAAAGGCGCAGATCGATACGGAATTTCCGCCGGTCGACAAATTTGATCTTTTGCCGAAGGCGTCCGGCCCGGCTATCCGGTCACGCGGGGTTACGGCTTTTCTGACGGTGCAGGAAGGGTGTGACAAGTTCTGCACGTTTTGTGTGGTGCCCTATACGCGGGGGGCGGAAGTCTCGCGGCCGGTCGCGAAGATTGTCGCCGAGGCGGAGCAGCTTGCGGCGCATGGCGTGCGGGAGATTTCGCTTCTGGGCCAGAATGTGAATGCCTATCACGGGGTGGATGAGCAGGGGCGGGCGGTCTCGTTGCCGACGCTGATGCGGCGGATTGCGAAGATCGAGGGGATCGAGCGGCTGCGCTATATGACAAGTCATCCGGCGGATATGGATGACGAGTTGATCGAGGCGCATGGTGAGCTACCTGAGTTGATGCCGTTTCTGCATTTGCCTGTGCAATCGGGGTCTGATCGGGTTTTGGCGGCGATGAACCGGAAGCATCGGGTTGATGCGTATTTAAGGACGATTGAAAAGGTGCGGAAAGTTCGCCCGGGCATTGCAGTCTCGTCGGATTTCATTGTCGGTTTTCCGGGCGAGACGGATGCGGAATTCGAGGAGACGATGGCGCTGGTGCGCGAGGTGGGGTTTGCAAGCGCCTATACGTTCAGCTACAGCCCGCGGCCCGGAACGCCTGCGGCGGAAATCGCCGCGCAAGTGCCCGAGGATATGGCACGGGAACGGCTTCATGCCTTGCAGGCATTGATATTGCAGCAGCAGACGGCGTTTCTTGACGGGATGGTCGGGCAGACGGTGGATGTGCTGTTCGAGCGGGCCGGGCGGCACGCGGGGCAGATTGCCGGGAAAAGTCCGTATCTTTCGGCAGTGGCTGTTGCGGGCGATGCATCACTGATCGGCAAGTTCGCGCCGGTGCGCATTGCGCGGGTGACGGCGAATAGTCTGGTGGGTGATCTTTCGGCGGTCGAGGCCGCATGAAAAACAAGGAGTTGAGCATTTGAGAACCGGCAATATGGTGCCCCACCTTGTTTCCGAGTCGGTGAAAGAGGCAGGAACGGAAATATCGGATGGGCACCTCAGCTTCGAGGATAATCGAATCGCCGGATTGGTCTTTGGCCATTTCGACCAGAATCTGACCCAGATTGAACGACGGCTCGGGATTGTCGCGGTTGCGAACGGTAATGAAGTGAGTCTAAAAGGTCCGACCGACGCGATGGAGCAGGCCAAGCGGGTGCTGGGCCGGTTGCATGAGCGGGTGCTCGCTGGTGTCCAGATTGTGGCGGGTGATGTGGACGGAGCGATCGAGGAGGCCGCTTATCAGGGCTCGCTCTTTCCGTCGAGCCCGACATTGATCGTCGAGGAGGCGTCGTTTGACGAGATCGTCACGCGGCGGAAGCGGGTGCGGGCACGGAATGCGGCGCAGCACTGCTATTTGCGAGCGCTCAAGAGCAATGAACTGGTATTTGCCGAAGGGCCTGCGGGAACCGGCAAGACGTGGCTGGCTGTGGGGTATGCCGTGCAGTTGATGGAGCAGGGGCATGTCGAGCGATTGATCCTTTCGCGTCCCGCAGTGGAAGCGGGGGAACGGCTCGGATTTCTGCCCGGAGACATGCGCGAAAAGGTCGACCCGTATCTAAGGCCGATTTATGACGCATTGTATGATTTCATGGAGGCGCGGCATGTTGAACGTGCGCTCCAGACCGGAATGATCGAGATTGCGCCGCTCGCCTTTATGCGCGGGCGGACATTGAGCAATGCGGTTGTATTGCTGGATGAAGCACAAAATACAACGACAATGCAGATGAAAATGGTGCTGACGCGGCTTGGGCAGGGTTCGCGCATGATCGTGACGGGCGATCCCTCGCAGGTCGACTTACCGCCATCGCAGAAGTCGGGATTGGTCGAGGCGACGCGGATTTTGCAGGGTGTCGAGGGCGTTGGCCGGATCAGGTTTGCCGAGGGTGACGTCGTTCGGCATGATCTCGTGCGCCGGATTGTGGGCGCTTACGATGCCGAGGATCGCAAGACGAAAGAGCTTTCAGGCGCATGACAGAGATCAGTATCGATGTCGGGCAGGAAAGCGAGCTTTGGGGCGATATTGCCGTGTTTGATGCGCTGGCACAGAAGGCGATCGGCATGGCGGCTCGCATGGTGGGGGTCTCGTTGATGGACGGGGCCGAAGTGAGCGTGATGTTGTCGGATGATGCGCAGGTGCGCAAGGTCAATCGTGCCTGGCGGAAAATGGACAAGGCGACAAATGTGCTTTCCTTTCCGGCGGTCGAAGCGGACAAGATTTCATCTTGGCCGTTTCTCGGTGATGTTATTCTGGCCTTCGAGACGGTCGAGCGCGAGGCGGCAGATGAAGACAAGCCGTTTGCCGATCATGTTGCGCATTTGATGGTGCACGGATTTCTGCATCTGATCGGGTATGATCATGAAACTGATGAGGACGCAGAACGGATGGAAGCGCTTGAGACACGGGTGCTGTCCGAGCTTGGTATTGCGGACCCTTACCGGGTATAATCACTTGCAAAGCGGGGCTTCGGCCTCCAGATAAAGAGATAATTTTGAACATCAAGGCCATGAAACAGAACGGTTCCGATGACAATTATCAGCAGACGGGGCGCCAAAACGAGCCGCAGGATGGAGCATCGAGCGATACTTTTGTAGGCCGCTTGCTGGCGCGGATCGGGTTGCGCCAATCTGCTTCGATCCGGGGTGATATCGAAGAGGCGCTGGCGGAAGCTGGCACGACGGATGATTTCTCGCCGCGCGAACGGGAAATGCTGAAGAACGTGCTGGGGCTGCGGGCGAAGCGGGTGAATGACGTCATGGTGCCGCGGGCCGATATTGTTTCCGTGCCGATTGATACGGGACTGGGCGATCTGTTGCGGATTTTCCGGACGGCGGGGCATTCGCGGTTGCCGGTCTATTCGGAAACGCTGGATGATCCGCGCGGGATGATCCATATTCGGGACTTTATCGATTACATCGCCGCGCGGGCGGAGAAGGTGCCGGGCGGGCGGCGGAGGAAAGTTCCTGTCGGCGTGCCCGATCTCGGCAAGGTTGACCTGATGATGCCGCTTTCAGCCGCGAAGATATTGCGACCAGTGCTGTTTGTGCCGCCGTCGATGCCCGCGCTTGATCTTTTGGTCAAGATGCAGACGACGCGCACGCACATGGCGCTTGTGATCGACGAATATGGCGGGACGGACGGGCTGGTCTCGATCGAGGATCTGGTCGAGATTGTCGTCGGTGATATCGAGGACGAGCATGATCTCGACGAGACGCCGATGATCATGCCGATGGCGGACGGCAGTTTTGTGATCGATGCGCGGGCCAATCTGGAAGATGTCTCGAACGTGATCAATATCGAGTTGATGAACGAAGACATTGCGGAGGATGTCGAGACGATCGGCGGTTTGGTGGGCGCACTGGCGGGGCGGGTGCCGATCCGCGGCGAGATCATCTCCAACCATGACATGCTGGAGTTTGAAATTCTTGATGCTGATCCGCGGCGGTTGAAGCGCGTGCGGGTGCACAAGCGCGTTGTCATGATCGACGGTGAACCCGTGAGCACAAAGGCGGGCCGCAGCGAGACGGCAGAGAAAACGGACGAGCCGGCCACTGACGTTTCCGACGGGCCTTCGCCCGACCGGTCCTGACAGGTCGAAATGATCGGGATCATTGCTGGAAGGCTGGCGGCGACGGGGCGGATCGAGCGGCTCTTGCTGGCGTGGGTTTCGGGAGGTGTCGGCGCATTGGCGATGCCGCCATTTTCTGTGATTCCGGCCTTGCTTTTGCCGATGATGATGGCGGTATGGCTGATTGATCACTCCTGTTCCATCAGGCAGGCGGCGATTTACGGCTGGTGGCTCGGTTTCGGGTATTTTGTCGGCGGGCTCTGGTGGCTGGGTGCGGCTTTTCTGGTTGATCCGGACCAGTTCGCGTGGGCGTTGCCGCTGGGTGTTCTGGGATTGCCTGCCCTGCTTGCGATTTTTACGGCCATTGGATTCGGATTAGCGCGGAGCCTATGGGATTCGAGCGGGCGACGTATTCTGGCGCTTGCGTTTGGATTGGGCGCTTCCGAATGGTTGCGGGCGACGGTTCTGACCGGGTTTCCGTGGAACAATTTCGGTATGACCCTTGGCGGAACGCTGGAGACGGCGCAAATTGCCTCGGTGATCGGCAGTCATGGTCTTGATTTTCTAGCGATTGCCATTTTTGCAGCGCCGGTTTGTTTATTCTCCGGACGGAGGCGGGGAGAGAAAATCGTTGCTCCGCTGATGGCGGTTCTTGTGTTGGCGGGAATTACGGGATTTGGCGTACTGCGGTTGTCCGTACCGCCGTCGGCGCATGTGCCGGATGTGAAATTGCGCCTGATGCAGGCGAATATGCCGGAGGATGACCGCTTTCACCGATCCCATGCCGCGACGATCATGGAGCATTATCTTCAGCTCAGCTCGAAGGGAAGCTACCCCGACCCGACAGGGATGAAGGGGATTACGCATCTCATCTGGCCGGAGACATCTTTTCCCTTTCTGCTTGAGCAGGAACCTGAGGCCTTGGCGCAAATTGCGACGCTTCTCGGCTCTGATGTCCACCTTCTGACGGGTGCCGTCCGTGCTGAAGATCCGGCCGATGGCCCGGGGCGGCTATTTTACAATGCAATACAGGTGGTGGACGGGGATGGTCGAATCACGGCTTCGGCCGACAAGGTGCATCTTGTGCCGTTTGGCGAATATCTGCCTGTTTCGGATCTTCTAACGCAATGGGGGTTGAGGCAGTTTGTGAACGCGCCGGGCGGATTTACAGCGGCCTCGGAACGTTCGGTGTTGACTGTACCGGGATTGCCGCCGATTTCGCCGCTGATCTGTTACGAGGCGATTTTTCCCTCGGAGATCCTGCCGAATGACGGCTCACGTCCGGGCGTCTTGCTCAATGTGACGAATGATGGCTGGTTCGGAAACACTCCGGGGCCTTTCCAGCATTTTGCGCAGGCACGATTGCGGGCGATCGAGCAGGGCGTACCGCTCGTTCGCGCTGCCAATACGGGGATTTCCGCGATTGTCGATGCCTACGGTCGGGTCATTGGCAAGATTGGTCTTGGCGAAACGGGTACTCTTGACGGATTTCTGCCAGTGCCGATCGAACCGACTCTCTATTCCCGGACTGATTCACTATCAGCGCTAACCATAGCGATCCTTTTATTGGGAATCTGCCTTTATGGCCGGTTTTGGAAATTGACTTAGCGTTTATTTTTTATTAATTCTACAACCATAAGTCGTTAATGCGGGTGTAATTATTGATTCGAATTTTAACAGGTTGCCAGTCAGTACGTCAATAATCGATATAAGCAGGCTGATCGATTATTCATATTACAGACGGCAATATTTGTTTTAAGTTGTATGGATTGGCGATTACACCGCTGTTTATTTCTATAATTTGATCGGTTTTATGTTCCGTTTGACGTCAGGTAGCTTAGCTGGGGATTGACATGCTGAAGAAAGTTCCGAATCCGATTGATCGACATGTAGGAAGCCGTCTGCGGATGCGGCGGGTGCTCGCGGGGTTGAGTCAGGAAAAGCTCGGCGATGCTTTGAAACTTACCTTTCAGCAAATCCAGAAATATGAAAAGGGCTTGAACCGTATCGGTGCGAGCCGACTTCAGGAGATATCCGGTCTGCTGGGCGTTCCGGTGGAGTTTTTCTTCGAGGGGGCACCTCAGAACGCCATGGCGATCGAGGGAAACGGTTTTGAGGATGAAACTGCAACCTATGTGTCGGATTTTCTCGGCACGAATGAAGGTGTTCAGCTGAACCGCGCTTTCGTCAGGATCAGGGACCCCAAATTGAGGCGCCGCGTTGTTGAGTTGGTGACAGCCATTGCCGGAGATGAAATGGCGGCGTAACGGCTGAAATACGTAATGATCACGTTCGTTGAACAGAACGAATTCGTTCTTTCGGCTTGACTTGGACGATATCTCCTGCCACGAGAAATTGGTGTTTTCAACGCGTCGGCTCCGATTTTGCCGGAGTTGAGGGGCGCTTGGTTTACTCCATCACAAGAGGTTTCCGTGGCACGTTCCGATTATCTTTTCACGAGCGAATCTGTTTCCGAAGGGCATCCCGACAAGGTCTGCGACCGTATATCGGATGAGATCGTCGACCTGTTTTTCAGGGAGGGGCCGAAGGCGGGCATCGACCCATGGGACATCCGCGCCGCTTGCGAGACGCTTGCGACAACGAACAGAGTCGTGATTGCCGGTGAAACGCGCGGGCCGAGCACGGTGACAAAAGACTGGATTGCCCATACGGCGCGTATGGCGATCCGTGATATCGGATATGAGCAGGACGGATTCCATTGGGACACGTGCGATATTGACGTGCTGCTGCACGGGCAATCCGCCGATATTGCGCAGGGCGTTGATGCGAAACAACCGACCAATCAGGAAGAGGGTGCGGGCGATCAGGGGATTATGTTCGGCTATGCTTGCCGCGACACTGATGAACTCATGCCAGCGCCGATCTATTATGCGCACAAGATTTTGCGGCTGATTTCCGAGGCACGCCACGCCGACACGGAAAGAGTACTTGGCCCCGACTCGAAAAGCCAGGTAACGGTTCGGTATGTGAACGGCAAGCCGGTCGGTGTGACGCAGATTGTCGTTTCGCATCAGCACCTGATCGAAAACATGACGTCGCATCAGGTGCGTGAGTTGGTGGAGCCCTATGTGCGCCGCGCATTGCCGGACGGCTGGATCAGCAAGGACACGGTTTGGCATATCAATCCGACCGGCAAGTTTTTCATTGGTGGTCCGGATGGCGATAGCGGCCTGACGGGCCGGAAGATCATCGTCGATACTTATGGTGGTGCCGCGCCGCATGGCGGGGGTGCGTTTTCGGGCAAAGACCCGACCAAGGTTGACCGGTCTGCGGCTTATGCTGCTCGTTATCTGGCTAAAAATGTCGTCGCGGGCGGATTTGCCGACCGGTGCACGATCCAGCTCTCCTATGCGATCGGGGTTGCGCGCCCGTTGTCGATTTACGCCGATCTGCACGGCACCGGGCAGGTTGAGGAGGCAAAGCTTGAACGTGCATTAATGGAGTCGATGGATCTGTCGCCACGCGGTATTCGCAGACATCTCGACCTGAACAGGCCGATTTATGCACGGACGTCGTCTTACGGGCATTTCGGCCGTGCGCCCGATGCGGATGGCGGCTTCTCCTGGGAAAAGACGGACCTGATTCCGGCAATCGCGTCGAAGCTGGGCTGAGATGGCCCCGAAGGACGAACCGGCAAGACGGGAGACCGCTTTTTTCGGTCGCCGAAAGGGTCACAGGCTGCGGGCGAGGCGGGCTGATGTTTTTGCCGATCTTCTGCCGAAATTGCGGATTGACCCGGCGTTGGCGACTGATCCGGCATTGCTTTTTCCGGGCAGGGTTGCCGACGTCTGGCTTGAAATCGGGTTCGGTGGCGGAGAGCATCTGCTTGCGCAGGCGCTGGCCAATCCGACGATCGGGTTTATCGGATGCGAGCCGTTCATTAACGGAATGGCGAAGTTGCTCTCGGAGATTGCAACGCGCGGGATCACGAATATCCGCCTTTACGACACGGATGCGATGCACTTGCTGAACGCATTGCCCGAACAATGTATCGGGAGGGTTTTCCTGCTTTACCCGGATCCGTGGCCAAAGCGTCGGCACAATAAGCGCCGCTTCGTCTCGGACGAGAGCCTCACCCTGCTTGGGCGTGTGATCAGGCCGGGAGGCGAATTCCGTTTCGCGAGCGATATTGACCATTATGCAGGGTGGACTTTGGTCCGTACGATGCGCTCGGGCGCATTTCGATGGACAGCTGCTGTTGCTGATGACTGGCGTTTGCCATGGGTGGACTGGCGGGGCACGCGCTACGAGGCCAAGGCGAAGCGCGAGGGTCGCAAACCGAGCTATCTGACGTTCGAGCGACGAACGGCCGCCGGATGAACGCCTATCCGCCAGTTGCAATTGCTGCAGTGGTATTCGACCGTGCGGCGATGAAGCGCATAACGCGCGTAGCGGTCGAGTTTGTCAAGGCGTGGTAACTGGAATGTGCGCTTTGGCGAAGTCTTTCGGGCAGCTTCCCGCCATGTTTCGCGCTGAGTGCGCATTCGAAGGTTTTCCAGTCAAAATTCAATGCGCGGAAGATGAACAGCAGCGGATCGAACTGTGCAGCACCGTAGGCGATCATAACCGTACCGCGGGGCATTTCAGCGAGATGGGCAACAATGGCAAGAGCCTCGCCGATCTTTCCGAGTTTCAGACACTCGATGACTGACTGCTCGGTCAACAGAGATCTGTGCTCCTGCATGGAGATTGCGTAATCCGCATTTTCCAATGCCTCGGTGAGTGCGAGCACGCCCGGATTATTGAGAACAGCGGCGGTGCCGGTGTCGAGAGCACTTTCAAGGGCATCATCATTTGCAGCGAGCTCACGCATTTCCGCCTTCGCGCGACGTTTTGCAGCGTCAAGAATGGCCCCGATATGACGTGTCGCGAGATCGGGCCGTGTCTTCAATACCCGATAGAGTCGCGTGTCCTCGACGGCCTTTTCGGCGAGTAGTCGCAGACCGTGATCGGACAGGGCCGACTGGCGGTTCTCTGCTATGGCGCGCACCAGCTCATGATCACCGCGTTCGATCAGAAAGTCTGTCACGGCACCGGAAATTGCCCGGCGACGGGAGACGGCCCGGAGGAATTCGGGAGCGCGCTCGCGGGCAATTGTGACCAATATTTCTTCGTCAACACAAACACTACGCTCCAGAACCGGACCCGCGACGTTGATGTGGGGGTCCAATGCCAGATTTTTGATGGTGCCTCGTGGTGCGCGATCGAGATCTGCGAGGCGCTCGGAGAGTTCGACGCGCGCATGAAATTCGATTTCGAGGGCGAGGCAGAGAATCACATCGTCGAAGACGCCGATATGCTCCTCGTTGAGATCCGGGACCTGTTCGATGAAGAGACTGGTGATGCGGTGCAGCAATGCGACGCGACGATCTGACGTCTGATCATCAAGCGCCGCCTCGATATCTTCCACCAGGGATTGAATGGGACTCATTGCAACACTCCACCGTGCGGGAATGATTAAGGGGAATGAGTGACCAAAACGTGTACGAGGAAAACGATGCCGAAAAATTTTTTCGGTGTTTGGGCGGTGCCTGTGAATCGCGATTGACAAGCGCATCCTTCGTCTTCATTGTTGATGAAATAAAGATAGATCGCGTTACAATAGTTCAGCTTTTCGGATTGTCCGGGCGGATTTTCGATTGTCGCGGCGTGAGCAACATGGTGGCGGTACGAGGGGAGCGCAACGTTTGACAGAGGCGGTACTCAGAGGGACGGGTTCGGCCCGATCGTTTGCACTGCCGCGGTTTTTGAGTGCGGAACACCCTTTTCCCTGGTTGTTTCCTGCGGCGGCACTGATGACCGTCTTCGGCATCTATCCGCTCCTCTATGCAATCTGGTTATCGTTCTACAAGAAGAACGCAGCCACCAGAAAGATGGTGTTCGATCTCGACCATAACTGGACGAAGATGCTTTTTGACGAACGTGTCTGGAACGCGCTGCTCAACACGCTGATCTATACGGGCCTCGCCCTGGTGTTCCAATTGGTGCTGGGCATGCTCATTGCGCTGCTGCTCGACTCTGAACGCAAGGGCTATGCGCTGTTACGTGCCCTGATGACGCTGCCGCTCGTCATCCCGCCTGCGGTGACCGCGATGATGTTTCTTTTGATGCTCAACGGCTCGTTCGGCGTTCTGAGTCGCGGACTGATTGCGACCGGTTTGTTGCCGGTCGGCTTTTCGATCCTTGGTGATGCCGATACCGCTCTGGCTGGCGTGCTTCTCGCCGAGATCTGGCAGTGGACGCCGTTCATGGTGCTGATCATGATGGCGGGTTTGCGGTCTCTGCCGAAGGAACCGTTCGAAGCGGCGGCGATTGATGGTGCGACCTCGATTCAGGTGTTTTTCAAGCTGACACTACCGATGATGTCCAAGGTGATCGCGATTGCTGTTCTGATCCGCGGGATCGATCTTTTCCGTGCATTCGACTATGTGAAGGTGATGACGGATTCGGGGCCTGGGACTGCGACAGAGACGCTGACCTCCTATGCCGGGCGCATCTATTTCGGCAATGCCGACTTCCCCTATGCCTCGACCATTGCCCTGTTGACACTGATCATCGTGATTGTGATGTCTTCGGTCTTCATGAAAATCTTCAAGGTGAAGCTCTGATGGAAATGTCCCGCCCGCTTAAAATCCTGCGTGACATAGTGGCGGTTTTTGTGACCGCGCTCTTCATGTTTCCGATTTTCTGGTGGGCGTTGACCTCGATCAAGCCGATCTCGGCGGTATTTGACAAGGACCGCGTGAATTTCTTCGATTTCACGCCAACTTTCATCAATTATGGCGTCACGATTTTCGGGCAGTCGCGCTCGCAGATCGCGATCGACGAAGGTCTCGGAATGGGTGTTGCCGGTGCGGAGTCCTATGATTCCCGCATGTCGATTTTTGAATCGATCATCGTTTCCGTCGGCGCGACCACGATCACGATGGGGGTTGCGGTGTTCGCGGCCTATGCGATTTCGCGCATGATGTTCCGCGGTCGCGGTTTTTATCTGAGCTGGGTGCTGGGCCAGCGTTTCATGCCGCCCATCGCGATCCTCATCCCGCTGGTGTCGATTTACAAGGTCGCCGGTATGCGGGACACGGACAGTCTGTATATGGGATATCTCGGACTTATGATGATCTATGCGCTGATGAACCTTCCGATTGCGGTGCTTCTGATGAAATCTTTCCTCGATGATGTGCCGAGGGATGTCGACGAGGCGGCGATGATTGACGGTGCCACGCGCTGGCAGACCTTCAGCAAAGTGGTGCTGCCGATGGTGAAGGGTGGTGTGGCGGCGTCTGCTGTGCTGTGTTTCATCTTTTCCTGGACAGAATTCCTTCTTTCCCTGTTTCTGACGACCGACATCCGGACGGTTCCGGTCAAGATTCAGACATTCGTTACCTCGACGGGCAACGAATGGGGTTTCATCGCGGCGCTTGGCACCACGGCGATTATCCCCAGTTTCGTGTTCATCCTGCTCGTCCAAAAGCATCTGGTGCGCGGGCTCACGCTTGGATCTCTCAAAGAGTGAACCGCACACGAGAAAATAGCTCAAACCCATGGGAGGATCATTATGAGCTTCAAAGAGTACGACAAGAAAACCTACATCGTCGATCTGGCGAAGGATTTTGGTGCACGCCGCATCAGCAAGCGTGATTTCCTGCGCAAGGTAGGCATGGCGGGGATCGGTTTCTCGGCGTTCAACACCGCTTTGCTGGGCAATACCCGTCCGTTCCGTGGCACAGGACTGGTTGGCGATGCCGCCTACGCGCAGGACGCCGAGATGAACAAGTGGCTGAAGGACGCCGCGAAGCCGTTCAAAGGCAAGAAGATACGCTACACTTCGGAAGCAACTCCTCCGACTGTCGTCCTCGACAAGTTGAAGGGCGAATTTACCGAACTCACGGGTATCGATGTCGAAATCGAAATCGTGCCGCTCGAGCAAGTGCTGGCCAAGGCCACGCAGGATGTTCAGGGCCAGCTCGGCACCTACGACCTGTATTATCTCGACCAGTCGTGGGTTGCGACATTTGCGCAGGACACAGTCGATCCGCAGCAATATTACAAGGACAAGCCGAATCTTGCGATGCCGGGATTTGATTTTGACGACTTCTCGAAGCCCTTGGTCGACGGTCTCGCACTCTACAACAGCAAGTGGGTCGGCATTCCGTTCGACATTCCGATCTTTTGCACCATGTATCGTAAGGATATCCTCGAGAAGCACAAGATCGCTCCGCCAAAAACGGTGGATGAATTCACTGCCGCCGTAAAGATGATTACCCAGGCTGAAAAGGGTAATGGTATGTACGGCACGGGTCTTCAGGCGAAGTCGGGCCATTATTCGCTGAACTGCGACTGGACGCAGATGATCTGGAACGAAGGCGGCTCGATCTTCACCGCGGACAAGAAATTCTCCGGTAATGACGAGGCCGGGATCCGCGGTCTGCAGCTCTATCAGGAATGGCTCAAGAACTCTCCGCCCGAGTCCACCAACTCCACCTGGGACGGACAATGGCAGATGGGTGCGTCGGGTCAGGTTGCGCTCATCAATTCATGGGATGAGTTCTTCCCGGGCTGGGATGCGGCTGACTCGAAGGTTCAGGGTCTCTGGCAGATCCTGCGGCCTGTTCAGGGCAAGCAAGGGTTGCGCGCCGTTGATAAGGCCGGCTTCGGTGAAATCCCGAACTGGGGTCATCAAGGCGGCTCGATCCTCGGTCTGTCGAAGTACTCGAAGAATGTCGATGCTGCCTGGCTGTTCATGCAATGGGCCTGCTCGAAGGACATCATGGTTCGCTGCACTTTGGGCGGAGGTTTTGCCCCGATGCGGATCTCGTCGTTCGCGGACCCGCGGGTGAAGGCGAAGGAAGTTGTGGGCCCGGGCACCACGCGCCATCTGCCGACCGTTCTCGAGACCATCAACAAGGACATGGCATCGGAGCCGGATATGCCGTTGTGGGCAGGTTTCTCGAACAACGAGATTCCAGTCAATCTCGGCAAGTTGTTGACGGGCCAAGAGTTTGGCGGCAGTGCCAAGAAGTGCATGGATACGATCGCCTCGTTGATCGATGCCCAGGTCAAGGAAGCCGGTCTCTGATCGGTCAGGAAGGCAATCTGTGGAGGCGGTTTCGACCGCCTCCACTTTTCTTGAAGCGCAGCAGACATGATCCGCGACGTCGTCATCGGTCTTGACTCTTCCACGACGGCGACCAAGGCAATCGCCTGGGACCGTGCGGGTCGTGCATTGGCTGAAGGACGTGCGCCGGTTCCGCTGTCGAATCCGCATCCCGGACATTTCGAGCAGGACCCCGAGGACTGGTGGTCATCGACGGCTTCATCGCTACGGGAGTTAACCCAGCAGATCAATCCGGCGCGTATTGCCGCGATCGCGATTTCAAACCAGCGCGAGACATTCGTTCCTTTGACGAAGGATGGCGTGGTCATTCGCCCTGGAACTTTGTGGCTTGACGAGCGTGCGAAGGCCGAGGTTACGGAATTTGCCGACCAGTTCGGCGCCGAGCGTATACATGCCATTACGGGCAAACCGTGCGATGTGACGCCGTGTATTTATCGTTTTCTCTGGATGAAAAAGCACGAGCCGAAGAATTTTGCCCGCTTCGGTATGGTCACCGAGCTCCATGGCTATCTTGCATGGCGGTTGACGGGCCAGTTTGTGACGTCGACGGCCTCAGCCGATCCGGTTGGTATTCTCGACATGCCGTCGCACACCTATTCGGACGAGATATTGTCTGCAATCGGGCTCTCGAAGGCGCAATTTCCGCAACTTTTCCGGCCCGGCGACGTGATGGCGCCGATGTCCGCGGACGCTGCGCAAGCGACGGGCCTTCTCGAAGGCACGCCGGTCGTTGCCGGCGGCGGGGATGGCCAATGTGCCGGGACGGGCGTGAATGTGTTTGCCGCCAACCGGGCTTACATCAATCTGGGCACTGCCGTTGTTGCGGGGTCATTCTCCAAGAATTACGCACATGATCGCGCCTTTCGCACGATGAATTCGGTGGCGGAGCAGGGATGAATTTACGAGAGCTGCATCCCCACCGGGACATTTCTGATCGACTGGATGATCCGCGAAATGTTCGGGGCGGAGGGTCGCGCGGAAAGACAGGTGTTCGCGCAACTCGAAACGGAAGCGGCGGCGGCTGGTATCGGTGCGGGGGGAGCGGTTTTGGTTCCCTATTGGTCCGGCGTGATGACACCCTATTGGCGCACAGAGGCGCGTGGGTTGATTGCCGGGCTAAATGCGTCTCACAAGAGGGGGCATGTGTATCGCGCGCTGCTCGACGGCATCGCACTCGAACAGACGATCATGACGGACAAGATTGCAGAAACTGGTCAGCCGATTGATCATTTCGTGGCGATCGGCGGCGGATCGAGCTCGGATTTATGGTGCCAGATTCTGGCCGATGCGACCGGGCGAAGTATTGTGCGCTCGTCGACGGTGGAGGCATCCTCGCTTGGTGCGGCGATGGCGGCGGCACGCGGGGCGGGGTGGTTCGGAACAGTTCCGGAAGCCTCCGCGGCGATGGCCGGGCCGACGACACGGCGGTTTGAGCCAGATGCCAAATCAAATGCCCGCTATCGGGAATTGCTCGCCATTTACAAGGATCTTTGGCCTGCAGTTGCCGACTGGAACGCGCGACTGGCTGCTTTTGCCGACGAGGCGGAGCAAGAGGCATGACTGAACCGACGCCCCACAACTGGAACGCCGTGATCGATGATCTGATTGCGGGACGGTGGACTGACCCGGAGACAGGCAAGGCAGCTTCGTGTCCGTTCGAGACGATCTATCTTGCCGAGACGCTGGACGGGCAGGAGGCAGACCTCGTCAAAGGCATGAATTTCGGTGGCCGGATCGCGATCGTATCAGATACGAATACGGTCGAGGCGATGGGGCGGCGTGTGGCGAAGGCACTGCGCCCGATTGCAACGGTCGACGAAATCGTGCTCTCCGATGATATTGCGTGTGACGAGCCGAACATCGCCCGTATTCAGGAACTCACCCGCCATGCGGATGCCGTGATCGCTGTTGGTTCGGGCGTTATATCGGACAGTTGCAAATATGCGACGTTCAAGGATGGTCGCCCTTTCGCAGTTTTCGGAACGGCGGCATCGATGAACGGGTATGCCGCATCCACGGCATCGGTGACGCTTGGAAACGGCTTCAAAGTATCGCTGCCCGCGCATGCGCCACGGGGGATTTTTATTGATCTCGCGGTTTCGGCGGCGGCACCTGCATGGCTGAATGCGGCGGGGCTGGGTGATAGTCTGTGTCGCCCGACGGCGCAGATTGACTGGTGGGCCTCCCACCGGCTGTTCGGAACCTATTTTTCCAATACGCCCTATATTTTACAGGGCAACGAAGAAGCCGACATGATCGCGGCTGCGCCGGGGATTGGCTATGGCGATATCGAGTCTGTCGGGATTTTGCATCGGGTGCTGACGCTTTGCGGGTTCGGAGTGTGTTTTACGGGTGTATCCAACCATGGCTCGATGGGGGAACATCAGGTGTCTCACTGGATGGACATGTTTGCGGGGGATGCTCATCCGGGGACGGTTCATGGCCAGCAGGTGGGCGTTGCATCGCTTGCCATGGCGCGATTGCAGCATCGGATTCTGGCGATGAAAGCGCCGCCGCAGATCCGGCCAACGGTGATCGACGAAGTGGGGATGATGCGGCGCTATGGTCCGGACATCGGGCCGATGTGCATTGCCGAGTCGCGCAAGAAGGCGCTGGATGCGGATGGTGCGCGTGCATTCAACCAGAAAATCAGCGAGATTTGGCCGGTTCTGTGCGACGAATTGCGGCCAATGCTGCTTCCGGTTGACACAATGCGCGCGGCGCTCGTTGAAGCGGGCGGGCCGATTGATGCGGATACGCTCGGGTTACCGCGCCCCGTCTGGCGCGATGCTTTGAAATATGCGCGGGAAATTCGTGGCCGCTGGTCGTTTCTGGACCTGGCGGATGATGTGGGTCTGCTCGATCCGTTTCTGGACGAGGAGGGACTATGAAGCCCCTTTCCGCGATGCCTGTTGCGATACGCGCCAAAATCAGGGGTGTTTTCACCGATATTGATGACACGATCACGACCGAGGGGCGTCTGCCTGCCGCGGCCTATGCTGCCTTGGA
This sequence comes from Hyphomicrobiales bacterium, assembly GCA_046092445.1. Taxonomy (GTDB): domain Bacteria; phylum Pseudomonadota; class Alphaproteobacteria; order Rhizobiales; family Beijerinckiaceae; genus CAIUPE01. The sequence goes on along the minus strand of JBJTDR010000064.1, from coordinate 13,982 downwards.
GCGGTTGTCGGATGCGGGATTGGCAATTGTGCCGATTACGGGCCGGCCTGCAGGATGGTGCGATATGGTCGCGCGGTTCTGGCCCGTGGCGGGGGTTGTGGGTGAAAACGGCGCGTTTTATTTCAGCTATGAACACGCTCAACGCCGGATGATCCGCCGTTTCATGCTTGATGCTACCGAGCGTGCTGACGGAAGAAAGCGGCTTGAACGCGTGGCACAGCAGGTTCTGGTGAAGGTTCCGGGCGCTGCGGTGGCGTCGGACCAACTTTATCGCGAGAGCGATCTGGCAATTGACTTTTGCGAGGACGTGCCCGCCTTGTCGAAAGAGTCGGTGGACAGAATTGTCGACATTTTTAATGAGGCTGGTGCGACTGCAAAAGTATCCTCCATTCATGTCAATGGCTGGTTCGGTTCCTACGACAAGCTCTCGATGACGCGCCTGTTTGCTGAGGAAATTCTTGGTCTTGACCTGGAGCGTCACAGGGATTGCTTTGTCTATTGCGGCGACAGCCCGAATGACGCGCCGATGTTCGGGTTTTTCCCGAATGCGTGTGGCGTGGCCAATGTTCGGGATTTTGTCGGCCGCATCGATGCGTTGCCAGCCTATATTTCTGATTCACGCGGTGGTGCGGGTTTCGTCGAGATTGCCAACATGATCCTCGACGCCCGCAGTGCCGTTCTCTCCGTCCACCCCGGATTATCTGTCCACAAACAGCAGTGAAGGAACGCCATGGCCCCCGTCACCATTCGCAATATCAGAAAAAATTACGGTGATCTTGAGGTTATCCACGGGATCGATCTCGACATAGCCGACGGATCATTCGTTGTTCTGCTCGGTCCGTCGGGGTGCGGAAAATCAACGCTTCTGCGCATGATCGCAGGGCTTGAGAGTGTCACGGGCGGGGAGGTAATGATCGACGGGAAGGTCGTCAATGACGTGCACCCGAAGGATCGTGACATCGCGATGGTGTTCCAGAATTACGCGCTGTACGCGCACATGACCGTTTTCGACAATATGGCCTTCTCGATGCAGCTGAAGAAGATGCCGAAGGACGAAATCAGGAAAAAGGTTGAATGGGCGGCGTCCATCCTCAATCTCTCTGATTATCTCGCGCGTTTCCCTCGGCAATTATCGGGTGGTCAGCGGCAGCGTGTGGCGATGGGCCGGGCGATTGTGCGCGACCCTGTCGTATTCCTTTTCGATGAGCCGCTTTCGAACCTCGATGCGAAATTGCGCGTGCAGATGCGGACGGAAATCAAGGAACTGCATCAGCGGCTCAAGACGACGACGGTTTATGTCACGCATGACCAGATCGAAGCCATGACGATGGCGGATGTGATTGTTATCCTTCGGGACGGGCATATCGAGCAATCCGGTAGCCCGCTCGATGTGTATGATCATCCTGCAAATCTGTTTGTTGCGGAGTTTATCGGCTCGCCGGCAATGAACCTGCTGCATGGCGTCGCCGAGCTCACCGGTAAAGAAGCTGTGATCAGGCTTCAGAACGGCATGGCCTTGCCATTGCCGTTGACCGCGAAAGTCGAGGCCGGGCAGAATATCATTTTCGGCATTCGACCTGAGCATTTGAAGATCGTCCCGGGCGGGATTTTGATGGCTGAAGTGCAAGTGTTGGAGCCGACTGGCCCGGAAATCCATATCTTTGCGAATATTGGCGGGACAGAGGTTTGTGCCATCACGTCCGAGCGTGTTTCATTCGAACATGGTGCGATGATCGAATTGACGCCCGTGCGCGAGCGGGGCCATGTTTTCGATGCGGTGACAGGAAAGTCACTGGCCTAGCGCCGAAGGGTCGGAGAAGGCCGGATGGCAAAGATCGTAATTCTGGGTGCGGGTGTCATGGGCTCTGCGATGAGCCTGCCTGCGTCTGTCAAAGGGCATTCGGTTGATCTTGTCGGTACGTTTCTGGATACGGACAGTGTGCGGTCCGTTCAGGGAAACGGCTTGCATCCGCGCCTCGGTCTGACATTGCCGGAAACGGTGACGGCTTATGAGTGGACAGATTTTGCAAGCCGTGTTGATGACGAGACAGCGCTGATCATTCTGGGTGTTTCATCGGCAGGGGTTATGTGGGCGATCGAGCAACTTGCCGGGGCGCTTCAGCGGCCCGTTCCGGTTCTGATGATCACGAAGGGGTTGTCGGCACAGCAAGGCACGATCGAGGTTTTTCCGAAAATTGTGGCACGCGAACTTGAGGCAAGGCTCGGTTTTCATGTACCTGTTCTGGCCGTTGGCGGTCCCTGCATTGCGGGCGAACTCGCGGCGGGCCGTAATACGGGCGTTGTGATCACGGGGCATGATGCGGCGTTGGTTGAGGATATCATCGTGCTTCTTGACGCGCCCTTTTATCACGCGAGGGCTTCGGATGACGTTGTCGGCGTCGAAGTCTGTGCGGCGTTCAAGAATTTCTTCGCGCTTGGCGTCGGCTGGGCGGCGGGGCATCTGGAAAGGACGGGCCGAGCGACGAACGGCGCGCAGATGCACAACCTTTCGGCGAGTCTTTTTGCGCAATCGCTTCGGGAGATGAGCCTGTTGTCGGCGGTGTTTGGCGGAACGCAGGCGAGCGTCGACGGGTTGCCGGGTGTCGGTGACCTCTATGTGACGTGCCTTGCGGGGCGAAATTCGCGCATGGGGCGCCTGCTTGGACTTGGCTTGTCGTATCCGGAAGCGAAGGCGGGGCATATGGCCGAGGATACTGTGGAAGGTGCGGAGCTCGCCCTTGCCGTTGGTTCGACGGTTGAAAAGATGTGGGCGGATGGCCGGTTGGCGGTCGCAAAAATGCCGATGTCGCGGGCCATCATTGACGCTGTGTGCCACGCCAAGCCGATGACGATTGACTGGCGGGAGTTCCACCGGTGACTGAGGCTCTGACGGCGGATCATGACAAAGGTTATGAGCCTCCATCAGGCACCGGCATGATCGTGCCTGTTTTGCCGGATGAGTCCCTGATGGTGAGAGCAGCATGGGGGTATTATGTCGAAGGGTTGACGCAGAACGAGATTGGCAGGAAGCTGGGGTTGAACCGGGTGCGTGTGAACCGGATTCTGGCGCAGGCGCGTGAGCGCGGCATTGTTCAGGTGCGGGTGAATTCGGCGCTTTCGGTTGAGACAGAAGCCGCCCTCGAGCGGAAATTCGGGCTTGATCAGGCGGTGGTGGTGCCAACTCCGGACGATGCCTCATTTGTACCGCAGGTGATAGCGACGGCGGCGGGTGCGGTCTTGTCCGACCGGATCGGCGACGGGATGTCTGTGGGCGTGGGCTGGGGACGCACGCTTCGCCTGTCGGTTCGATCCGTGGAACGGCGGGTCGTGCGTGATTTGTCGGTGGTTTCTTTGCTCGGGGGCCTGACACGCGGTTCTGTCATGAACGCGTATGAGACGGCGTCCCGATTGGCGGATGTTTATGACGCACAATGCTTTTATATTGCGGCGCCGGTTTTTGCCGATAACGAGGAGACAGCGCAGGTACTCAGGAGCCAGTCTGGTGTGCGGGATGCATTTGCCCATGCGCGGAATATCGATATTGCGCTGATGTCGGTGGGCTCGCTTCATCATGATGCGACGATGCGGCAATTGGGGTTGATCAGCGAACCGGACGTGAACTCCTTGTTGAAAGCGGGTGCGGTGGGCGATTTTTGTGCCCATTGGATCGATGCGAATGGCGACGTGATTGATCATCCGCTCAATCGCAGCGTTTTGGCGATGTCGCTGGATGATTTGCGTTGTGTGCCGACCGTGATTTTGGCGTCGGGCGGGGATGATAAAATTGGGGTGCTTCGGGCGGCTTTGCTCCGAAAAACGGTTTCCGTTCTCGTGACCGACGAGTTGACCGCGCAAAAACTGCTGACGCCCGATTCCACGACGTGGAACCGCTGATCACGCGGATCAATGCCGCGGTTTGTTTCCGGTCATCGGGCGGTGATCCCGAGGGCGGAACGGACATGGGCGAGGATCAAATCCCGGCCAAAGCGACCGAGTTCCGCGGACGCCTCGACGGCATTGCGGACATACCATTCGGTCGTTGAGAACTTCGACATGTCGACGGCTTCGGGGCACAGTGCCATCATCAGGGATGTCTCGCCCTTTCCCGCATGATCGAACGGATATCGTGCGATGATGTCTGCCGTCATGAGGGGATGGGATTTGATCCAGTTGAACGGATCGCCTCCGACAGCCTGATCAGCGTAGTAATCGGCCATTTTCTCGTCACCCCACCACCCCTCACCCCGTTCCTTGCCGATGAAGTCGAAGATCGCCTGACGGGCGGCGAATTTGAATGCGAGATCTGTTGGCATGCCGACAGCGAAATTCTCGGTCTGGTGATGAATAAAGGTATGGATATTGCGGAATCCCACCCTCAGGAGGCCGATGAACAGCTCTTTCGCAAACGGCATGATGCGCTCGGCATCGACATGGACGGACCCTTTGCCTTCCGGTTTTTCGACGACATAGCTTGCGGCGCCGTAGTAGAAAACCGGCAGGATCACGAGCGGTGACTCGACTTCGATGATGTCCATGATCCGGATGACGGCCAGTGTATCCATGCCGACTGCCATGTGCTCGCCGTGATATTCGAGCACGCCGAGCGGCAGGATGACCGGCCAGTTCCCAGCGATGGCTTGTCTGATCTGGTGCGGAAGCATGAGTTCATAGCGCATCGCGATCTTTCCTCCGATTGCACATGGTGAACGAACCGGGACGCCGGGCCACTCGACCGAAGCCTATTGATGTAATATGGTCTGCGTCTCGGACAAAATTGCAAGCCTGTTTTGAGAGGGAGTATGATTCATGGCATCGGTCGACGTCGTTGATGTTCGCAAATCCTATGGCGAACAGGAAGTTATTCACGGCGTCTCTGTGAGCATCACCGATGGCGAGTTCGTGATCCTTGTCGGTCCATCGGGCTGCGGAAAATCGACATTGCTGCGCATGATCGCCGGGCTGGAGACCATAACGTCCGGTGCTGTCAAAATAGATGATCAGGTTGTGAATTTTCTACCGCCGAAGGATCGCGATATCGCAATGGTCTTCCAGAGCTATGCGCTCTACCCGCACAAGACTGTGGCTGAAAATATGGGGTTTGCGCTGAAATTGCGTGGCACGGCACGGGCGGAAGTTGAAACGCGCGTCCGTCGGGCTGCCGAAATTCTCGATCTGGTGCCCTATCTGGGCCGGTATCCGAAGCAGTTGTCGGGTGGTCAACGCCAGCGCGTTGCCATGGGGCGTGCGATCGTTCGTGACCCGAAGGTGTTCCTGTTTGATGAACCGCTCTCGAATCTGGACGCCAAACTGCGTGTCCAGATGCGGGCCGAGATCAAGGAATTGCATCAGCGGCTGAAAACAACCACGATTTACGTGACCCATGATCAGGTCGAGGCGATGACCATGGCTGACCGGATCGTTGTGATGCATGACGGCATTGTCGAACAGATCGGATCACCGCTCGAGCTCTATGACCGGCCGACCAATATTTTTGTGGCAGGGTTCATCGGATCTCCGTCGATGAACATGATCAAGGGAACGATCCGGGGTGGAGGTTCGCCTATTTTCGAGACGGATGACGGTGTTCGCTTGCCGATTGCCAGCGCACCAGGTGACAGTGACGGCCGTGCGGCAGTTTTTGGGATTCGACCGGAGCATTTTTCGCTCAGAGAGGGTAGCCTGACGGCTGAAGTCGCCGTGATCGAGCCGACGGGCTCTGAAACGCAGGTGATTGCAAAACTGGGAAATCAGAAGATTACGGGGGTGTTCCGTGAGCGGGTCTCGGCGCGTCCAGGGGATATTCTACCGCTGTTGCCCGATTTCGGCGCAGCCCATTTGTTTGATGCTACGACAGGCCAGAGATTGAATTGAGAGAGCCCCTGACATGACCGCAAAATTCAATGCCGTATTCGGACACAAGAAGCCTGTGATCGCCATGGTTCATTTCGGCGCGATGCCGGGCGCGCCGCTCTATGATGCGAAGGCTGGCATTGAGGGGATCATTGCAGGAGCGCGCAAGGATTTGGCGGCACTTCAAGCCGCGGGTGTTGATGCCGTGATGTTCGGCAACGAGAATGACCGACCCTACGAGTTCAAGGTGGATGCTGCTTCGACTGCGACGATGGCCTACGCCATAGGCGCCCTGCGTTCCGAGATCGGCGTCCCGTTCGGGGTGAACGTGTTGTGGGATCCGATGAGTACAATGGCGCTTGCTGCCGCCACGGGCGCATCTTTCGTGCGAGAGATCATGACGGGAACGTATGCTTCGGATATGGGACCTTGGATGCCGGATGCGGGCGCAGCGTTGCGATATCGTGATCGGTTGGGGCGGAATGATGTCGCGGTTCTGTTCAATGTCTGTGCGGAATTTGCTTATTCGCTGGATCAGCGAAGCCTGCCGGACCGGGCGCGAAGCGCGGTTTTTTCCAGTATTCCGGACGCTATTCTGGTTTCGGGAGCGATTACGGGTGAAGCTGCCGCAATGTCGGACCTTGAATCGGTGAAGGCGGTGCTGCCGGATGTTCCGGTGTTGGCTAATACCGGCGTCAAGCATGCAACGGTTGGTGAGGTGCTGAGGGTGGCCGACGGCGTGATCGTCGGATCATCCCTCAAAGTCGACGGCGATACGTGGAATCCGGTTGATGCTGACCGAGCTGCGGAATTCATGCGAATTGTCCGACAGGTCCGGAAAGGTTGAGGCGGATGGTGAGGGAGGCCTCGAGCACGGCGATGATGGTTGATCGACTGCGCGCATTGACACTTGAACTGATGCTGATTCCGGGTTTGAGCGGGCACGAGGACAGGGTCCGGCGCGCGATCGCGAAAAGACTGGTCTCGCTCGGGCTCACGACAAAGACGGACCGACTTGGCAATCTGATGGCGACAATTGCGGGTGATCCGGGTCTGCCGAGCGTCATGGTCTTTGCGCATATGGACCAATTGGGCCTTATTGTCCGCAAGATCGAGGCAAACGGATTGATCAGGGTTGAACGTCTCGGGGGTGTTCCCGAACGGGCATTGGCGTCGCAGCCGGTTTTGCTGTGCGTTGGCGAGGGACGGGATGTCCCGGGTCTCATCTCGAACAAGAGTCATCATGCCACCGGGCCTGATGAAAAGTACAAGGTCATTCCCTATGCGGACATTGCCGTCGATACCGGATTTTCGACGGCCGACGAGGTTATCGCGGCAGGAATTGATGCAGGCACGCCGATTGTGTACGAGCCGAAGGCAATGGTGCTCGCTGGTGGCCGTATCGCCGGAACGTCGGTGGATGATCGCGCAGGGTGTGCAGTGTTGATCGTTTTGGCAGAGCTCCTGCTGCGCGAAAAGTACAAGCCGACGACGCACGTCGTATTTTCGGTGCAGGAAGAGTTCAATCTGCAAGGTGCAGTGACAGCGGCGCGCGCTTTGGCACCCGAAATCGCCATCCAGCTGGATTTGATCCTGGCGACAGACACGCCGGAAATAGCAGGGCGGGGCGATGTCAGGCTGGGTGCCGGACCAGCAATGAGTCTTTACAGTTTTCATGGCCGAGGCACGTTGAACGGAACCATTCCCCATCCGGCATTGACTAGTCTTTTCGCCACAACGGCAAAAAATGAGGGCTTAATGCTTCAACGGAGTGCCCATGTCGGCGCACTCACGGATTCATCTTATGTGCAATTATTGCATGAGGGAATTGCTAGTATCGATCTCGGTTTTCCATGTCGGTATACGCATTCCTCGCTTGAGATGTGTGACCCGCGAGACCTTGCCAGCCTTACGCATCTCCTGCTCAAAGGGATCGCAGGCATTGACACGAAATTCACACTGGATCGAGACTATCATACCTGATGCGCCATTATCTCGGCATTGATATTGGAACGTTCGAGTCGAAGGGTGTTCTGGTCGACGGCACGGGAACGATTATCGCCAGTGCTGCCAAGCCCCATCGGATGATCGTGCCGCAGGCCGGCTGGGCAGAGCACCGGCCGATTGAAGATTGGTGGGACGATTTCACGTTCATTTCACGAAAATTGCTCGCAGACAGCGCCGTCAATCCACGAGACATCAGGGCAATCGGGACGAGTGCGATCGGCCCGTGCATGCTGCCGCTCGACACATCGGGTGCGCCGCTCATGAATGCTGTCCTTTATGGTGTGGATACGCGCGCGGCTCAGGAAATCGAGGATCTTGTGGCGAGGATCGGCGCGGATATCATTCTTGAAAGGTGCGGTAACGCGCTGACATCGCAATCGATCGGACCAAAAATTCTCTGGTTGAAGCGGAGTCGTCCCGACATTTACCGGAATACCCACAAGATCGTGACGTCCACGTCCTATCTCGTTTACCGCCTCACCGGTGCATTCGTCATTGATCACTATACGGCGGCCAATACGGGGCCGATTTACGATGTTGAGAACCGGTGTTTCAGCGACGCTCTCACGCGAGAAATCATTGATCTCGACAGGCTTCCTGATGTGTTGTGGACAACGGAGGTTGCGGGAACGGTCACGCAGGAGGCGGCTGAACGCACCGGGCTGGCATGCGGCACGCCTGTCATATGCGGGACCGCTGATGCCGCGGCGGAAGCAATCAGCGTCGGCGTTCTTGAAACGGGTGACATGATGATGATGTACGGGTCGACTGTCTTCATCATCGCTCTCGCGGCGAGGAGGATACGTGATCATCGGCTCGGATATGCGCCCTGGCTGTTTGACGGGCAGCATGCCCTGATGTCCGGACTGGCGACAAGCGGTACGCTGACCCACTGGTTCAGAGATATTGCTGCGCGGGAACTTGATCCTGCGAGCGCTTTCCGGGAGCTGGCGGAAGAAGCAGCACTTTCGCCGCCGGGTGCGAGGGGGCTTGTCATGCTGCCGTATTTTTCGGGCGAGCGAACACCGATTCATGATCCGAATGCGAAGGGCGTTGTTTTCGGGCTGGACCTCACGCACGGACGCGGAGATCTTTATCGCGCCTTGCTTGAAGGAATAGCGTTCGGCACGCGTCATATTTTTGAGACCCATGACGAGGCAGGCGAGGTCCCCCGTCTGGTTTTCGCGGTTGGCGGCGGTATCAAGAACAAGGTCTGGGCGCAGGCCACTTCCGATATTTCGGGGAAGACGCAGATCGTGCGCCGTAAGACTGTGGGGGCTTCCTACGGAGACGCGTTCCTGGCAGCGTATGCTGTGGGGGATGTAAAGATTGATGCGATCCGGGACTGGAATCCGGTCGCATATGCGCTTGAACCGAGAGGCGAATATGCCGCGCTCTATCGGGAGAAATACTCGATTTTCCGTGAAGTTTACGAGCGCAACCGCGATTTGATGCGGTGATCCCGGTCGGGGGGCAACGGCCGGGGAGTGCTTTCGCTTTACGGCAATGGATAAAGATGTAGACTGAGCTCAATCGGCCCTTGCGTGAATTGACAAGCACGGGGGCTGGTTCATATTGTTTCGGCCGTTTTGTTCGAACGCGATCGAGGTCATTCAGGCTCAGCGGTCTGATCCGGCCGAGACGTAAAATCAAGGTAACCACTTGGGAGGACATTGAATGAAAGTTGAACTTTACAACCGGATGGTCATCGACCGTCGTACCCTTCTGAAGGGGGCTACCGGTGTAGCCGCACTCGGCATGTCCGGGTCGCTCGGTGCTCTTACCAGCACGCCGGCAGTAGCCGCTGACAGCCTGCGTGCCGCTATCCTGAAGGTTCCCGGTGTTGGCAAGGGATCGCCGACAGATGCCGATTGGCAGAAGGTTGGCGAAATGTGCCTTGGTGCGACCAAGGAGAACGTGAAAGCGGGTGAATTCAAGGGCGTCGAACTGACGTTCATGGGGTTGAACAATCAGAATCTGCACAATCTTCTCTTCCGCGGATTTCTGAAGTCATGGGAGGCTTATACCGGCGCCAAGATCAACTGGATCGATCTTGCGCAGGCGGATTACAATGCTCGCTTGCAGCAATCGATTGCGACCGGAACCGTCGATTTCGACATCGTCGAGATGGGAGCGCCGTTTGAAGGGGATGTCTGCGGCAAAGGATTGGCGTCGCCGATGCCTGACTGGGTCAAGAAGCAGATCGACATGGATGACTATGTCGGCTATCTGAAGGCGCCTGTCGGGACGTGGGAAGGCAAGACCTATCGGATCTCGATCGATGGCGACTGCCACAACTTCAATTATCGCACGGACTATTTCAGCGATGCCGGCCTTGCCAAGGCGTGGAAGGACGAAGGTCACAAGGGTGACTGGGCTGTTCCGACGACCTGGCAGAAGGTCAATGAGGTCACCAAATTCCTCAAGGGCAAAAAGATCAACGGTCAGGATGCTTACGGCTATCTTGATCCGACGAAGGGTTGGGGTGGTTTCGCGTTCTACTTCCTCGGTTCACGCGCAACGGCCTATGCCAAGCATCCCGACGACAAGGCCTGGTTGTTCGATGCTGACACGATGAAGCCTCGTATCAATAATCCTGCGTGGGTTCGTGCCATTCAGGATGTTGTCGACTGCCTGCCGTCTGAGCCGGCCGACCAACTCAACGCCGATCCCGGCACGACCGCGTTTCAGCAGTTTCTGGCCGGAACAGGGTCGATGCTTGCGTGGTGGGGTGACGTTGGCTCGATGGCCAAGACGTCGGACTCCTCGGTCGTCGGTGATGTTACCGGTTTCTCGATCCTTCCGGGATCGGATGATGTTTACAACGCCAAGACCGGCAAGTGGGACAAGCTGGCTTCCGGCCCCAACTTCGCGCCGAACATGGCCTATATCGGCTGGGGCGTTTACGTGATGGCCCGTGTCGACAGCGATCCGAAAAAGCAGAAGGCGGCATGGTCGGCGGCAGCCCATCTTGGCGGCAAGGACATATCGCTCTGGGCGTCGGCGTATCCGTCCGGTTTCCAGCCATATCGGAACAGCCACTTCAACATTGACGAGTGGGTTGGTGCCGGCTACGACAAGGCGTTCATTTCGTCCTATCTGAAGTCGGAAGCTGACAGCTACAACCATCCGAACGCGGCCATTGAACCCCGCATCCCTGGAATCTTCCAGTATTACAGCGTGGCAGAAGACGAGTTGGCGAAGATCTACGCGGGCAAGACATCCGTGCAGGCCGGTGCAGACGCGATTGCAGCTGCATGGGAGAAGCTTACGGACCAGATTGGTCGGGAAAAGCAGATCAAGCTCTACAAGGCCTCTCTCGGCATGTGAGTGATCGGTTCCTTTTCGGATCCAACGCGATAATGACTGGTGGCGTCCTTGATGCCACCAGCTCTTTTTATTCGGAATCGGACCTTTTCTGTCAATTGAACACGTCAAGGGCTTCATGCAGACTTTGCGAACAATTCCCGCGGTGAGCGAGATGGAGATGGACCATCATGCCATTTCTGACGCGCGCCGATTGGCGGGTCGGGTGCTGATCCTTTTGTCCTCGCTCGGGCTCGCCGGAATTGTCGTGTTGCAGACCCTCCACGCATTTGCTGTGATTGATCTGGGCTTCGAGAACTGGCGGCCGACGCTCTATGCGTCTCTTGTCTGGGCGGCAGCACTTGGCGCGGGGCAGGTGATGATCCGGGGAGAGGCGGGGCATCGCGCCTTGTTCTTGCTTCCTGCCTTGCTTTTCACGATCGCGATGGTGATTTTTCCGACATTTTTCGGCCTCTATATCGCCTTTACAGACTGGAATTTGAGCGCGTTCGAGGGGCAGAAGTTCAATGGACTCGATAATTTTTATGCATTGATTCATGATGCGTATTTCTGGAACGCCTTGCTGAACATGGTTTACTATGTTCTTGGCGTTCTGGTGCAGTATGTGGTTGCTTTCGGGCTTGCATTGCTTCTGAATGCCGATATCCGCGCGCGAAAATTTTTTCGTGTCGCGTTTTTGTTACCTTTCATGCTGAGCCCGGTCGCGGTGAGCTGGATGATCGGAAAATCCCTCATGGAATTCCGCTTCGGGCCGCTTGCGACATTGATGCGTCATATCGGGTGGGATAATCCGGCATTTTTCACGACGCCATGGATCGCCCGGTTGAGTATCATGCTGCTCGATGCGTGGGTCTGGCTGCCCTTCATGATGATCCTGCTGCTTGCTGGATTGCAGGCGCTGCCCCGAGAAATCCAGGAAGCGGCGAAAGTGGATGGTGCGACGCCTTGGCAATCATTCTGGCAGATCACATTTCCGCTTTTGCTGCCGGTGAGTGTGACGGCCATTGTATTGAGGATCATTTTCCAGCTCAAACTTGCGGATCTCGTGATCAATACGACCTCGGGCGGACCGGGCGGGGCGACGGATACGGTATCGAGTTTCATTTTCCGTGAATATCGCGACCGATCGAATGTCGGGTACGGAACGATGGTTGCAGAGGTTTACCTCATCATCATCATTATATTCGTGTCGTTGCTCCTGAAATTTGTCGGGCGATGGATGCGCAGGGAGAATGAGGCGTGATCGAAGCCCATACCGCAAGAACACAGCCGCTTGATCGGCGATCGATTGCCTCGCTCGAGCGGTTGGGCTTTATCGGCGGGCGGCTATTGATATACGGCATATTGCTGTTTTGGGCATTTATTTGCCTGTTTCCGATTTATTGGACTGTCACGACATCGTTCAAGACTGCTGTGAACGTCACCCAGGGTGACATTATTCCCTTCATCGGCCGGTTTTCGGGGGACTGGAGAGGATGGCGCTCGCTCGGACTTTCGCCTGATACCATTTTCGAGACCTCCACTGTGCGTGATGAGTTTCTGCTCCGGTTCGAGAATAGCCTGATAGTTGCGACCGGCGGGGCGATTGTCGCCGTTGTCATTGGCTCTCTCGCCGCTTACGGACTGAGCCGTTTCAGGTACAGGTTCGGACCATGGCAGAACAAGGACATTTCGTTTTTCTTTTTGTCGCAACTGCTGTTGCCGCCAGTCGTTCTGGCGATGCCGTTTCTTGTTCTCTACAAGGAACTGGCACTTCTCGACAACGTGATCGGTCTCATTCTCGTCTATACGCTGACAGTTCTGCCGATCGTGATCTGGATCATGCGAGACCAGTTTGATACAATCCCGATCGAGCTGGAGCAGGCGGCCCTCGTTGATGGTTGCAGTCTCTGGGGTGCGTTCTTCAGGATCGTGATGCCGATTGCGCTACCGGGAATGGTGGCTGCTTTCATTCTCGCCTTTGTGCTGTGCTGGAACGAATATTTCTTTGCGGCGCTTTTGACCAGCACTAATGCAAAGACATTGCCGGTGATGGTGGCCAGCCAGACCGGATCGCAGGGGATAAGCTGGTGGTCAATGGCGGCGCTTTCAACTGCTGCCATTGCGCCTTTGGTTCTGATCGGTATCTTTCTCGAGAAATATATCGTGAAGGGATTGACGGCCGGTGCGGTGAAGTAGTCACCTATGGCACGTTTACGGTCCGCTTGGCGAGGGCTGCCTCGCTCGGACAATTCAAATTCAGACATCACCCGAGGATGACACCAATGCCTTCGATCCAGCCTGATACGACCCTGATCAATCTGAACGCTATCGAGTATTCACGCGCAGAGACCGTGATTGTGAAATCGGGCGGTATGACAGCGAGTGCGTTTGTCTATGCGAGCGGTGTGAAGGCGCTGAGAATTTCGAACGCCGATGGCGAGATGATCCTCCTGCCGTTCCATGGCCAGCAGATTTGGGACGCGACGTTTTTTGGACGCCGGTTGACGATGCGATCGATGTTCGATGATCCCATCGATACGACGACCTATCTGGCGAATTACGGCGCATTTCTGCTCCATTGCGGGGCGACCGCGATGGGTAATCCGGGCGCTGAGGACCATCATCCGTTGCACGGTGAATTGCCGAATGCGCGGTTTCAGGAAGCGGAACTGATTGTTGGCCATGATGCGGCGGGCGCCTATATGGCGATGACAGGAAGCTACCGCCACACGGTTGCATTTTCGCATAATTACCGCGCCCGTCCGATGATCCGGCTGAATGCGACCGGAGGACGGATCGGCATGTCGTTGCAGGTG
>JBJTDR010000063.1:0-38517 GCA_046092445.1 Hyphomicrobiales bacterium | reverse complement strand
GATGGTGATGCCGGGCGATAACATCGCGATGGAAGTGGAGCTGATCGCTCCGATCGCGATGGAAGAGAAGCTGCGTTTTGCGATCCGCGAAGGTGGCCGCACCGTCGGTGCAGGCGTCGTCGCAAGCATCATCGCTTGAGGCAGTAAAATTGGAGGTCCCGGTTTCTGGGCTTCTTTCAAACGATTGGTTCCGAGGGTTCTGTTATGAACGGCCAAAATATCCGCATTCGTCTCAAGGCGTTTGATCATCGGATTCTTGACGCTTCGACACGGGAGATTGTGTCTACCGCTAAGCGGACGGGTGCCCAGGTTCGTGGGCCTATCCCTTTGCCTACTCATATTGAGCGTTACACTGTTAACCGTTCGCCTCACATCGATAAGAAGTCTCGCGAGCAATTCGAAATTCGGACCCACAAGCGTGTGCTCGACATCGTGGATCCTACCCCGCAGACCGTTGATGCTCTTATGAAGCTCGATCTTGCTGCAGGTGTAGACGTCGAAATCAAGCTTTAACGCAGATAGCGGATACGGGGACTAAAATGAGGTCAGGCGTTATTGCCCAAAAGGTCGGTATGACAAGGATCTTTACGGATTCCGGGGTCCATGTGCCTGTTACCGTCTTGAAGGTTGATCACTGCGAAGTGGTTGCCCACCGGACTGACGAAAAGAATGGATATACGGCGGTTCAGGTAGGTGTTGGCCTGGCGAAGGTAAAGAACGTGTCGCGTGCTCAGCGTGGACATTTTGCCGCCGCTAAGATTGAACCGAAACAGAAACTTGCCGAGTTTCGAGTTGATGCAGCCGATATGATCCCGGTTGGTGCTGAAATAACGGTTGATCATTTTGTGGTTGGACAGTTTGTCGATGTGACTGGTTCGAGCACTGGCAAGGGGTTTGCGGGCGGTATGAAGCGCTGGAACTTCGGCGGGCTTCGGGCGACACACGGCGTTTCGATCTCTCACAGGTCGATCGGTTCGACTGGCGGTCGTCAGGATCCGGGTAAGACGTTCAAGAATAAGAAGATGCCGGGCCACATGGGTACGGATCGGATTACGACGCAAAATCTTCGTGTTGTTCAAACTGATCTTACGCGTGGTCTGATCATGGTCGAAGGAGCGGTTCCTGGTGTAAAGGGCGGTTATGTCTTTGTGCGTGACGCTGTGAAGCGTCCGCTCCCCAAGGATGCGCCGCTTCCCGGGAGTTTTCGGATTCGGGGCGAAGCATCTGCTGTCCCCGTTTTGGGTGTTGAGCAGGAGAACGCGTGATGAAGGTGGATGTCATTACGCTTGATGGTGGGAAGGCTGGTTCCGTTGAGCTTTCGGAGTCGATCTTTGGTTGCGTACCACGTCAAGACATCATTCAGCGCGTCGTACTTTGGCAGCTTGCAAAGCGTCAGGCAGGAACGCACAAGACCAAGGGGCGCGCAGAGATTTGGCGCACGGGAAAGAAGCTCTATAAGCAGAAGGGTACTGGGGGTGCTCGACATGGTTCGGCGCGCGTACCGCAGTTTCGGGGTGGCGGACGAGCGATGGGACCCGTTGTGCGGTCACATGCTCATGATCTGCCGAAGAAAGTCAGAGCGATGGCATTGCGGCACGCGCTATCTGCCAAGTTTCGGGATGGATCAATTCGTGTTCTGGACAGGGCTGTTGTATCTGAACCTAAGACAAAGAGTTTGCTGGCGCAGTTCAATAAGCTGGGCATTGCAAGTGCGCTGCTTGTTGACAGCGGTGAGGTTGATATGAACTTCGCTCTTGCGTCTCGAAATATTCCGAATGTGGATGTGCTGCATGTGCAGGGCATTAACGTTTACGACCTACTTCGTCGTGATACGATTTTGCTGACCAAGGCGGCCGTTGAAGTGCTGGAGGCACAATTCAGATGAGTTTGGATGCACGACTTTACGATGTGATCGCCAGTCCCGTTGTTACGGAAAAAGCCACTTCTGCTTCAGAGCATAATCAGGTGGTTTTCAAGGTTTGTCAGGACGCAACAAAACCGCAGATCAAAGCTGCTGTAGAAAAAATTTTCGGTGTTAAAGTCAAGAGCGTAAACACGTTGATACGAATGGGCAAGATTAAGCGGTTCAAGGGAACCGTGGGTCAACAGTCTGATGTAAAGAAAGCCGTCGTAACGCTCGTTCAGGGCGAATCGATCGACATCACGTCTGGTCTGTGATTGCTAGGGAACAGGTACTATGGCGCTCAAAAGCTTCAAGCCAACGACACCGAGCCTTCGTCAGCTTGTTCAAGTTGACCGTAGTGAACTCTATAAGGGTAAGCCAGTCAAAACTTTGACCGAGGCAAAGATATCGAGTGGTGGTCGCAACAATTATGGCAGAATTACGGTGCGCTTTCGTGGCGGAGGTCACAAGCAGGCATATCGGGTTATCGATTTCCGTCGCCGTGATAATTTGGATGAGCCTGCCATCGTTGAGAGGATTGAATATGATCCTAACCGGACAGCTTTTATCGCTCTAATCCGTTATTTGTCGGGCAATCTGTCGTATATTCTTGCGCCTCAGCGTCTGGAAGTGGGAGACGAAGTCGTCGCGGGCCTCCATGTCGATATCAAGCCTGGTAATGCAATGCCGATCGGGAACGTTCCTGTAGGAACGCTTGTTCACAACGTTGAACTGAAGATTGGCAAGGGTGGTGCCTTGGCGCGGTCTGCGGGGAATTACGTCCAGATTGTCGGTCGCGACCAGGGCTATGTCATTGTCCGGTTGAAGTCGGGCGAGCAGAGGCTGGTTCTCGGTGGTTGCTTTGCCACGGTCGGCGCGGTCTCTAATCCGGATCACATGAATTCCACGATCGGTAAAGCTGGGCGGCAACGGTGGTTGGGTCAGCGACCTCACAATCGTGGCGTTACTATGAATCCGGTTGATCATCCGCATGGTGGTGGTGAGGGGCGTACGTCTGGGGGGCGCCATCCCGTTACTCCTTGGGGTAAACCTACGAAGGGCAAGAAGACGCGCTCGAACAAGCGTACGGATACGTTAATTATAGCCAGTAGACACGCACGGAAGAGCAAATAGAGGGTAGGCGGTATGACTCGTTCAGTATGGAAAGGTCCGTTCGTTGACGGATATCTCCTTCGAAAGGTGGATGCTTCGCGTGCGTCAGGGCGAGCGGACCAGATAAAGATTTGGAGTCGCCGTTCGACGATTTTACCGAACTTCGTCGGGTTGAATTTTGCAGTTTACAATGGCCATAAACACATACCTGTGGCGGTATCCGAGGAAATGGTAGGTCACAAGTTTGGAGAATTTGCGCCAACTCGTACTTTTTACGGCCATACGGCCGACAAGAAAGCGAAAAGGAAGTGAGCCATGGGTAAAGTTGCTAGCCCCAGAACGCTTGCTGAAAATGAGGCAAAGGCAATATCTCGCATGTTGCGTGTTTCGCCCCAAAAGCTGAATCTTCTTGCGCAGATGATCCGAGGCAAAAAGGTCTCCCGTGCTCTGGCCGACTTGGAGTTTTCCCGCAAGCGTAGTGCACTGGACGTTCGGAAATGTTTGCAGAGTGCCATTGCGAATGCCGAGAACAATCATGATCTGGACGTTGACGATCTGGTGGTATCGCAGGCCTTTGTCGGGAAGGCTCTTGTGATGAAACGCTTTCACGCTAGAGCCCGTGGTCGCGCTGGCAGAGTGGAGAAGCCTTTCTCCAACCTTACAATCATTGTTCGCGAAAGCGTTCGACCTGCAATCGAGGCTTGAGGAGTTAGCGATGGGACAAAAGGTAAATCCGATCGGTCTGCGTCTCGGCATCAACCGTACATGGGATAGCCGCTGGGTTGCGGTGAAGGGTGAGTTCGGGAAACTGCTGCACGAGGATATTAAGATTCGTGCGATGCTGATGAAGGTCTTGAAACAGGCTGGTGTGTCGCGGATCATCATCGAGCGTCCACATAAGAAATGCAGAGTAACGATCTACTCGGCGCGTCCGGGGGTGGTTATCGGAAAAAAAGGCGCCGACATCGAGAAACTTCGCTCATCAGTTGGAAGAATGACGAGCTCTGAGGTCGTGCTAAACATTGTCGAAGTAAGGAAACCGGAAATCGACTCTACGCTTGTTGCCGATGCGATTGCCCAACAGCTTGAGCGACGCGTTGCGTTCAGGCGGGCGATGAAGCGCTCAGTTCAGGCGGCGATGCGTCTTGGTGCGGAAGGAATTAGGATTAATTGCTCGGGGCGCCTTGGCGGTGCCGAGATTGCCCGTCTTGAATGGTACAGGGAAGGGCGTGTTCCTTTGCATACATTGCGGGCGGATATTGACTACGGAATCGGGACGGCATTTACCACTTACGGGACCTGTGGGATCAAGGTTTGGATTTTTAAAGGGGAAATTCTTGATCACGATCCGATGGCTCAGGAAAAGCGCATGACGGAGGAAACTGGTCGCTCCGTTTCGCGTCGAGATAACGCAGCTTAGTCCGGAACAGCCGAAGAGAAGATCTGATGTTGCAGCCAAAGAAAACCAAGTTTCGGAAGCAGTTCAAGGGCCGTATCCGTGGCGCTTCAAAGGGCGCGACGAGTCTGGATTTTGGAGAGTATGGTCTTAAGGCTCTTCAGCCGGAGCGCATCACGGCGCGGCAAATTGAGGCAGCACGTCGTGCGCTCACCCGCCACATGAAGCGCGCGGGTCGTGTTTGGATTCGGGTTTTTCCCGATGTCCCGGTATCATCCAAGCCGGCGGAAGTTCGAATGGGAAAGGGAAAGGGCGCGCCAGAGTTCTGGGCATGCCGTGTAAAGCCCGGTCGGATCATGTTCGAAGTTGATGGCGTGCCTGTTGATGTCGCGCGGGAGGCGTTAACGCTCGCAGCCGCGAAACTTCCGATCAAGACGCGGTTTGTTCAGCGTATAGCGGAATAGGGAGATATCCATGAAAAGCGCACAGCGTGTTTCGGAGCTGAGGTTAATGTCGCCCGATCAACTTCAAGATGAATTTTCGCGGCTGAAGAAGGAGCAGTTCAATCTGCGTTTTCAGAAGGCCACGGGGCAGCTCGAAAATACATCGCGGGCTCGATTTGTCCGGCGTGATATTGCTCGGATTAAGACAGCCCTGATTTCAAAACGCGCTTCCGCAAGCCAGTCCTGAGGAGAGACACATGCCAAAACGTATTTTACAAGGTGTTGTTGTCAGCGATAAGCAGGATAAAACAATTGTTGTCAGGGTTGAGCGGCGGTTTACACATCCGCTGTTCAAGAAGACCGTGCGGCGATCAAAACACTACCATGCGCACGATGAGAAGAACAGGGTTAAGGCGGGTGATACTGTAAGTATTCAGGAGACGCGGCCTTTATCCAAGTTGAAGTCGTGGGTCGTGGTTGAGTGAACGTAGGGTATCTTGTGAGATTTCCAATCGGATGGGAGGCGGTTAGCCCTCGTCAGTCGAAGTCCGGCGTTACCGGTGTCGGGGCTGGAAACCAGTCTGAGAAAGAGAGAGGATCGAGGCAATGATCCAAGTACAAACGAACCTCGATGTCGCCGATAACTCTGGTGCACGCCGTGTGATGTGCATAAAAGTTCTTGGCGGCTCGAAACGTCGCTATGCCGGCATCGGAGATATAATTGTTGTCTCAATAAAGGAGGCAATTCCTCGTGGTCGCGTTAAGAAGGGGGACGTCATGAAGGCCGTCGTTGTTCGGACGGCGAAAGATATTCAGCGTCCAGATGGGTCGGTTATTCGTTTTGACACAAATGCTGCAGTATTGATCAATGCACAGAAGGAACCCGTCGGTACCCGTATATTTGGCCCCGTTCCTCGTGAACTGAGGTCGAAAAACCATATGAAGATTGTTTCGCTCGCCCCGGAGGTGCTCTGATGGCTGCAAAAATCAGAAAGGGCGATACCGTCTTTGTGACGACTGGTCGCGATAAGGGTAAAACTGGGGAGGTCGTTCAGGTTTTCCCTCGGGAGTTTAAGGCGGTGGTGCGGGGTATCAACGTCGTCAAAAGGCATCGCAAGCAGTCGGTCAATCAGGAGGCCGGTATTACCTCCAAGGAACTGCCGGTGCATCTTTCAAATCTTGCACTGCGTGACCCGAAGGACGGAAAACCGACACGTGTCGGCTTTAAAGTCTTGGATGATGGCCGCAAGGTGAGATTTTCCAAACGCTCGGGAGATTTGATCGATGGCTAATCAGGTTTCTACGCACGAGCCTAGATTGAAGGCAGTTTATACCTCGGTTATTCGGCATAAGATGACCGAAGAATTCGGCTACAAGAATGTCATGGAGATCCCGGCCATAGAGAAGGTTGTGATAAACATGGGAGTGGGTGAGGCCACTGCCGATACCAAGAAGGTTCAAGTCGCTGCCGCTGACCTTGCTCTCATTGCAGGACAACGTCCGATTGTAACGAGGGCTCGGAAAGCAATCGCTCAGTTTAAGGTTCGCGAAAATATGCCAATTGGCGCGAAGGTGACACTACGCAAGTCTCGAATGTACGAATTTCTTGACCGTTTGGTAACTGTCGCTTTGCCGCGTGTCAGGGATTTCAGGGGGTTAAATCCGAAATCGTTCGATGGCCGCGGTAATTATGCCCTCGGGATCAAAGAACACTTGGTTTTCCCTGAGATCAATTACGATAAGGCTGAGGCGGTGTGGGGTATGGATATTGTGATTTGTACCACAGCTAAAACAGACGAAGAGGCCCGTGCATTATTGCGGGCGTTTAATTTCCCGTTCCGGCAGTAAGGGGTTTCTCTTAAACGCGGACGCCAGGAGAGGCACATGGCCAAGAAAAGCTCGATAGAAAAAAATAAGCGTCGCGAGAGACTCGCTCTGCAGTTTGCAGCGAGGCGTGGCCGCTTGAAGGCAATCGCGAACGACGAGACAAAGTCGATGGAAGAACGGTTCGAGGCGAGGTTAAAACTGGCGGCTCTCCCGCGAAATTCAGCACCGAGCCGTGTTCGCAGTCGCTGTGAGATATCGGGTCGCCCTCGCGGCGTTTACAAGAAATTAAAAATGTCTCGCGTTGCTTTGCGCGATTATGGTTCCAAAGGCCTGATTCCAGGTCTGACCAAGGCAAGCTGGTAAGAAAGGGTCGGGCAATGGCAGTCAACGATCCCGTAGGCGACATGCTTACACGAATTCGGAACGCACAGATGCGGGGTAAATCCAAGGTGGCGACACCCGGATCAAAACTTCGCGCACATGTTCTGGATGTATTGCAATCGGAAGGATATATCCGAGGCTACTCGACAACGGAATTCGGTAATGGACGGACGGAGTTCGAAATTGAATTGAAGTATTTCGATGGCGAACCGGTAATTCGTTCGGTTTCCCGGGTTTCGAAGCCCGGTCGCCGGGTTTACACGTCGGTCGGCGCAATGCCGCGTGTCGCGAATGGACTCGGCATCACGATTTTGTCTACACCTCGAGGTGTTATGGCGGATCACGAAGCTCGCGAAAAGAATGTAGGCGGTGAAGTTCTGTGCACGGTCTTCTGATCGTTCATGCTCGACTAGTCACTCGGAGGACAAAATGTCTCGAATTGGCAAAAAACCCGTTAGTTTTCCGTCGAACGTCACTGCGTCGTTGGAAGGTCAGTTGGTTAGAATGAGGGGAATGAAGGGCGAATTGTCGTTCCGTGTTCCCGATAGTGTTGACGTTTCGCTTTCACACGATTCTATTTTGGTTGCGCCGCGTGATCAATCGAAACTTGCCCGTTCACTGTGGGGAACATCACGTTCGCAACTCGCTAATCTGGTCCATGGCGTCTCCAAAGGGTATGAGAAGCGGCTGGAGATAAACGGCGTTGGCTACAGAGCTGCCGTTGCTGGTAATGTACTGAAATTGGCGCTCGGATATAGTCATGATGTGGATTACCCCATTCCGGACGGAATATCGATTTCAACGCCAAAGCCGACCGAGATTGTGATTGTCGGTATTGACAAACAGAAGGTTGGACAGACCGCGGCGGAGATCCGTGATTTCCGCGGGCCTGAACCATATCAAGGTAAAGGCGTCAGATACGTTGACGAGTTTATTTTCCGCAAGGAAGGCAAGAAAAAGTAAGGGTCGAAGATGGCAAAGAATGCAGAAGCCTCGGCGCGACGCCTCGCACGTGTACGCCGCTCAATCAAGGCGGCGGCTAATGGTCGCCCGCGTTTGTCGGTGTTCCGTTCATCGAAGCAGATTTATGCGCAAATCATTGATGATTTGAAGGGGGCCACTATCGTAGCCGCCTCGACCATAGAGAGGGATATTCGCGAAGGTTTGGTAACGGGTGCTGACATTGCCGCTGCAAGGAGAATTGGAAGCGTGTTGGCTGAACGTGCGAGGAAAGCGGGCGTTTCGAAGGTTGTATTCGACCGAGGTTCGTATATGTACCACGGTAGGGTGAAGGCGCTGGCCGAGGCTGCTCGAGAGGGCGGTTTGGAATTTTAGAGTTACCGGCGAACGGGTCCGTTCGTAAGATACTCAAGCGAGCAGTGCCGCGGGCATTGCGTCTATAGTGAGAGAAAAAATGGCACGAGAGCCAAAAGAGCGTCAAAGCCGCGAAGAGCGTGACTCCGAATTTGTTGATCGGTTGGTTCACATCAATCGTGTTGCAAAGGTTGTGAAGGGCGGTCGCCGTTTCGGATTTGCAGCACTTGTTGTTGTGGGAGACCAGAAGGGCAGGGTCGGGTTTGGTCATGGCAAAGCAAAGGAAGTTCCGGAGGCCATCCGGAAGGCGACCGAAGCCGCCAAGCGCGCATTGGTCCGCGTTCCGCTGAGAGAGGGGCGCACACTCCATCATGATGTTCTCGGCCGTCACGGATCTGGCAAGGTGGTGTTGAGGGCCGCGCCTGCGGGCACAGGGATTATTGCCGGTGGTCCGATGCGAGCCGTTTTCGAATCGCTAGGGATGCATGACATCGTAGCGAAATCACTGGGTTCCTCGAATCCTTATAATCTCGTTCGTGCTACCTTTGATGCACTCAAACACGAGGATAGTCCGCGATCTGTTGCCTCTCGACGTGGCATAAAGGTTTCTCAGCTTCAGGCTCGCCGTGGTGACGCGGACGTCGCGAGCGCAGATGCTTGAGGGGAACCGATATGACGAAGTTAGCAGCGAGAATGGTAACAGTAGAGCAGATTGGTAGTCCAATTCGCCGGATATCGGAACAGAGGCAGACGCTTCTTGGGCTTAAGTTGAATAAGATGCATCGGCGGGCTACTCTGCCGGATACTCCTGAGGTGCGCGGCATGATTGCGTCCGTCAGGCATCTCGTGCGCGTTATCGACGTGGAGTGAGGAGTATGGTTATGAAACTGAATGAAATTTACGATAATCCTGGGTCTAGAAAGTCTCGTACACGGGTAGGTCGCGGTATAGGCTCCGGCAAAGGCAAAACCGGTGGACGAGGGGGAAAAGGGCAAACAGCGCGTTCTGGTGTAGCGATAAAAGGGTTTGAGGGCGGTCAGATGCCCATTTATCGGCGGCTTCCGAAACGCGGGTTTACGAACATATTTACGAAAAAATTCAATGAGGTAAACCTCGGGCGCATTCAGCTAGCCATTAATGACAAAAGACTCGACTCATCTGCCTTGGTGACTGTTGAGGCGCTTGTTGCTGCCGGGGTTTGTTCGAAGCCGTATGATGGAGTCAGAATACTTGGCGTGGGCGAATTGTCCGTGACACTAAATTTTCTGGTCGCGGGAGCGTCGAAATCGGCAGTTGCTGCTGTTGAAAGGTTGGGGGGGCATATCAATTTTCTAAATGCCCCAGCTGAGACCACGGCCTGACCCTAATTTTAGGTTTCGTGGTTTCTTGTTGATATGAGGCGACGGAAATTTTGCTTGTCCGACATTTCACGTCGGATTGAGAAGTAGTTTGGACGGGAGCACGAAATGGCATCGGCGGCTGAGCAACTCGCAGCTAATCTCAATTTCGGCGCACTTGCCAAGGCGGATGAACTCAAGAAGCGGATTTGGTTTACGCTCGGCGCTCTTATCGTGTATCGCGTAGGAACGTACATACCGCTGCCGGGCATCAATATAAGCGCATTATCGGAGATGTTTGAGCGCCAGCAACAAGGAATGCTCGGCCTATTTAACATGTTTTCCGGCGGGGCGGTTGGTCGTCTTGCAATTTTTGCGCTAGCGATTATGCCTTATATTTCGGCATCGATTATTATGCAGTTGCTAACGTCCACTGTTCCGCAACTTGAGGCGCTGAAAAAGGAAGGGGAAAGCGGACGTAAGGTTATCAATCAATATACGAGGTATTTGACAGTTGTTTTGGCCACCTTCCAGGCTTACGGGATAGCAGTAGGGCTCGAGGGATCGGGCAATGTGGTGATTGACCCGGGAATGTTTTTTCGCATTTCTGCAACCATTACTCTGGTCGGCGGAACATTATTCCTCATGTGGCTTGGCGAGCAGATCACCCAACGGGGTATTGGAAACGGCACATCTCTAATTATTTTTGCGGGAATTGTAGCCGGGCTGCCGAGTGCGGTGAGTGGTACGCTCGAGCTTGGTCGACAGGGTGCGATTTCAACATTTCTTATTCTGATCGTCATGGTTATGATCGTCGCTGTCATTGCGTTCATTGTGTTTTTGGAACGGGCACAACGCCGCTTACTTATCAATTATCCCAAGCGACAAGTAGGCAATAAGGTTTATGAGGGTCAGACATCGTTTCTGCCACTCAAGCTGAACACCTCTGGGGTTATTCCTCCAATTTTTGCGTCCTCATTACTCTTGTTGCCAACAACGATAGTTAATTTCTCTGCTCAAGGTGGTGATTTTGGTATTGGAGCAACGATTGCAGCGTATTTGGGGCATGGTCGTCCGTTATTTATGCTACTCTATGCAGCTCTCATCATCTTTTTTGCCTTTTTTTACACAGCTATTGTTTTTAACCCTACGGAAACAGCCGATAACTTGAAAAAGCAGGGTGGTTTTATTCCGGGAATCAGACCGGGGGAAAAGACAGCTGAATTTATAGACAGGGTCCTGAGTCGCATAACTGTTCTGGGTGCTGGTTATCTGGTAATCATTTGCTTGTTACCCGAGATTTTGGTTTCTCAAGCGGCTCTCCCGTTTTATTTTGGTGGTACGTCATTACTAATTGTAGTGAGCGTGACCATGGACACGGTTGCACAAGTTCATGGTCATTTGTTGGCTCACCAGTATGAGGGGCTTGTTAAAAAATCGAAGTTGCGAGGAAGGAAGCGTTCGTGAGGCTGATACTGCTTGGCCCACCAGGCGCGGGCAAAGGTACACAGGCACTTCGACTGGTTCAACGCTTTGGAATCCCTCAACTTTCCACTGGAGATATGTTGCGCGCCGCGGTTCTCGCCGGAACGCCGACGGGCTTAAGGGCAAAATCGATCATGGACTCGGGCGGGCTAGTCTCCGATGACGTTGTGATCAGAATTGTTGCAGATCGCATAGAAGCCACTGATTGTAAGCGAGGATTTATCCTCGACGGATTTCCGCGCACAGTCGCACAGGCGGAGGCGTTGGACGGAATGTTGGAGAAAAAAGGCCTAAAGATTCATTGCGTGTTGGAGTTGTTGGTCGACCAACAAGCGCTTGTTGGACGGATCGTGCGACGTGCTGAGGACGCCAGAGCATCTGGCCAGCCGGTCCGTAACGACGATGATGCCGAAGTATTCAAGACCAGGCTCGCAGCCTATAACCGTGACACGGCGGTTGTTGCACCATTTTATGATTCTCAGGGTCGTTTGAAGCGGATAGATGGTATGCAGCCAGTTGATGATGTTACCGCGGCAATCATGGCGGCCATAGGGGCACACTAGTCTTTAGTAAAATACCTCCTTGACACGCTGATGCGTGTCGTCTACCGCTCTGCATTGGATTTATAGAATTATGGGCAGGGGCTTTGGTGAGCGAGGCATCCCTGCGTTAATTCTTTTTTCCTCCGCGCATTGGCCGGGCTCCACCGGAAGCGTGGCGATAAACCGCCTTTCCGTTCAGCGCGAATTGGATGGCAGAAATGGAGTTGGATAATGGCTCGAATAGCCGGCGTTAACATACCCACAAACAAGCGTGTTATCATCGCGCTCCAATATATTCATGGCATCGGTCCAAAAAAAGCCTCGGAGATTTGCGATAAGGTTGCAATCCCCTCGGAGCGTCGTGTATCCCAGTTGACCGACAATGAAGTGCTCCAGATCCGAGAGATGATTGACCGCGATTATATCGTCGAGGGTGATCTTCGTCGTGAAGTCTCGATGAACATCAAGCGTTTGATGGATCTTGGTTGTTATCGTGGCTTGCGTCATCGCCGCAATCTTCCGGTTCGGGGACAGAGGACCCATACGAATGCACGGACCCGGAAGGGTAAATCGAAGCCTATCGCAGGTAAGAAGAAGTAATTCGCGCGCGAATGGAGAATTGAGAATGGTGAACGAGGGACTCCTTCAGTCGCTGTTTCGTTACTCGCTATTCGCAAGATACAAATCCCCAGCGCCTGGAAGTACGGGCGTGATTAAAGGATAGGAAAATGGCAAAGGAAGCAGGTCGCGTTCGTCGTAGAGAGCGGAAAAACATCGTGTCTGGAGTTGCTCACGTCAATGCATCTTTCAACAATACGATGATCACAATCACAGACGCTCAGGGTAATACCGTTGCGTGGTCATCGGCGGGCATAATGGGTTTCAAGGGGTCGAGAAAGTCAACTCCTTACGCCGCCCAGGTTGCGGCCGAGGACGCCGGAAGAAAAGCTTCTGAGCACGGCATGCGCACACTTGAAGTCGAGGTTACTGGTCCAGGTTCAGGCCGTGAGTCGGCTCTCCGCGCTCTGCAGTCGGTTGGTTTTACGGTCACTTCCATACGCGACGTGACACCAATTCCGCATAATGGGTGCCGCCCGCGCAAGCGCCGTCGCGTCTGATCGATGTTCTGTCGTCGTATGGCGGCGACGCTTTTTGCATTGAACGAAGCTACTAGTTTCCAAAGGGTTTGAACGTGATTCAAAAAAACTGGCAAGACCTCATCAAGCCGAATAAACTCGTCATTACGCCAGGCGACGACAGTCGTCGTATTGCCACTTTGATTGCTGAACCACTTGAGCGGGGCTTTGGTGTCACGCTCGGAAATGCTCTTCGTCGCGTTTTGCTATCGTCACTTCAGGGCGCGGCAATCGTTTCTGTTCAGATCGACGGTGTTCTGCACGAATTCTCATCGATCGCAGGTGTCCGTGAAGATGTTACGGATATTATTCTTAATATTAAATCAGTTGCCATCAAAATGCAGGGAGAGGGAAGCAAGAGGCTGATGCTTCGGAAGCAGGGCCCCGGCACCGTGCGCGCTGGTGATATTGCTGTGACGGGTGACGTCCAAATTCTGAATCCTGAACTGGTACTATGCTCTCTTGATGATGGTGCCGAATTGCGCATGGAATTCACTGTCAGGTCGGGTAAGGGTTACGTTCCGGCGGACAGGAACCGTTCCGAGGATGCGCCGATCGGTCTTGTGCCGGTAGACAGTCTGTTTTCTCCGGTCAAGAAGGTTTCCTACCGCGTTGAGAACACGCGTGAAGGTCAGATCCTCGATTATGACAAATTGATCATGACGATCGAAACGAATGGCGGTGTCACGCCGGAGGATGCTGTCGCGTACGCTGCTCGGATCGTTCAGGATCAACTCGAAGTATTCGTGAACTTTGAAGAGCCGCGCCGCGAAGAAGAAAAGGCTGCCATGCCGGAGCTCGCTTTCAACCCGGCATTGCTCAAGAAGGTTGACGAATTGGAGTTATCCGTACGTTCCGCAAATTGTCTCAAATATGACAATATTGTTTATATCGGAGATCTTATTCAGAAGTCGGAGTCCGAAATGCTTCGTACTCCAAATTTTGGACGTAAGTCTCTTAACGAAATCAAGGAAGTGCTTGCAACAATGGGGCTTCACCTCGGTATGGACGTGCAGGGATGGCCGCCAGAGAACATCGAGGAACTGGCCAAGCGTTTTGAGGAGCACTATTGAAGGCTGAATGGCGGGACAATTACCGCCGCGACGCGTTCCCAACCAACGGGCGTACCTTGGCACGGCGACCGGATAACCAATTAATGGAGTAAGCCATGCATCACGGATTTAGAGGGCGCCGTTTCGGTCGTTCGGCAGAACATCGAAAGGCTATGTTCGCAAATATGTGCCAGTCACTGATCAAGCACGAACAGATTGTGACAACGCTGCCTAAAGCCAAGGACCTTCGCCCGGTGGTTGAGAAACTGGTCACACTCGGCAAGCGCGGCGGCCTTCATGCGCGCCGCCAGGCGATTGCCCAGATAAAGGACATTGTGCTGGTGAAAAAGCTTTTTGACGTGCTTGGACCGCGTTACAAGGATAGAAATGGCGGCTATACCCGTGTTCTGAAATCTGGCTTTCGGTTCGGTGACAATGCGCCGATGGCCGTCATCGAATTCGTCGATCGTGATGAAGATGCCAAGGGCCTCCACTCCGGCCTGTCAATGAATTCGGAAATTACCGAAGGCGCGTGATACAGCCTGATTTTCGAAAGAATTTTAACGGGCGGTATACCGCCCGTTTTTCTTTGTGCGTGACGGTCTTCCGAACGGTCCGTCGGATCGCTATATGCAAGTTTCATGAAGCTAACGCCGGGCCAAAGATGACGCGATATCCCCTGAAGACCCTCATTGCCGCGGTCGGATTGGCCTTGGCTGTTACTCAAACTGTCAACGCGCAATTGCCTAAATCTGCAGCGGAGGCGAAGACGTCGTTCGCTCCGGTTGTCAAACTGGTTGCGCCCTCCGTCGTCAATGTTTATGCGGCAGGCGTTGAAAGGGGCCAGCGTAATCCGCTGTTAGATGATCCGATTTTTAGACGTTTTTTTGGCGGCGATGGTTTTCCTGCCCAGGAGCGGGTCCGGCGGTCTCAAGGCTCAGGTGTAATCGTTGATCCGTCAGGCCTGATTGTAACCAATCAGCACGTGATCGAGGGGATGACAGAAATCAAAATTGCGCTGAGTGACAAGCGCGAATTCGCTGCCGAAATCGTGTTGCGTGACCCCCGTACCGATCTTGCTGTCCTGAAATTGCAAGGTATCTCCCGATTGGCGGCGATCGAACTAGGTGACTCCGACGGTATCGAAGTGGGTGATCTGGTGTTGGCAATCGGCAATCCTTTCGGCGTCGGGCAAACGGTAACACAAGGAATTGTTTCTGCACTTGCTCGGACACAGGTTGGCGCAGCGGATTATCAGTTTTTCATCCAGACTGATGCGGCGATAAATCCCGGCAATTCTGGCGGAGCGCTCGTCGATGTCGACGGGCGCTTGGTCGGGATCAATACGGCGATCTTTTCGCAGTCCGGCGGTAGCCATGGGATCGGCTTTGCCATCCCTGTCAACATGATCAAAGTTGTTGTTGCGTCAGCACAGACTGGCGGTAAAGCTGTCCGACGGCCATGGTTTGGTGCCCGCCTCCAGGCGGTGACGTCAGATATTGCTGATAATCTCGGCCTTGATCGTCCTGTTGGAGCGTTGATCTCCGATGTCGCTCGCGGCAGTCCGGCGGCGGAAGCGGGACTTAAAGCCGGTGATGTCATTCTTGCGATCGGCAAGCAAGCCGTCGACGACAACGAAGCATTCGGTTTCCGCTTTGCGACCATGCCTCTTGGCGGGAGCGTTGATTTGTCAGTCCGCCGGCAGGGAAAGATCTTCACGGCTTCGGTCAAGCTGATCGCCGCGCCCGAAACCCGGCCGCGGGATCGGCAGACGATTGGCGGAAAATGGCCCTTGGCCGGGTCCGTGATTGCTACTCTCTCGCCAGCTTTGGCGGACGAGCTTTCTCTTGATCCCCTGTCTGACGGCGTGGTTGTAATGGAGGTGACACGAGATAGCCCTGCCGAGCGCGTCGGATTAAAAAGGGGCGACGTTCTTGTTTCGATTGATGGTGAAAAGGTTCAATCTTCACGGGATGTAATAGCTTTGGCGCGTGTCCGTCAGTATTATTGGAAACTTGTTATCTGGCGCGACGGCGAATTGATGACGACAAATATCGGTGGGTGAGACATGGGTAGTTTGTTCGCGGCAGCTGGTCTCGAGAAGGCGGCGCCGCGTCCGCTTGCGGATCGTTTGCGCCCCCAGAATCTTGGGGAGGTTGTGGGACAGGATCATCTTGTCGGGCCTGACGGCGTTTTGATACGTCTCCTCGGATCGAACTCTTTCGGCTCGTTAATTTTTTGGGGTCCACCTGGTACCGGCAAGACTACAACGGCGCGACTGCTCGCCAATGAAACAACGCTTCATTTCGAACCGATTTCCGCGATTTTCTCCGGCATTGCCGATCTCAAGAAAGTGTTTGAAGCTGCGCGTGTGCGACGGGCCTCGGGGCAGGGCACGCTGATGTTTGTGGACGAGATTCACCGGTTTAACCGTGCTCAGCAGGACGCATTTCTGCCTTTCATGGAGGACGGTACGATCACGCTGATTGGTGCGACCACCGAGAATCCGTCTTTTGAACTGAATGCCGCGCTTCTGTCTCGCTCCCGCGTCCTCATTTTCCGTTCACTGGATGAGGTGTCCATTGCGGGAATTCTGGCGCGTGCCGAAGAGGTAGAGGGACGTCAACTACCGCTTGATGCGGATGCACGCGCAATGCTGGCTCAATTGGCGGACGGGGACGGGCGAGCTGCTCTCACCCTTGCGGAGGAACTCTGGCGCTCTGCGAAGGCAGGTGAAGTCTTTGATCCTGCCGGAATGCTCGACATTATTCAGAGGCGGGCGGCGATTTACGACAAAGGGAAGGATGGCCATTACAATCTTATCAGCGCCTTGCACAAGAGCATCCGGGGGTCAGATCCCGATGCAGCTCTTTATTATCTCATGCGAATGCTCGATGCCGGAGAGGATCCGCTCTTTATCGGGAGAAGATTGGTCCGGATGGCGGTTGAAGATATCGGCCTTGCCGATCCGCAAGCGCTGGTAATCGCCAATGCCGCGAAAGATGCATTCGATTTTCTGGGATCGCCCGAGGGTGAACTGGCGTTTGCGCAGGCCTGTGTCTATCTCGCGACGGCACCGAAATCGAATGCCATCTATACGGCTTTCAAGGCCGCTAAACGAGCGGCGAAAGAGGGCGGGTCACTGATGCCACCGAAAACGATTTTAAACGCTCCCACGAGGCTAATGGGTGCGGAGGGTTATGGCAAAGGCTATCGCTATGACCACGATGAACCCGATGCTTTCTCAGGCCAGAATTATTTTCCTGAGAAACTAGGCCGGCCTGTGTTTTACGAACCGGTAGAACGGGGATTCGAGCGGGATATTCGTAAACGGCTCGACTATTGGGCGAAACTGAGGGCGGAGAGGGGGCATTCGTGAACGTCGTTCAGATGCGCTTTCTCTCGACCTTTGAAACGAGCAGTGCTAACCCGCAGGGATGGGTACCAAGGGGCTCCGGTTGAGAAGCCTTTGATGACTGATCTTTGGGGCTGAAGCTGATGCATTCCTTTATTATTGTCTTTATTGGTGGAGGACTCGGCGCTTCGCTTCGTCATTTGATAAATCAGGCCTGCCAACGTTTTTTTACGATCGAGTTTCCGATGGGTATTATGTTGATCAACATTTCAGGATCGATAATTATGGGCCTTGCTGCCGGCTATTTTGCATTGAAGGTATCGGTGCCGTGGTCCGACACGGTGCGGTTGTTCATGGCAACGGGTGTGCTTGGGGGCTACACGACTTTCTCGGCGTTCTCGCTCGATGCATTAGTTCTGTGGGAACGGGGCGAGTCGGGTTTGGCAATGGCGTATGTGTTTGGCTCGGTCGTTCTGTCGATTATCGGCCTCGCAGCGGGGCTTGGTATTGTGAGGGCTTTGACTTGACCGTCAAACGACCATCAGCGGGGAGGGGCCGCAGCGGACGAGGCAGAACTCAGCCGAATGGCAAACGGTCGCCATCGGCAAGTGCCGAGCCGGGTTCCCGCTGGTCAAATCCACGTGCGAGATCACGCTTCGCGCGAAAGGTAGGCTCGGAGGCAGCGCCAGACACGAAATTTTTTCTGAAATCGGAACCAAGGGCGCCGCGAACTGCGAGAGTGGAAGTTGCAGTCGAGGCGGAAGCGATATCTGTTGGTGTCCAGACGTTGACGGTGACGCCTGACGAAGCCGATATGCGGGTGGATCGTTTTCTCGAGGCGCATTTCCCGAAATTGCCGTTCAGCCATATCCAGCGGATCATTCGCAAGGGGGAATTGCGGGTCGAAGGCAAGCGGGTGGAAACGAAGGATAGGTTGTCGCCCGGCCAGGCCGTGCGTATTCCGCCGCTTGTTCTGGGCGGTGTGAAGCCGAAGTCGGGACTGTCAGCGGCAGAGACTGCGGACGTCGTATTCATCCGGTCGCTGATCCTGTTTGAGGATGTCGACATGATGGTGCTAAACAAGCCAATGGGGTTGGCGGTGCAGGGGGGGTCCGGTACGATCCGCCATGTTGATGGGTTGCTGGAGTCCATGCGCGATGCGAAGGGGCAGAAACCGCGACTCGTCCACCGGTTGGATAAGGATACGTCAGGCTGTCTCGTGGTCGCAAAAAACCGGTTTGCGGCTTCGGCGCTGGCGAAGAGTTTCCGGGCGCGAGATACGCGGAAGATTTACTGGGCGCTTGTGGCGGGTGTTCCACGCGTCAAGCAGGGCAGAGTCTCAACCTATCTCGCCAAGGGCGAAGACGATGAGGGGGATCCGCGGATGCAGGTCGTGCGGCATGGCGATGAGGGTGCAAGTCATGCAGTGACGTATTACGCTGTTGTCGAGACAGCGGCGCAGAAGCTGGCCTGGCTGTCGATGAAGCCGGTGACGGGACGGACGCATCAATTGCGGGCCCATGCCAAGCATATCGGGCATCCGATTGTCGGGGACCCGCTCTATTTTGATATCGAGAATTGGGCCTTGCCTGGCGGCATCCAGAACAAGCTGCACCTCTTGGCGCGCCGGATTGTGATTCCGCACCCGCGAACGGGCGAGCTGGTTGATATCACTGCACCGTTGCCGCCGCATATGCAGCAGAGCTGGAATTTGCTTGGACTTGATGCCAAGAAATATGATCCGATCGAGGAAGCACCTGATTAAATTTCGAAATTTGTATCTTAAAATCAAAGGATTGTTTTGAAGTATGAAGGTAAAATATGATGACCTTCCTCGTCCAGACGGCACTGATGTGGTGGTAGATCCGGTCGCACTGGCGCATCGGGATTTGGCTGGAGCTTTACCACGCCGGTTCTGGGCGAGAGTAGATCTCGGTCCCGTCGAGCAGGGCTTTCATTTGCTGCTTGACGGTCGGCCGGCGCGGACACCGGCAAGACGGCCCTTGGCTTTGCCGAACGAGGCCGTTGGCAGACTTGTTGCGGAAGAATGGACACGGATCGGCGAGACGATTGATCCCTCATTGATGCCATGCACGAAAATCGTGAATTCGGCGATTGATGGCGTTGCGCATGATATAGCTGGTGTCAGGGCTGACTTCGTCAAATATGCAGAGTCGGACTTGTTATGCTATCGTACACGACATCCTGAGCGGTTGGCGGAGCTGCAAAAGGAGTCATGGGATCCGATACTGGCGTGGGGTCACGCGCGTTTTGGGGCTCGGTTCACGCTCGCAGAAGGGATTGTTTATGTCGAGCAACCCAAGACGTCCATTGCTGCAATCGCCAATCATGTTTCAGGAATTTCCGACGTATTTCACCTCGCAGCGCTTCATGTCGTAACGACGCTGACTGGTTCCGTGTTACTTGCACTTGCCGTTTCCGAGAACCAACTTTCGACTGGCGACGCATGGACTTTGGCTCATCTCGATGAAGATTTCCAGATGGAGGTTTGGGGGCACGACGAGGAGGCGATGGCACGTCGAGCAATGCGCGGGAGCGATATGGAGGCGGCCTGTCGGCTAATGGCGGCGACGCCGCGCCGGGATTTATCCACCGGTTCGGGTTGCGCGGGGGCCGAACATAGGTATTAAAATTTTGTCGACAGTTTCGAGTGATGATATCGAGCCTGCGATACAAGGTGATGGGGGCCGATGAAGGACATTCTGGAACGCTTGGAGGACCGTCGTGCCGAAGCGCGGTTGGGCGGCGGTGAAAGGCGGATCGCGGCGCAGCACGCGCGCGGGAAGCTGACTGCTCGAGAGCGGATTGATCTTCTGCTTGATGAAGGTTCCTTTGAAGAATTCGATATGTTTGTCCAGCACCGCTGCGACGATTTCGGTATGTCGCAGTCGAAAATTCCGGGCGACGGGGTTGTGACCGGGTGGGGAACCGTCAACGGACGAAAGGTCTTTCTCTTCGCCAAGGATTTCACGGTGTTTGGCGGGTCGCTTTCCGAGACCCATGCCAACAAGATCAATAAAATTCAGGATATGGCGCTGAAGATGCGGGCACCGATCATCGGACTGTTCGATGCGGGTGGGGCGCGCATTCAGGAAGGTGTCGCCGCCCTGGGTGGTTATGGCGAAGTTTTCAAGCGGAATGTGATGGCATCGGGCGTTATTCCACAAATTTCTGTTATTCTTGGTCCATGTGCTGGTGGCGATGTCTATTCACCGGCAATGACTGATTTCATCTTCATGGTTCGTGACAGATCTTATATGTTTGTCACAGGGCCGGACGTAGCAAAAACAGTGACCAACGAGACGGTCACCGCGGAGGAATTGGGCGGCGCGAAGATCCACACTGTAAAATCTTCGGTTTCAGACGGTGCCTTTGCAGATGATGTCGACGCCTTGCTTCAGGTCCGTCGTTTGATCGATTTTCTTCCCACATGCAATACCTCCGGCGTACCTGTCTGGCCGAGTTTCGATACATCGGAGCGGATCGAATTGTCCTTGGATACGCTTGTCCCGGAAAACCCGAACAAACCTTATGATATGAAGGAATTGATCGGAAAAATCGTCGATGAGGGCGATTTTTTCGAGCTTCAGGAACTATTTGCCAAGAATATAGTGATCGGCTTCGCACGAATGGAAGGAAAATCTGTTGGTATCGTCGCTAATCAACCTATGGTATTGGCTGGCGTTCTTGATTCTGATGCCTCTCGGAAAGCTGCCAGGTTCGTCCGTTTTTGCGACGCTTTCGGAATACCGATTGTTACGCTTGTCGATGTACCCGGCTTTTTGCCCGGCACAGCACAGGAATATGGTGGGTTAATCAAGCACGGTGCCAAACTGATGTTTGCCTTCAGCGCAGCAACAGTGCCACTTGTGACGATCATCGTTCGCAAGGCCTTTGGCGGAGCCTATGACGTGATGGCCTCAAAACATATCGGTGCCGACGTTAATTACGCCTGGCCAACGGCACAGATTGCCGTGATGGGGGCCAAGGGTGCCGTCGAAATCATCTTCAGGTCGGATTTGAACGATGCCGAAAAAATTGCGGCTCGAACGAGTGAGTACGAACAGCGGTTTCTGTCTCCGTTCATTGCGGCAGAACGCGGCTATATCGACGATGTCATCATGCCGCACGCGACGCGGCGTCGGGTTGCCCGTGCACTGGCGATGCTTGCAACAAAAATGGCGGAACGGCCCTGGCGTAAGCACGACAATATTCCTTTGTAAGTATTTTCAATGATAGGAAGCACGCGAAGAACCGGAAATTGTCATAGGCGGGCAACAAATTCTTGAAAGCTTAGCCTGGGATTGTGCGAATGGGCTGACATGAACGCACGGTTCAAGCGTTGTTTTGCAAACAAACCATCACGGGCGATTGTGCGGTTTACGGCTGAAATGCCGAAGCCGTCACCCGTCTCCAGTCGTTCAATATAGTCCGAATAGGCGGACTCGAAGAATACCGATGATTTTTCGCTGTTGGCAACAGAACCGGGCCGCAAGTGATAAAAATAGGAGGATATCGCTGCGACCGGCAACTGGCCGATCCGGTCGATCAACTGGATGTTGGCGATGACATCCTCGGAAAATTCGACGCCGGGAACACGGGGAAGCATGTGATCCCGACGGATCAACGGCACCAAAGGCGCATTCATCGTCATAAATTCCGCAATCGTCAGGAATACAGGATCACAGAGATCTCGGATGGTCGCGCTTATGGCTTTGCCGGTCACCTCATCGACCATCAGTAGATTGTCGGCTGCGGCGCCGTGGCGTTCGGCAAGCGGCAGAAGGATTTCGAAACGATCGGATGAAAGTGTGTCATCCGCATCAAGCTGAGTGACAAAATCACCGGAAACAAGCTGAAATCCTGCATTTCTGGCATTGTGACAACCGGATTGTGTCAGCTTCGTTGTCCCAAATCGGAGGCGGTGGTCAGTCATACCTCTGCTAGCCAGGAACTGTTGATAATCAACTCCGTCATCCGAAACAATGATGGCCTCCCAGTCGGGGTGCGATTGCAACAGGAGGCTCTCCAGCGCGCGTTCCAAAGTTGCCTCCGCCGCGAATGCTGGAATGATTACAGACACTTTCATGTGATGATCAATTTCCAAGCGGTGCAAACCGCGACAGCCAATCGGTGGAAAGCGTGATATCCAAGGGTGTTAAACCGTGACTTCCGTGCAGCACTTCGTGAGTCACACGTGCACCCCGATTGTCAAGCAGTACGGCAAGTTGCCTGGCATTTTTGAGTGGCAGAATCGGGTCGCTATCTCCTGATACCAAAAGTACTGGCACGCCCGTCAGATCAGCTGCTGGCGGATCATCAAGCGGCACCATCGCCCGAAGAAGGATCGCACCACACAAAACCTCAGGTCGAAGCAAGAGGATAGCGGCAGCGATGTTCGCTCCGTTCGAAAAACCGAGAGCAATGGGTCTTTCAAGTCCAAACCTTGATCGGGTAGCACGGACGAAATCTGCCAGTTCGTGGGCACGATAAACAACATCCTCCTGATCAAAAACACCTTCAGCAAGGCGCCTGAAAAATCGAGGCCTAGAACCTTCAAGAACTCTCCCCCGCAGGGAAAGCAGGGCTGCTCCAGGCGCGAGAGTACGTCCCAGAGGCAAGAGATCATCCTCATTACCACCGGTGCCATGCAGCAAGAGAAGTGGTGGGCGCAGTATCCCTTCGCTCGGATGAAACCGGTAGATGAAGTCATTGCCCTCAGTCATTCCCGTCATCTCCGGCTGCAGCGCTCCTCCCGAATCAGATCGGATATTTAGCCTGATTCATACACCCTCAACCAATCTTGAAAAGCCGTACTTAACCAGCTTTCAAAGTTCCCGGCGACCGTTAACGACTTGGTCGAAACTTAAATCTTACGCTTGGTCAATGAATGATCGACCTGAGGAAGTGGATGTGGTGCCATGTGGAATAACAGGATCAGACTGATCGCATCGGCGATCATCAGACAAAGAATAGTCCGTCACGAGGATGTTGCGCTACTGCGTGATCTAACGTTGATTTACGGTGCAATCTCACGCGACGAGGCGGGCGATCTTGTTCGAATTGAACGGCATGTTACAAACATCTCGTCGGATTGGCCCTCGTTTTTCACTGAGACATTGACATCTCACCTCGTATGGGAGAGCCGACCGACGGGGACTTTGACCGAAGCTGATGCGGCGTGGCTTAACCTGAGGCTTGGCCTTTCGAGTGTTGGCCATTCGCAGTGCTCGAGAGCATTGATTGACGCACTCGCTTCGGAATCGCACGATCCCGAAGAGGTTCGCGCGTTTTTCCGGGGAATTGCCAGATGCGAACAGATGGTGCCGCGGGCTGTTCCAAAAAATCAAACCGGGGACAATGTCATGCCGTTTCCGGGCCGAGTTTACCGCGCACGATTTTCCGCCTAGAGATGCTTGAAGAATTTCTGGGCAGGGACGGGAATGTTTGGAAAGATATTGATCGCCAACCGCGGTGAAATTGCTTGCCGCATCATCAAGACAGCCCGCAGAATGGGACTTTCGACGGTTGCGGTCTACTCGGACGCGGATCGGGACGCGCTTCATGTCGAAATGGCAGATGAGTCCATCTGCATCGGTCCGCCTTCAGCCGCCCAGTCTTATCTCGATATTGAAAAGATGATTGCAGCTTGTCGTAAAACGGGCGCGGAAGCTATTCACCCCGGTTATGGTTTTCTGTCCGAGCGAGCTTCCTTTTCGCGTGCACTGCAAGATGCGGGAATTGTATTCATCGGGCCCAATCCGGCCGCGATCGACGCGATGGGCGACAAGATCCAGTCGAAGAAATTTGCTAAAGCGGCAGGAGTAACAACGGTGCCCGGCTTTCTGGGCGAAATTGATGACCCTGTCGACGCCGTCACGATCGCGGACTCGATCGGCTATCCGGTGATGATCAAAGCATCGGCCGGGGGTGGTGGCAAAGGGATGCGAATTGTATATTCCGCCGATGAGGTGGAGGAAGGTTTTGTCCGCGCCCGCTCTGAAGCCGCGTCGTCATTCGGGGATGATCGCGTGTTCATCGAAAAATTCATCGTAAATCCGCGACATATCGAAATCCAACTCCTGGGCGATAAGCACGGTAATCTGATCTATCTTGGCGAGCGGGAATGCTCAATCCAGCGCCGCAACCAGAAGGTGATCGAGGAGGCGCCGTCTCCTTTGCTTGACGAGGAGACGCGACAATTAATGGGTGAGCAGGCCGTCGCCCTCGGCAGGACGGTCGGCTATGACTCGGCAGGCACGGTCGAATTCGTCGTCAGCCAGGACAAATCTTTCTATTTTCTCGAGATGAATACACGACTTCAGGTTGAGCATCCCGTGACCGAGCTGATTACCGGTGTCGATCTTGTGGAGGAAATGATTCGGATCGCTGCGGGCGAGCCGCTCAGACTGAAGCAGCAGGATATTCGGTTGACCGGATGGGCGGTCGAGTCAAGGGTTTATGCTGAAGACCCGATGCGAAATTTCATGCCCTCGACGGGGCGCATTGTAACCTATCGGCCGCCAGCGGAAGCGATTGAGGATGGCGTGACCATCCGCAACGATACCGGCGTTTATGAGGGTTCCGAAATCTCGATCCATTACGACCCGATGATTGCAAAACTCATTACTCATGCTTCTTCGCGTGCCGAGGCGATCGTGGCGCAGGCGGATGCGCTGGATGCCTTTGCAATTGAAGGTATTCGGCACAATATTCCGTTTCTTTCGGCACTCATGGCAAACGCGCGATGGCAGTCGGGGGAGCTCTCGACCAGTTTTATCGCGGACGAGTTTCCGGGAGCGTTTCAGATTCCTGAGCCGCGGGGTGAAAATATCGCTTTGTTCGCGGCCATAGCGATAAGTATCGACCACCGGCTCAAGGAGCGGAGGAGGATGATTTCAGGACAGATGTGCCCCGCAAGGCCGGTACAGTATGACCGTGACCGGTGCGTCGTGATGCAGAAAACGAAGATACCTGTTTCCATTGTAGATGATACGGATGATCTAAGAATAATCCTCTCCGAGCAGGGCTTGTACGTTAGTGTCCGAACCGGTTGGCATCCCGGCCAACCCGTCTGGTATGGCCATATCGATGACGTGGCAATTATCGCCCAGGTGCGGAATGTTGTGAACGGCGTGATGATCGCGCATCGTGGCTTCGGAACAATCGCGACCGTTTATACGAATCGCGAAGCTCTATTGAAGGGTCTTATGCTGCCGCCTGAATTGGGGAAAAGCGAGAAGCAAGTGCTCTGTCCGATGCCTGGTCTCGTGAAGAGGTTGGATGTGGAAGTTGGACAGGAGATCAAGAGTGGAGAGGTGCTCTGTGTTGTGGAGGCCATGAAAATGGAAAATGTGCTCCGGGCAGAGCGGGATGGCATCATCTTGAAAGTTCTGGCCCGAGAAGGCGATAGCCTCGCGGTCGATGCAGTGATTTTGGAATTTGCCTGAACAATGCCGCTCTACTTTGCTTACGGACTCTTGATGAACCGCGGGGAAATGGTCAAGACGTGCGCGGGCGCCACGTTCGTCGGTTCTGCCCGCTTGCCGAGGCACCGCCTGTTCATGATGGCAGAGGGGCCAGTGTCGATTGTCCGTGACATACATCGCGATGTTTATGGCATTGTCTGGGATGTTCCGTTCTCGGACATGGCCTCGCTCGAAAGTTTTGAACACAGTGCTTCGGGGTCTCATATAAAGATCCTCCAGCCGGTGATCATGGAGGGGGGAGCAAAGCGAGCTTTAGTATTCGTCGGACGGGGGCTGTTGGCTGGCAAATCGAAGCCCGGATATATCTCGGCGCTTTTGGCGACTGGGCGATTAATCGGTTTACCGAACGCCTATTTGCAAGAAATCGAACATGGTGAGCCGCCGAAACGGAAACCGGGAACACCTCTGTTCAAAGCACCGGTTTCGTCGGTCCGAATATGAGCTCGAAAGCTGATTTTAGCGCTGCGTCCGTGTCTGCCATCGTGACGGGAATACCCAGATCGACCAGGCTTGTGACACCATAACGTGCGTCGCCAATGCCGCAAGGCACGATACCCGCGAAATGGGAAAGCTCGGGCTCCACATTCAGGCTGATGCCGTGAAATGTGATCCATTTCCTGATTCGAATACCGATCGCTGCAATCTTATCCTCGGCGCCGAGCGCTTTTTCGGGGCGTTTGACCCAAACACCGACACGATCCATGCGCCGCTCCCCGCTCACGGAAAAGTGGGCCAGTGTTTCGATGATCCAGGACTCCAGAACAGCCACAAAACGTCGCAGGTCCGGCGTGCGGGCATTCAAGTCGAGCATGACATAGGCAACACGTTGTCCGGGGCCGTGATAGGTGAATTGTCCGCCGCGCCCCGTCCGATGAACGGGAAAACGTGAGCTCAACAAATCCGAGTCATTGGTCGAGGTGCCAGCGGTATAAATTGGCGGAT
This sequence comes from Hyphomicrobiales bacterium, assembly GCA_046092445.1. Classification (GTDB taxonomy): domain Bacteria; phylum Pseudomonadota; class Alphaproteobacteria; order Rhizobiales; family Beijerinckiaceae; genus CAIUPE01. Next base: position 11,781 of record JBJTDR010000063.1, on the reverse strand, counting down.
GCTCGGTGAGCCAGACAAGCTCGCTTGCATTACCGGCGTGGATGGCCGTGACGCGCTGCTCCATGAATTCGACGGCATGCTCATACGCAATCGGTGTTGACGAGGTAGTCCACTCCACCGGGCGGGAATCATGTCGTCTCATCGAAAAGACGGGAAGCTCCAGACGAGTTTTCATCATTGATTAACTGTATTCATATCCATTACTGTGTCATCTCGGCATTCATTTTGAGGGGAATAGTATATGCCATTGGCGGGAATGAATTCTGTAATTGTTGACGTATCCGTTGTTCTTGGATCGAAAACCATGCCGATCAAAAATTTCATTGCTCTTTCACGTGGGGGTACCATTGTGCTTGATCCTGTACCCGGTGACAAGGTCGATATCATGGCAAACGACCATCTCGTCGCACGTGGTGTCGTTCTCGTCAGGGGGAGTACGATTTCGGTCGAAGTCAGGGAAGTGATGCGGTCCGCATAATTATTCTGCGAATAGCAGGGATTCACTTGTTGATCGGGAACGCATCTGTTAGATGATCCCGCGCACGCTACGATGAAATGTCTATAGTGTTCATGCGGCCATGGCGGAATTGGTAGACGCGCTAGCTTGAGGTGCTAGTTCTTTAACCGGAGTGGAGGTTCGAGTCCTCTTGGCCGCACCAGAAGTTTTGATAGATGGGAGATAATTGAATTTCCCGAAGATGTTCACTTGATATTTTGCGCTGTTCGCCCTCGGTTTTCGGTTTCCGATTGAAATATGTAAGCCGCTGAATCTGTCGGTTGCCGACTTGACTACCGTGTTTCGAGCAGAGGGTGAGGTTGCCGCTGAAGCTGGATAGAGCCGATGACAAATGTCCAAAATCAGGCGGTTGAAACGAGAGCTGCTCCCCCGTTTCGTGACATTGATGGTAATCTTGACGAGCGGTTTGTCGACGTCGTTGCGGCGGCCGTTGGCAGTGGCGACAGTGAACTCCTTAGTGAGCTTATATCGGAGTTGCACGAGGCGGATCAGGCAACATTGCTTGAGGCGCTCGACTCCAATCTGCGTCCGACCTTGATCGAATTACTTGGTTCGGACTTTGATTTTGCCGCGCTCACGGAAGTTGACGATGCCGTTCGTGAGGAAATTCTTGAAGAACTCGATACCGAAATACTCGTTGAAGGTGTTCGCGAACTCGACTCGGATGATGCAGTCTACATCCTGGAGGATCTGAACCGAGAGGATCAGGAGGAGATTCTTGACGCGTTACCTGCGCTCGACCGTGTTGCCTTGCAAAAGAGCCTCGATTATCCGGAGGGGTCCGCTGCTCGATTGATGCAGACCGATTTGATTGTCGTTCCGCCCTTTTGGACGGTCGGACAGGTGATCGACCATCTGGGGGACACCGCTGACCTGCCAGACTCATTTTTTGAAGTCTTTGTAGTTGATCCGGCCTATCGACTGCTTGGCAACGTGTTTCTCGATAGTCTGGTCCGTTCGAAAAGAACAGCGCGTGTCGAGGAATTGATGGCATCTGACCGACGTCAGGTGTCGGTCAGCGATGATCGGGAGAAGGTCGCATTACTGTTCGGGCGCTATAATCTTGTTTCGGTTCCCGTCGTTGACGAGTCAGGCCGTCTCGTCGGAGTAATCACCATAGATGACATCGTCGATGTTATTCAGGACGATGCCGACGACGAGATCAAGGCGTTGGGCGGTGTCAAGGGTGACGAAGAGCTATCCGACTCAGTCCTTGCAACGGCAAGGAGCCGATTTGGGTGGTTGTTTCTGAATTTGTTAACAGCATTTCTCGCGTCTTCGGTATTGGGACTATTCGAGGAGTCGCTCTCGAAAATGGTCGCTCTGGCTGTTTTGGCGCCTATCGTTGCAGGTCAGGGAGGTAACGCTGCAACCCAAACCATGACGGTTGCGGTACGGGCACTTGCTACTCGGGAACTGGGAGTTGCAAATGCTTTTCGTGTCACGATCCGGGAGACGTTCGTCGGACTTCTCAACGGACTGAGCTTCGGGCTTCTCGCTGGCGTCGTCGCTGCACTTTGGTTTGATGACTGGAATATCGGTGTGGTGATTGCGCTTGCAATGATTGTGAATCTGGTAGCTGGCGCGCTTGGCGGCATTTTGATCCCGATGTTGCTTGAACGCTACAAGGCTGATCCGGCGGTCTCATCCGGTGTTTTTGTCACGACAGTCACCGACGTGGTCGGCTTCTTCTCATTCCTCGGGATCGCCACGATTTGGTTCAATATGGGCTGGTGAACTATTCGTTTCGAGCGAAGTTAAACGAGCCATTCAGGGGCTTTAGCAATGGAGCGCGTGAATACGGAACGGAAAATCCTGCCGGTTCATGGTTTGTTGGACTAAGAGTGTGTTCTTTCGCATTTGCATCTATGTACCGCGGGTATGCTTTGCTTACCGGGAAAATTTATTGGTTTCCTCTGGCGCCCTTCATTCAAGGTATTGGCGAACGTCGCGTTCACGGTTTGGCGATCAGCGAAGATTTCCTTGGCAGCGCCATCCCGGACGCGATCTGGCATTTCGTGAGTACTCCGCCGAGCGATGTATTGGACGAATTGTTGGAATTATCGATCGCGGAAGTATCGGTTTCTCAGATTGACGGCAGACTTTCGGGAACGCCCGAAAATGCCGGCTGGGACGTGGTCCGTCATGCTGCTGATCAACGCTGCGCGTTTTTCCAATTTGATGCTCTGAAGAAGGGAGCGTTAGAGGGCGGCAAAGCTTCCAACCCCCGAATGCAATCCGATATCTTTTCCCCTATCATGATCGCGGGGGCATTCAAGTTTCCCGTGGTTATCTGCGGCATAATTGACGTGTCAGCGACACGTAAGCCATCCACACCAATAACTCTTCCCGCCGGATCAACAACGCTTGCAGGACTGTCCTTATCGCCCATGCGGCATGTACCGGACGGATGATACGCACTTTCGACCTTTCTTTTGACAAAATCGTCGATTTGTTCGTCGGTGACGTAGCCGGACCCTGGTTGAAGCTCCTCACCACGAAAGGCTGCAAATGCTTGCTGGCTGAAAATCTCCCGCGTCAGGCGAACGCAGGCCCGCATTTCAATCCAGTCATCGTCATGGCTGAGATAATTGAACCGGACCTTCGGCGCCTCGAGGGCGTCTCGTGAAACTAAACGGACCCATCCCCGGCTCTTTGATCTCATCGGGCTGACATGTGCCTGGAAGCCGTGCGTTTCCAGTCTTGCGCTTCCATCGTATGTGATTGCAGCGGGAAGAAAATGGTATTGAATATCCGGATAGTTTACACCGGGTCGGCTTCGAATAAATCCGCAGCTCTCAAAATGATTCGTTGCGCCCAGCCCGTCTTTTCGGAGTATCCACCGAATTCCGATTATCGCTTTCGAGAGCAAATTCATGGACGAGTAAAGCGTTACGGGTTGAGTACAGGCTTGCTGGAACAGAAATTCAAGATGATCCTGCAAGTTTTCACCGACTGCCGGGCGATCAGCAATGACGGGAATTTCGAATGATCGAAGTTCATCGGCGGGACCGATACCGGATATTTTGAGAAGGTGTGGCGAATTGATGGGACCTCCCGCGAGAATGATCTCGCGGTTTGCGCGGATCATTCTCTCTTCAACACCATGGCGATAGATTACCGCCATCGCCCGTCGATCCCGAAAAAGTATCCGCATTACATGTGCTTCCGTGATGACGTCAAGATTATGCCGCCGCATCGCCGGCTTGAGGTAGGCATTTGCCGCGCTCCAGCGGCGCCCCCTGTGGATTGTGCGATCCATTCGGCCGAAACCTTCCTGCTGGTAACCGTTTACATCGTTTGTAGCGGAATATCCTGCTTGCCTCGCTGCCTCGACGAAAATGGAATAAAGTGGGTTTTTCATCGGCCCATAACTTGTATGCAGAGGCCCGTCAGCGCCGCGATAGGTGTCTCCACCTTCCGCACGACTCTCGGCACGGCGGAAATAGGGAAGAACATGACGGTAACCCCAGCCCTTTGCGCCGAGTTCTTCCCAACCATCATAATCGAGCGCATTGCCCCGAATATAAACCATGCCATTAATCGAGGATGAGCCACCCAGAACTCTGCCACGAGGCAAATTCAAGCGGCGGTTATCCAGATAGGGTTCGGGCTCCGTTTGGTAGCACCAATTATATTTCTTCATGCCCATCGGGATGGATAGCGCGGTCGGCATCTGAATGAAAATGGATGTGTCGCGGCCACCAGCCTCGAGGATCGCGACAGTTGATTTCCCGTCCTCGGTCAAACGGTTTGCCAAAACACAACCGGCCGAACCAGCGCCTACGATAATGTAGTCGTAGGTCGCTGCACCGTGAGAGCCGACTGATCCTGACATGTGCGCGGTAATTCCCAAAAGTGCGAAATTTGTGCTTTGAGAAAGCCACCGACCTGATGTCACGCGATGCCAAAAACCGACTGGAATTTCGCAGGATGCGTCGTCAATAACAAAGTGAGTGACAAAACGCCGTTCAAACTGTTCAATGATACACTACGTTCGAACCAACAGATCGTTTTGACCTATTGTTTGAACGATACTGTTTCAAGTCCGTTGCCATAGCGGTGGCGGCATAAATATTTTTGGAGGATAATATGCGCTCATCAGTTACCCGTTTGATCATTGGTGCAACAGCACTTGCATTCTTGCCGGCCGTTTCATTCGCAAAGGAAGCGGCCTCTTGCAAAACGGTTCGTTTTTCTGATGTTGGTTGGACCGATATCACGGCGACAACGGCCGCGACAACGGCAGTCCTGAAGGGGCTGGGATACACACCTAAGACTGAAGTGCTATCGGTCCCTGTGACATACACGTCAATGAAAAATAAAAAGATTGATGTATTTCTCGGGAATTGGATGCCGACGATGGAGGCTGATCTAAAGCCTTACCGTGACAGCAAACAAGTCGAGGTGATCGGTGCGAACCTTGAGGGTGCAAAATATACGTTGGCAGTTCCTGAATATACCTATGAAGCAGGGTTGAAGACTTTTGCCGATATTGCGAAGTTTAAGGAAAAGCTGAATGGCAAAATTTACGGTATTGAACCGGGAAATGACGGCAACCGCTTGATCCTTGATATGGTCAAGGACAACAAATTCGATCTTAAAGGGTTCGAACTCGTTGAGTCGAGTGAACAGGGAATGCTGGCCGAGGTCGAGCGCGCCGCAAAGCGCAACGAACATCTTGTGTTTCTCGGATGGGAGCCACATCCGATGAACAGCAAGTTCAAGATGAAATATCTCGAGGGTGGTGACGATGTTTTCGGACCAAATCTTGGTGGTGCGACGATTTACACGAACACGCGTGCAAATTTCTCGAAAGACTGCCCAAATGTAGGTGTATTGCTGAAGAACCTGACTTTCTCGTTGAAGATGGAAAACGAAATCATGGGAGCAATCCTGTTTGACAAGGTTGATGCGGACAAGGCTGCCGTTTCGTGGATTAAAGCAAATCCTTCCGTGCTTGACGGCTGGTTGAAAGATGTCACGACAATCGATGGCAAGCCTGGCCTTGCGGCTGTTAAAGCTTCACTTGGACTATAAGTATTTTCCTCGGGGGACGGTATCGTCCGTCCCCCATTTTTGTTCAAACAAGGGAATAATGCTTCATGGAATCCTGGCTTCTGTCGAATAAGTTGCCTTTGGGTGCATGGATCGAGGCCTTTGTGAGTCAGTTGACTGATCACGGTCAGGAGGTTTTTGATGCTATTTCAACTGTACTCGGAGCTGCGATTGACGGGCTGACGACCCTTTTCATATTTTTTCCGCCTTTGCTGCTGATCGGCATCATTGGATTTGGTATTCTTGCGTTGCATCGGTCGTGGATATTGGCTGCAGGATCTGTGGTGTCGATGGTTTTGATCGCCAATCTTGGATATTGGGAAGCAACAATGGAGACACTCTCCCTTGTCCTGTTTTCGACTGTTATTTGCATGGTTCTTGGTGTTCCGATTGGTATTGCTGCGGCGCATCGTCCATGGCTGTATACGCTTTTGCGGCCCATGCTTGATCTGATGCAGACCATTCCAACATTTGTTTATCTGATCCCTACACTCATTCTTTTCGGGCTAGGAGTGGTTCCAGGATTAATTTCCACGGTCATTTTTGCCATTCCTGCTCTGATCCGGCTTACATATCTCGGTGTAGCGACCGTTCCACCATATCTGATTGAAGCCGGTCTCGCATTCGGTGCGACGAAGCGCCAATTACTTTGGAAGATTGAACTCCCATCTGCGTTGCCCAGTATTATGGCTGGGGTAACGCAATGTATTATGCTTAGTCTTTCAATGGTTGTTATTGCCGCTCTTGTTGGTGCTGGTGGGCTAGGTAAGCCTGTGGTGCGCGCATTGAATACCGTCAATATCGGCATGGGCTTTGAGGCAGGGCTGGCAATCGTTATTCTAGCGATTATTCTGGATCGAGTTTGTAAGTTGCCTGAGCGCAAACGGGTGGTCCGCTAATATGCCACATATTTCATTCGACTCCGTTGATATTGTGTTTGGTGACGCCCGAACTGAAGCGCTTCGACGACTTGATGAGGGGCAGTCGCGCGATGAAATTCTGAAAGCAACGGGCGCTGTTGTTGGCGTTGCGGACGCCACACTCCAAGTTGAGCAGGGGGAAATCTGTGTTCTGATGGGGCTATCTGGCTCAGGAAAATCGACACTCTTGCGTGCGGTGAATGGCCTCAACAAAGTTTCACGCGGACATGTTTGGGTACGTCATCGCGGTGAAATGGTCGACATCGTGGCTGCATCACCAGATCAATTGCGTGCTGTCCGAACCGAGAGCGTTGCCATGGTTTTCCAGCAATTCGCGCTACTTCCTTGGCGGACTGTTCGCGAGAATGTTGGCTTTGGGCTCGAGTTGCGCGGTATGGCGAGTGCCGAGCGCGACATGATTGTCGATCAAAAGCTGAAAATGGTCCAGCTTGATGAATGGGCAAACAAATATGGCCATGAATTATCTGGCGGGATGCAACAGCGCGTGGGTCTTGCGCGCGCATTTGCGACGGATGCCGATCTGCTATTGATGGATGAGCCATTTTCGGCACTTGATCCGCTCATTCGAACAAAATTGCAGGACGAGCTGCTTTCTTTGCAACGAAACCTCAAGAAGACAATTTTGTTTGTCAGTCATGATCTTGATGAGGCAATGAAGATCGGAAACAAGATTGCAATAATGGAAGGTGGACGCATCGTTCAGTGGGGAACTCCCGAGGAGATTATCCTCCGTCCCGCGAATGCCTATGTTGCTGAATTTGTTGCGCACATGAATCCAATGAATGTTTTGAAGGTAAGCGCTATCATGCGGCGGCCTGTCGATTGTGTTTGGAACAAAGCAAATCTATTTTTGGATCCTGACCTCGCGATCCAACTTGTACTCAATCAAGACCAGACGCCAGCATCTGCTCATTCCGGCAATCAAACAATCCCGTTAGTCTCAAATCATCCTGAAAATAGAGCCGAATATGGAAATAGTGATGGGATTATGGTTATCTCGGACCGAACGTCGCTGCGTCAGGTGATCGAATTTCGACGCCGGAGTAAGTTTCCGCTGATTGTTACCGGAGATGCAGGACAAGTGGTTGGAGTCTGTGACGATGCCGAAATTTATTCTGCGCTTCTTCGGTAGGTTTCGTTGCGCTTGATGCGGCGCAACATTCTAGTCTCCCCGTCTTGCTCGTATGCAATTTTCCGCTATGGTTTGGATCGTTAATTTACCTTGGGGGATTCAACGATGAACAGATTAATTCTGGCAACAGTTCTTGCGCTTGCGGGCAGTCATGGTGCGTTGGCGGCGGGCGAGAAGATCGCTCTAGTGACACCTTATTTATCAGCGGTTGCGACTGCCGAGATGGTCAACGGTTTCAAGAAAGAGGCGGCCGCAAAAGGGTGGACAGTTGATGTTGTCGACACCGCAGGTGATATGGGCGCTTTTGCGAGCCGGATTGAGGATGTGGCAGCAACAAAACCGGCCGGAATCGTTCTGGTTTCCGTAAACCCCGAGCAGGTGCAGGCACAGGTCGATAAGGCCGCTGCAGCGGGTATTCCCGTTGTCACGATCGATGGCGCGAAAAACAAGTCGGTTGTAACAAATGTCACTTCAGATAATTACGTGCTCGGAAAGACGATGTCTGATTTCCTGTTCAAGGCAATTGGCGGCAAGGGCAATATTGTTCGTTTCTTTCATTCGGCACATCCCGGCGTTCGCCAGCGTGAAATCGCACTTGATGATGCATTGAAGGCGAACTCCGCTATCAAGGAAGTCGGGAAATATTATGTTCAGGTCCCGGGCCAGATCGAAAATTCGCGGACTGCAATGGACGCTCTCCTGCTGGCGAATGCCGGGGATGGCGCGATTAATGCCGTCTGGGCTGCGTGGGACGAACCGGGTATCGGTGCAAAACTGGCTATTGATGCTGCTGGACGGAACGGGATCGTGATTGCAGGTATTGACGGCAATCCGCAGGCGGTTGATCTGATTAAGGGCTGCACAGCCTATATCGGGACGGTTCGGCAGGGATTTGGTGATATGGCCAAGATTGCAGCTGATCAGCTGGGTAAGGTGATTGGCGGCGGTAAAGCCGACAAGGACGAACTTTACGCTCCAGTAGAGCTGATCACGCGCGAGAGCCTCGGTGTTAAGTGTAACTGATACCTAAAAATGGGCGAAGTTGAACCAATATTCTTTACGGACGAGCGATTGGGACCTAACTTCGCCTTTTTCTCTCAATGTTTGAACCGGGGGCTGGGCTATTGACACGCGGCGGCCTCCGGCAATACGGCGTACTTATTGCTCTTATCCTTTTATGTTTGGTTTTCTCAGCCATTGCGCCGGACGCTTTTGCGACGCGTGCAAATCTGATCAATTTATTGCAGCAAATCACCACTCTCGCCATTATAGCAACTGGTGCGACCTTCGTCATGGTTATTGGTGAATTTGATCTCTCTTTCGGTTTTACTGCCTCGCTCGCGGGGGTAATGGCTTTCTATTTGTTTGGGATTGGATTTCCTGTTCCAATTGCAATGGTGATTGCTTTGTTCACCGGCGCGCTGGCCGGATTAGCCAATGGGCTGTTTGTCGCCAGATTTGGAGTGCCATCTTTTGTCGCAACTCTTGCCGTGGGTACAATCTTGTCCGGCTGTGCATATTGGCTTTCGGGTGGTGCCAGCATGTTTTCGGGCGTTCCGGAAAGCTTCAAATCTCTGGCAAGGGGTGATTTTTTCGGCTTTCCCGTGCTGTCGCTTTGGATGGTTGCAGTGCTGAGTGTGTCAGCTGTGATTATGTCGACGACACCGTTTGGTAGACGTCTGCAAGCCTTGGGCGCCAACCCGGTTGCCGCTCATCTTGCGGGCCTGCCGGTTTTTCGTGATCGGGTTACAGTATTTATAATCGGCGGGTTTTTATCGGCGCTTGCGGGATTGCTTCTGTCGGCCCGTCTTGGCAGCGTACAGCATACGATGGGTGAAGGACTCCTTTTACCCGCCTATGCCGCAGCATTTCTGGGCGCAACGGCCTCACGCACCGGGACACCTAATATTGGCGGCGCGTTTCTTGGCGTTACAATTGCTGGAGTTGTCGTCAACGGCTTGACGATTATCGGTGTTGAACCCTTCGCGCAGAAAATGGTGACGGGCGGGATTATTCTCGCCGCAGTCATGTTGCGACGTGCGAGTGGAAAGTAGGCCATTGTGTCCGAACAGATTTTGGCTCTTGATGTTGGCACTTCTGCTTTAAAGGCTGTTCTGTTTGAGCCAACGCGCGGTATTTTTGCCATGTCTGAAGCCGGGTATGGCTTGCAGAAAGAGCAACATCGCCAAGATCCGTCTTTGTGGTGGGAGGCGGTTGTCGATGCAGTTGCGCGGCTACCAAAAGGTCACATTTCGGCAATTGTCCTTTCCGGCTCTATGGAAAACCTGATACCGGTCGATCATGAAGGAAACTCGTTGTTTCAGGCTATTCTGTATTCCGACCCGTGTGGCTCAACGTTCCTTGAGCAGATGGCTGGAGAGTTGAATGATGCGGCCAAGATTATAGGAAATTCGCCGGAACCATTGATGACGATGTTTAAATGGGGATGGTTTTCTGCCAACCATCCAAACGAAGCAGGAAAGACGGCCTGTATTCTACCCGGAGCGAAAGACTTCATTGCGTGTCGTTTGACCGGACGTTTTGTGACTGATCCCGTTACTGCAACGACAACTGGATTAATGGATATACGCACGCGGCAATGGGCGCGCGCTCTGACTGATCTCGCAGGCTTACAAGAGGAAATGTTGCCAGCAATCGAACCTGCATCGGCGAAAATCGGGTCGCTGACCACCGAAGCAGCGAGAGCGCTGAGACTGACAGCTGGCATTCCGAGTATTAATGGCTGCGGTGACGCAGGTGCAACGACACTCGGTTCCTTCTGTGATGAGGATGGTGATGTGAGCCTGTATTTGGGGACCTCGGGTTGGGTTGCCCGTGTGGAGTCCGAGCAATCACTGGATGCTAACCGACCAGTTTACCGCCTTGCGCATCCGTCCATCACGAAGATCATCGAAGTTTTACCAATTTTGTCTGCGGGGGCTGCAACCGCTTGGTTGAGAAATTTGCTCGGAAAAACGCTTGAAGAGTCTGAAATCTTACTGGGTGAAGCTGATCGAGATCCGCCGAATTTGGTATTTTTACCATATTTAGCCGGGGAGCGCTCACCCTTCAGTGACTTGGCCGTTCGGGCTAGCTTTGTGGGGCTGGATACAGCGCATGGTGCTGCCGAGTTGGCTTACTCAGTTCTGGAAGGTGTTTCTTTTGCGATACGGAGAAATCTGTTGGCGCTCGATCCTACTGGGCAGGGGCAAGTAACCTTGGTTGGCGGTGGTGCAACAAGTCGCGTCTGGCCTCAACTGATTGCCGACATTTTAGAGAGACCAATCGGTGTCTTATCTGATCCAGCCTCAGCAACGTCGCTTGGAGCCTGTCGGATCGCCGCCCATGCTTTGGGTTGGCAAGTATCAGAAGGCCTATCGAGCCGGATTATTCAGCCGCGAGCAGAGCGGTTTGAACGCCTGAGGCGGCTTGGCGGCATTTTTGATGAAGGTACAGTATTTGCGCGGTCAATTGCTTCCCGGTTGCGCGGATGACAAGCACTCAATTTTGAGTGAGTTGATGACGAAAAACATGCGTGCCGTGACATCTTGTTTAATGACAATTCGTCGGGCTTTAATAGTGTATCGAAAATAGTCGAACGGGAGGGAATATCATGGCTTTGAAGCGCATGATCGTCGAGATCGGAATGGGTACCGATCTGATGGGAGCAGATTATACAAAGGCCGCAGTTCGCGCTCTCAGGGATGCGTTGTGGCATAATTCACTGACAATTGCGGATGCCCTCGGTCAGCATGCAGACGCCATGCAGGTCAAGGTCACCATTGGTGTTCCGAAGCCCGATAAAGTGGATAAAGCAGCTGTAGCTGCTGTTTTGCCGCATGGCACCGGAGAGGTCGAGGTCGTTGAAGGTGGCCTCGAGATCATGAACGATGCCGGAACTAATTTGACGGTCATCGCAAATGCTTCAGCGGTTGTTTATCTTGATATTCCGGAGAAATGAGTCATGGCATTAAAACGCATTATCCTTGAAATGGGCCATGGCAATGACATGCATGGCGGAGATTATACCAAGGCCGCTCTTCGGGCGGTCCAAGACGCCATTCACCATAGCTCGCTTCCCTTCCTTCGCACATTGAAGGTGGAGCCAGCCTCTATGCAGATTGAGCTGACGA
>JBJTDR010000062.1:0-16115 GCA_046092445.1 Hyphomicrobiales bacterium | reverse complement strand
CCGTAAAAGTCGCCCCGCCAGACTCCGCAAGAACCTTCGTAATCGCCGCAGTCAGCGACGTCTTGCCATGGTCAACGTGACCAATCGTGCCAATGTTACAATGCGGCTTGTTGCGCGAAAATTTCTCTTTGGCCATGGGATCCCTCCGTCTGTCGGAAGTTAGAGTGAACGATTACGAAAGCAGATCAGGCATATTTCGCACGTACCTCAGCCGCAATGGCCGTTGGCACTTGCTCATAATGATCGAACTGCATTGTGAAGTTTGCACGCCCCTGCGAGAATGAGCGAAGCGTATTGACGTAACTAAACATGCTTGCAAGAGGGACCATTGCATTCACAACGATCGCATTACCACGCATATCCTGCCCTTGGATCTGTCCGCGACGACCTGTCAAATCACCGATAACCGACCCAGTGTAGTCTTCCGGCGTAACCACTTCCACTTTCATGATCGGCTCAAGCAGAACCGCACCGCCCTTCTGAAGAGCTTCACGGAATGCAGCGCGCGAAGCTATCTCAAAAGCGAGCGCCGAAGAGTCAACGTCGTGATACGCGCCGTCGACCAATTCAACCCGAACATCGACAACCGGGAAGCCAGCAAGCGGACCAGAATTCATAACGCTATTGAGGCCCTTTTCCACGCCCGGGATGTATTCCTTGGGAACAGCGCCACCGACAATCTTGGAGACAAACTCAAAGCCCTTACCAGCCTCATTCGGCTCGACGTTAAACTTGACCCGTGCAAACTGCCCCGTACCGCCGGTCTGCTTCTTGTGGGTGTAATCAATTTCTGTCTTGCGGGTAAGCGTCTCACGATAAGCCACCTGAGGGGCGCCAATATTCGCATCCACCTTGTAGGTACGTCGCAATATATCGACTTTAATATCAAGATGTAACTCACCCATTCCCTTCAAAATCGTCTGCCCGGACTCGAAATCTGTCGAGACCCGGAAAGAAGGATCCTCGGCAACGAGCTTTGCGAGCGCAACGCCAAGCTTTTCCTGATCAGCCTTCGACTTCGGCTCGATCGCAATCTCGATGACCGGCTCGGGGAACTCCATTCGCTCAAGGATAACCGGTCTGTTCGGATCACACAAAGTATCGCCAGTTCTCGTATCCTTAAGACCGGCCAATGCAACAATATCGCCTGCGAATGCTTCCTTAATGTCTTCGCGATTATTCGCATGCATCAACAACATCCGACCGACACGCTCTTTCTTGTCCTTCGTCGAGTTCATGACAGTCGTCCCAGACTCGACATGACCGGAATAAACGCGACAGAAAGTGATTGTACCGACAAACGGATCGTCCATAATTTTGAACGCAAGCATCGAAAATGGCTCTTGGTCTGTTGGTCGACGAATGATTTCTTCCTCTGTCCGATAATCGACGCCTTTAATTCCTTCACGATCCGCTGGAGAAGGAAGATAATCCACAACAGCATCCAAAAGAGGCTGCACACCCTTATTCTTAAAGGCCGACCCACACAAAACGGGGTTGAATACACGACCAACGACTGCTTTTCTAATCAGACGCTTCAACGTGGGAACATCCGGCTCTACCCCGTCGAGGTAAGCAGCCATAACATCGTCGTCCAATTCGACTGCCGCTTCCAGCAGTCTGTGTCTATATTCAGCAGCTCTATCAGCAAGCTCAGCTGGAATTTCCTCGTCATGAAAATTTGCGCCAAGCGCCTCGTTATCCCACACAACAGCCTTCATGCGGACCAGATCGATAACTCCGGCAAAGCTGCTTTCCGATCCGATCGGCAATTGAATGCATACTGGGTTGCCTGCGACCCGCTCAGTTATTTCCTTCACGCAATTATAAAAGTCCGCACCGGTCTTATCCATCTTGTTAACGAATACGACACGGGGAACATTATATTTGTCGGCCTGACGCCAGACAGTTTCTGTTTGGGGTTCAACGCCTTGATTGCCATCAAGAACACACACGGCGCCGTCAAGAACACGCAATGAGCGCTCTACTTCGATCGTAAAATCGACATGGCCGGGTGTATCGATAATGTTCAGACGATGATCTTTCCAGAATGTTGTCGTTGCAGCGGACGTGATTGTTATGCCGCGCTCCTGCTCCTGCTCCATCCAGTCCATCGTGGCCGCACCGTCGTGCACTTCTCCGATCTTATGAGATTTCCCGCTGTAGAAGAGTATGCGCTCGGTCGTCGTCGTTTTACCGGCATCAATGTGCGCCATGATACCAAAGTTGCGGTAATCTTTAATGGCATGAGAACGTGGCATAGAAGAGGTCCTGACGAGGCAGTGAAAAATTACCAGCGATAGTGCGAGAATGCCCGATTGGCCTCAGCCATCCGATGCGTATCCTCGCGCTTCTTGACCGCGTTACCGCGATTATTTGAAGCGTCGATCAATTCAGATGAAAGACGATCAATCATCGTCTTGTCGTTGCGGCCGCGCGCTGCTGTGATCAACCAACGGATTGCCAAAGCCTGACGACGCTCATTACGAACCTCAACTGGCACCTGATACGTTGCCCCACCAACCCTCCTGGATCTTACTTCAATCGCTGGAGACACGTTATCTAAAGCCTGTCTAAATACAGCAAGCGGATCAGACTTCAATTTAGCCTCAACAATCGCCAAAGCCCCGTATACAATCTGCTCGGCGACCGACTTCTTTCCATCATACATGATAGAGTTCATGAACTTGGCAACAACCAAGTCACCGAACTTCGGATCCGGTACTATTTCACGTTTTTCTGCACGGTGACGGCGTGACATGGTCGGAGCTCCCGCTTTTTCTACTTCGGCCGCTTCGCGCCGTATTTTGAACGACGCTGTTTGCGGTTCTTGACGCCCTGTGTATCCAGAACGCCGCGGATGACATGATAGCGAACACCTGGCAAGTCCTTGACGCGACCGCCGCGGATGGCCACGACCGAGTGCTCCTGGAGATTGTGCCCTTCACCTGGAATATACCCGATTACCTCGAATCCGTTTGTCAAACGCACCTTCGCAACCTTCCGCAACGCCGAATTAGGCTTCTTCGGAGTGGTTGTGTAGACCCGGGTGCATACACCACGCTTCTGTGGGCAAGCCTCCAACGCGGGAACCTTGTTCCTTGCCTTCTGAGGTGATCGCGATTTGCGGATCAACTGGCTGATGGTCGGCATCGTTTGCTCATTTAAATCCAAAACCAAGAGCACACCGCACCCCTGGAAAACAAAATTCGCCCTGCGCCTGAGATGGCACAAAACACTTTACGCCTCGGAAACCATTCCCGCGACGTCGCCCAGACCAGAGGACCAACGCGATGCTTGGTCATGGTATCCCAAATTTCGACTTCGTCAGCCAGAAAATACGACAACGTCTCGGGATCACGCGTTAGCAGCAAGGAACTGCAAACAAAACGATCAGCCGACTGCTTGTCGGGAATAACGCGCTTTTATAGATCACGCTCCCGCTCGTCAACCCTTATTCCTACAAACTTTGGCCGTCGTTCAACGCTGGTCAGAAAGGGGCCCATTAAAGAATACAAGCCTCTCTCGCGATGCAACTGTCGCGACAGTTCACCCCACAGCACTGCTATTCGCAATCTGCAGAAATGGGGCAGATGGCGGCGTAGGAGCCGGAGCACCGCTTTGTGCAATGATCAGCTCGTCGCGTTTTCCCGCAATCGAACGAATACGAGCCATTGTCGCACCGGTGCCCGCGGGAATCAGACGTCCGACAATCACGTTTTCCTTTAAACCCGCCAGATCATCCGACTTTCCATTGACCGCCGCCTCGGTGAGGACTCTGGTTGTTTCCTGGAAAGAAGCTGCAGAAATAAAAGAACGTGTCTGTAAGCTTGCCTTGGTGATACCGAGCAGAACCGGATTACCTTTGGCTGGACGCTTCCCCTCTTCAATCAGCTTCAGATTGACTTCGTCCATTTCAACCCGATCAACCTGTTCGTTTGCGAGATACTCGGAGTCGCCCGGATTAGTAATTTCAACTTTTTGAAGCATTTGCCGAACAATAACCTCAATATGCTTATCGTTGATATTCACTCCCTGCAATCGATAGACTTCCTGAATCTCGTTCACGAGATAGGCCGCCAATTCCTCGACACCCTTGATCGCGAGAATATCGTGCGGTGCAGGATTTCCATCAACGATGTAATCTCCCTTCTCAACAAGGTCTCCAGCCTGCAAATAGACATGTTTTCCCTTTGGAACAAGGTATTCGACAGGATCCGAGCCATCGTTTGGAACGAGCGAGATCCGACGCTTGTTCTTATAGTCCTTGCCGAACTGAATCGTACCGGAATGCTCGGCAATAACTGCTGCATCTTTAGGCCGTCGCGCCTCGAATAGCTCAGCGACCCGGGGCAAACCACCCGTAATGTCCCGAGTCTTTGCGCTCTCCATCGGAATACGTGCGATCACATCGCCGGTGCGGAGTTTTGCTCCAGGGTCGGCCTGAATAACTGCGTCAACAGGCAAGAGATAACGCGCCTCTCCCCCACGCGGCAATTTACTCACTCTGCCCTTGCTGTCCTGGATTACAACTGCCGGACGAAGATCGGCCGAGCGCACATTTGTCCGGTAGTCCGTCACAACCCGCTTGGTGATCCCTGTAGATTCGTCAGTCGTTTCGACAACCGACGCATTCTCAACGAGATCCTCATATGCGACCGAACCATCGACCTCGGTGATGATCGGGCGCGTATAGGGATCCCATTCAGAAATTCGCTGGCCGCGCTTGATGCTATCACCTTCGTCAACCTTGAGCTTCGCACCATACTGAATCCGATGAACGGCTCTCTCACTGCCATCCGGGCCAACGATGACAACAGATAAATTGCGACCCATAGCCAGCAAATCGCCATCCGAATTCCGAGCAATATTCTTGTTGCGAATGACAACCGTGCCTTCAAAGTTAGACTCGATAAACGACTGGTCGGCAATGTTCGCCGCACCACCGACGTGAAACGTGCGCATCGTAAGCTGAGTTCCCGGTTCACCAATCGATTGAGCAGCAATAACACCGACAGCCTCACCCAGGTTGACTGGTGTTCCCCGGGCAAGATCACGTCCGTAACAGGTGCCGCAAACGCCCGTTGTTGATTCACATGTCAACACCGAACGGATTTTGACTTCCTGGATTCCGGCTGCATTAATGCGATCTATGTGGACCTCCTCGATCATTGTGCCCCTTGGAACAATCATCGTACCGTCAAGTTCAAACAGATCCTCTGCCGTTGTCCGTCCCAGAATCCGTAGTGCAAGAGACGCGACCACCTGCCCGGCATCGATGATCGCCCGCATCTTGATGCCATTGTCAGAACCGCAATCACGCTCAGTGATGATCGAGTCCTGTGCCACGTCAACGAGTCTGCGGGTCAGGTACCCAGAATTTGCCGTTTTAAGAGCAGTGTCGGCCAATCCCTTTCGGGCGCCGTGCGTCGAGTTGAAGTACTCAAGAACATCAAGTCCTTCTTTGAAATTCGATATAATCGGGGTCTCGATGATTTCACCCGATGGCTTCGCCATGAGACCACGCATCGCCGCTAGCTGGCGCATCTGCGTCGGCGAGCCGCGCGCACCGGAATGCGACATCATGTAGATTGAATTTATCGGCTTGGCGCGTCCATTGTTATCCTTCTGCACAGCGGAGATCCGGCCCATCATTTCCTGAGCAAGCTTGTCGGAGCATTTCGCCCAAGCATCAACCACTTTGTTGTATTTCTCGCCTTGCGTGATCAGACCATCATTGAACTGCTGCTCGTAATCCTGAACAAGCGCCTGCGTCTCACCAACAATCGCCTGTTTCGTGTCCGGAACCAACATGTCGTCCTTGCCAAAGGAAATCCCTGCTCGAAAGGCATTTGAGAATCCAAGCTGCATGATTCGGTCACAGAAAAGAACGGTCTCCTTCTGACCGCAATGACGGTACACTGTGTCGATCGTGTTGGATATCTCCTTCTTGGTCATCAGCTTGTTGACTACGTCGAAGGTCATTTTCGGACTCTTCTGGAGAAGCTGACAAAGCAATGCCCGGCCGGGCGTCGTATCAAAAATCTTTGTAAATGTTGTTCCGGACTCGTCGACCCCTTCGTAACGATACTTGATCTTTGCATGAAGCGTTACCGATCTAATCGCAAGTGCGTGCTCGATCTCTCCGATCTCCGCGAAGGCGGTACCCTCGCCGGGTTCATTATCTGAAATCAGGGAGAGATAATAGAGGCCAAGAACAATATCCTGGGAAGGAACAATGATCGGCTGCCCATTTGCCGGATGAAGAATATTGTTGGTCGACATCATGAGAACCCGCGCTTCAAGCTGGGCCTCAAGTGACAATGGAACGTGAACCGCCATCTGATCACCATCGAAGTCAGCGTTGAAGGCAGCGCATACAAGCGGATGGAGCTGTATAGCCTTGCCCTCGACAAGCACCGGCTCGAACGCCTGAATTCCCAGACGATGGAGCGTAGGTGCCCGGTTGAGCATAATGGGATGTTCTCGGATCACCTCGTCAAGAATGTCCCAAACTTCCGGTTTTTCCTTCTCGACCAACTTCTTCGCCTGTTTGACCGTCGCTGAAAGCCCTTTTGCATCCAGACGCGAATAGATGAAAGGCTTGAAGAGTTCGAGCGCCATCTTCTTAGGGAGGCCACATTGATGAAGCTTAAGCTCAGGCCCAACAACGATAACTGATCGGCCCGAATAATCCACGCGTTTCCCGAGCAAGTTCTGGCGGAACCTTCCCTGCTTTCCCTTCAACATATCGGCCAGCGATTTCAAAGGACGCTTATTTGCACCAGTTATCACCCGGCCGCGGCGACCATTGTCAAACAAGGCGTCAACCGACTCCTGCAACATCCGCTTCTCGTTACGAATGATGATATCAGGAGCTCGCAATTCAATTAGGCGCTTCAGCCGATTGTTACGATTGATCACCCGACGGTAAAGATCGTTCAGGTCCGACGTGGCGAACCGACCACCATCCAAAGGAACCAACGGACGTAGATCGGGTGGAATAACGGGGACCACCTCCAAGATCATCCATTCGGGTTTATTTCCCGACTGCATGAAAGCTTCGATAATCTTGAGACGCTTCGCAAGTTTCTTAGGTTTGAGTTCGGAGGTCGATACCGCAATCTCGTGCCTCAAATCACCGGCCGTTTTCTCGAGATCGAGGGACCTCAATATCTCCCGAATTGCCTCGGCACCAATCAGAGCCGTAAATGAGTCTTCACCATACTCGTCCTGCGCGCGGATATAGTCATCCTCGGAGAGAAGTTGTCGTTCCTTCAGCGGTGTGAGCCCCGGCTCTATTACAACGTAGTTCTCAAAATAAAGAATGCGCTCAAGGTCCTTCAATGCCATATCGAGCAGGAGACCGATACGCGACGGCAAAGATTTAAGAAACCAGATATGAGCAACAGGGGCCGCAAGCTCAATGTGGCCCATACGCTCTCGCCGAACGCGTGCCAACGTGACTTCAACACCACACTTCTCGCAAATAACACCCTTATATTTCATTCTCTTATACTTGCCGCAGAGGCATTCATAATCCTTGATTGGGCCGAAAATGCGCGCGCAAAATAAACCATCGCGCTCAGGTTTGAATGTCCGATAATTAATCGTCTCAGGCTTCTTGATTTCGCCAAAAGACCAAGACAGGATTTTCTCCGGCGAAGAGATCGAGATTTTGATCCGATCAAAGCTTTGAGGCTGAACGACCGGGTTAAAAAGGTTCATAATCTCTTGATTCATGTCGGTCTCCTAACATTCAAGAACGATGTCACACGCTTCGTACATTCGTCTCTTCAAAACACTTGCCGCGACGAAAACGACGGCAGTACGATTAAGGGTGTCCGGACGAAATATTCACTCTGCAGCTTCCGAGGGCGGTAGCTCGACAATTGGCATGGCCGGGGCCAAAAGCTCCACATTGAGACCAAGCGAGCGCATTTCCTTGACGAGAACATTGAAGCTTTCAGGTATGCCTGACTCGAATGTGTCGTCACCGCGAACGATCGACTCGTAGACTTTCGTTCGACCAGCAACATCGTCCGATTTCACGGTAAGCATTTCCTGGAGCGTGTACGCCGCACCGTAGGCCTCAAGCGCCCACACTTCCATCTCACCAAACCGCTGCCCGCCGAACTGTGCTTTTCCGCCCAAAGGTTGCTGTGTGACGAGGCTGTACGGACCAATTGAACGTGCATGTATCTTGTCATCCACCAGATGGTGCAGTTTCAGCATATAGATATAGCCCACCGTGACCTTACGATCGAATGGTTCACCCGAGCGTCCATCATAAAGCGTGACTTGCCCCGACTTATCAAGACCTGCCTGCTCCAGGAGTCCCTCAATGTCCGCCTCTTTCGCACCATTGAATACCGGCGTCGCAATCGGAACACCGCGACGGAGGCTCTCACCGAGTGACACCAAACCATCGTCGCTCAGTTCACTGACTGACCTGTCATCGCCGTAAACAGCCTTGAAACTTGAACGCAGCGCCTTCGGGTCATGCTCGCGGCGATATGCATCGACAGCATTACCGATCTGCGTGCCTAGTCCAGCGGCAGCCCAACCCATGTGGGTTTCAAGGATCTGGCCGACATTCATTCGGCTTGGAACGCCAAGCGGATTCAAAACGATATCAACATGCGTACCGTCTTCAAGAAAAGGCATATCCTCCACAGGAACGATACGCGATACGACCCCTTTATTACCGTGACGGCCAGCCATCTTATCCCCTGGCTGAATTTTCCGCTTAACGGCAACGAAAACCTTGACCATTTTCATGACGCCGGGAGGCAATTCATCGCCACGCTGGAGCTTTTCAACTTTTGTCAAAAAGCGTTGTTCGAGGCTGCGCTTTGCATCATCATACTGCTTCCTCATGGCTTCGAGAGCACTCATGACACCATCTTCGGATACGGCAAACATCCACCACTGCGAGCGGGGATATTCCGCCATCTGATCTCGCTCGATGATCGACTCCTTGCTGAAACCTCTCGGGCCAGCAACGCCGACTTTGCCAATCAGCATTTCCGACAATCTAGAATAAACGTTGCGATCCAAGATTGACAATTCATCGTCGCGATCCTTGGCGAGTCGCTCAATCTCTTCACGCTCGATTGCCTGCGCGCGTTCATCTTTGTCGACACCATGCCGATTAAACACACGGACTTCAACAATCGTACCCTGCACCCCAGGCGGCACCCGAAGTGAAGTATCCCGGACATCAGAGGCTTTCTCACCAAAAATCGCACGAAGAAGTTTCTCTTCCGGCGTCATCGGGCTCTCACCCTTCGGTGTGATTTTGCCAACGAGAATGTCGCCTGCGTTCACTTCGGCGCCGATATAAACGATGCCGGCCTCATCGAGGTTCTTCAATGTCTCTTCTGAAACGTTCGGAATATCGCGCGTAATTTCTTCCGGCCCGAGTTTGGTATCTCGGGCCATCACCTCGAATTCCTCGATATGGATCGAGGTAAACGTGTCTTCTTTCGCAATACGCTCGGAAAGAAGAATGGAATCTTCGAAATTATAGCCGTTC
Organism: Hyphomicrobiales bacterium; assembly: GCA_046092445.1. Lineage (GTDB taxonomy): Bacteria > Pseudomonadota > Alphaproteobacteria > Rhizobiales > Beijerinckiaceae > CAIUPE01. The sequence continues at coordinate 6,577 of JBJTDR010000062.1, read as the reverse complement.
CAAGGCATAAATGCGACGAGCACATTCCGACCGAGTGCGAGCTCACCCAGTTCCGTGGACGGACCATCTGCGATTATGCTGCCTTTTTCGACGATGTCACCGACCTGAACAAGGGGCTTCTGGTTGATGCATGTCGACTGGTTCGAGCGTTGAAATTTCATAAGCCGATAGATGTCGACACCAGCCTTTGACGGATCGATATCGTCAGTCGCACGGACAACAATACGTGTTGCGTCAACTTGATCGACAATGCCAGAACGCCGCGCGGCAATTGCAGCCCCCGAGTCGCGAGCAACAATCGCTTCCATTCCGGTTCCGACAAAAGGTGCATCCGACCGAATCAGAGGCACTGCTTGACGCTGCATGTTCGAACCCATCAAGGCACGGTTCGCATCGTCATTTTCCAAGAACGGAATGAGCGCAGCTGCAACGGATACGAGTTGCTTCGGCGAAACGTCCATGTAATCTACTTTATCCGCCGGTACGACGATGACGTCGCCCGCATGCCTCACGATTACGATATCATCGGCAAGGCGACCGTCCTTGTCGACTGATACATTTGCTTGAGCAACATAATGCTTCGACTCTTCCATTGCAGATAGATAGACAACTTGGTCAGAGAGCTTGCGATCCTTTATCTTCCGATACGGCGACTCGATAAATCCGTATTTGTTGACCCGAGCAAAAGTTGCGAGCGAATTAATCAATCCGATATTCGGACCCTCCGGAGTTTCAATCGGACAAATACGCCCGTAATGAGTCGGGTGAACGTCTCGCACCTCAAAACCGGCACGCTCACGCGTCAGACCACCCGGTCCCAGCGCCGACAAACGACGCTTATGAGTGATTTCCGAAAGCGGATTTGTCTGATCCATAAACTGCGACAATTGCGACGAGCCAAAAAATTCTCGAACGGCCGCTGCGGCAGGCTTGGCGTTGATCAAATCCTGCGGCATCACTGTATCAATATCAACCGACGACATGCGCTCCTTGATCGCCCGCTCCATCCGGAGCAAGCCAACCCGATACTGATTTTCCATCAGTTCACCAACGGACCGGACGCGACGGTTGCCGAGATTGTCAATATCGTCAATCTCCCCCTTTCCATCGCGCAATTCGACGAGCGCGCGAACGACTGCAACGATATCTTCTTTACGAAGGACGCGCACAGTGTCAGCCGCATCAAGGTCCAGCCGCATGTTCATTTTTACGCGGCCAACCGCTGACAGATCATAACGCTCCGGATCAAAGAACAGCGACTGAAACATCGTCTCTGCTGTATCAATTGTTGGTGGCTCACCCGGCCGCATCACTCGATAGATATCGAAAAGAGCCTCTTCACGTGTAGAATTCTTGTCCACGGCAAGTGTTGTCCGGATGTATGGCCCGACATTGACGTGATCGATGTCGAGGACCGGAATCTCGTCAAAATCAGCCTCGGACAGCCTCAACAAGGTTTTTTCTGTGATCTCCTCGCCGGCTTCGGCAAAAATCTCTCCCGTTTCAAAGCTGACAAGATCCTCAGCAATGTACTGACCAACTAGATCATCATCGGTGGCAAGCAGGAACTTCGTACCTCGCTCGGCAATAAGACGAGCAGAACGAGGCGTGAGTTTCTTTCCGGCTTCTAGAACAACCTGACCTGTTTCTGCGTCGATTAAATCGTTGACGGTTTTCATACCCTTCATACGCTCGACGCTGAACGGCACCTGCCAAGCATCCTTCGTCTTCGCGTAAATTACTTTATTGAAGAAGGTTGAGAGGATTTCCTCGCCATCCATTCCAAGGGCATACAACAGCGAAGTCACCGGTATTTTTCTGCGCCGATCAATGCGTGCATGGACCACGTCCTTCGCATCAAATTCGATGTCGAGCCAAGAACCGCGATAAGGGATGATACGGGCTGCGAATAGAAGTTTTCCGGAGGAATGCGATTTTCCCTTGTCATGATCAAAAAAAACACCGGGCGAGCGATGCATCTGAGATACGATGACACGTTCAGTACCATTCACAATGAACGTGCCATTTGACGTCATGAGCGGCATATCGCCCATGTAAACGTCTTGCTCTTTGATATCCTTGACGGATTTAGCGCCCGTATCCGCGTCGATATCAAAAACGATAAGGCGCAGGGTCACTTTGAGAGGGGCTGCATAGGTCATTCCGCGCTGGCGGCACTCATCCGTTTCATACTTGGGTGGCTCGAATGTGTATTTTACGAATTCAAGCAATGAACTGCCCGAGAAATCGGCAATCGGAAAAACTGATCTGAAAACCGCCTGAATACCCTCGTCGAAGCGACCGGTAACCGGCTCATCTATCTGGAGAAACTGATCATAAGATGCCTTCTGCACCTCAATCAAATTCGGCATTTCCGCAACTTCGCGGATATGACCGAAGAACTTGCGCACACGCTTCCGTCCATTGAAGGTCTGAGCCATTTCGTTCCTCGCTTCGGGACAGAATGTTGATCGGTAATGCTGCCCGAACATTTCGGCAGGTCCGATCAACCACCGTCACCCTGTCAAAAAAATAAAACTGCCCGTAAATGTCCACAGGGAACAAAACAGACGGCGATGCGGTCCCGAGGTATACCTCGAGACCGCCTGACCACTATAATTCCACAGGTAAACGCCGCATAACGGCGACCTATTACTTAAGTTCGACCTTCGCACCGGCCTTTTCAAGCTGATCCTTGATCTTCGCGCCTTCCTCCTTGGAAACGCCTTCCTTGACCGCCTTAGGAGCAGCTTCAACCAGATCCTTGGCCTCCTTGAGACCAAGACCGGTAATGGCACGGACTTCCTTGATCACTTCGATCTTCTTGTCGCCAGCAGCGGCAAGCATCACAGTGAATTCGGTCTGCTCTTCAGCAGGACCAGCGGCGGCAGCACCACCGGCAGCAGGAGCAGCCGCAACAGCGACGGCAGCCGCAGCTGACACGCCCCACTTTTCTTCAAGAAGCTTTGCCAGCTCGGCAGCTTCAAGAACAGTCAGAGATGAGAGCGAGTCAACGAGTTTATTAAGATCGGTCATGATAGTGTCCTTTAACTAGATGGTTCGAACCATTCAAATGATGTGGTGGCCTCAGGCCGCATCTCTCTTGGCATAAGCTCCGAAAACGCGGGCCAGCTTTGCGGCTGGCGCATTGACAATCTGGGCAATCTTGGTCGCCGGAGCCTGAACCAGGCCGACGAGTTTTGCGCGCATTTCATCGAGCGATGGCATCGTCGCGAGCGCCTTGACGCCATCTACATTCAGAGCGGTCTTCCCCATCGCTCCACCGAGAATAACGAATTTCTCGTTTGATTTTGCGAAGCTGACGGCGACCTTGGCTGCCGCAACCGGATCGCTGGAATAAGCCAGCAGTGTCGGACCCGTTAAAAGCCCACCAACCGACGCGACATCCGTGCCTTCGAGAGCAATCTTGGCAAGACGGTTCTTTGCGACCTTTACTGACGCACCTTCTGCAGCCATCTGCTTGCGCAGATCCTGCATTTGGGCGACGGTCAGGCCGGAATAATGAGCAACGACCACAACACTGGTCGAGGTGAAGACCTCTTTCAGGGATGCGACGAACTCGGATTTTTCCGCTCTATCCACGGGGCTCTCTCCGGTTGGCGGGGTATATCCCGCCCGGCTGCACTCTACCGCCTGCCTCGACAACTCGGTCGTCTAGACAAGCGATGCTCCCGATGCGTTTGTCCCCGGAATGCCAATTGACGGCACCCCAGTCGCTGGTTCGAACCATCCCGGGACACCCCAGGAAACAGTCTGACCCATCTGTGCAGGCCCTTGAGAATTAAGGGTCTTTCGGAAAACCCGCCTGCAGTCTCGGACAGGATAAAACCGACAGAGGCCAAAGGTTTTCCCTTGTTCTGCCGGCCAATCAAGCAATCAGCGAACCGACCACTCTCATTCGGGGCGAAAAATTTCTACCCGTCTATCACGCAATTCGTCTGCACCCTATACCGATATTCGTTACCATTGCCAACCCTTATTTGCCGGAACAACGCACTATTTTTACCGGTAAAAGCAGGGTGTTGGTGTCCAACAAACTCCAACAAAAAGGCCCCGCCGAAACGGGGCCTTTCCGATGACCGCGAGAGGCTGAAATCAGCCGCCGATCGCGGAGGAAAGATCGACCTTGACGCCCGGACCCATGGACGACGAGACCGCCATGCGCTGAAGGTAGGTGCCCTTCGCACCGGAGGGGCGCGCCTTCGCGACCGAGTCAACGAAAGCCTTGATGTTCTCGACGAGCTTGTCGGCATCGAACGAGGCCTTGCCGATGCCGGCATGCACGATGCCTGCCTTCTCGACGCGAAACTCGACGGAGCCACCCTTGGATGCGACCACGGCGCCAGCAATATCCATAGTGACGGTACCGACCTTCGGGTTTGGCATCATGCCGCGCGGGCCGAGCACCTTGCCGAGACGACCGACGAGCGGCATCATATCCGGAGTCGCGATGCAGCGGTCGAAGTTGATCGCGCCGCCCTGAACGATTTCGACGAGATCTTCGGCACCAACGACATCCGCCCCGGCAGCGCGGGCTTCGTCCGCTTTCGCACCGCGGGCGAACACGCCGACGCGAAGCGTCCGGCCCGATCCGTTCGGAAGGACGCAAACGCCACGGACCATCTGGTCTGCGTGACGCGGATCAACGCCCAGATTCATCGCGACTTCGACGGTCTCGTCGAACTTGGCATTGGCGCGCGCCTTGACCATCGCAATGGCTTCGGCGAGCGGGTAAAGCTTCGTGCGGTCAATGCCAACGCGAGCGGCTTTGATTCTCTTTGCGTGTGCCATGATCAACCTACCACTTCCAGGCCCATGGAGCGTGCCGATCCGGTCACCATGGCAACTGCCGAGTCAACTGTGTCGCAATTCAGGTCCGGCATTTTTTTCTCCGCGATTTCGCGGATCTGTGCGACCGTCACCTTGCCGATTGTTCCGCGACCCGTCGTCGAATGGCCCTTGGCAATGCCAGAGGCCCTCTTGAGAAAGAACGAAACCGGAGGAAGTTTCGTTTCGAAAGTGAAAGAGCGGTCCTGATACGCGGTGATGATGACCGGAACCGGAGTGCCCTTTTCCATTTGTGCCGTCTTGGCGTTGAACGCCTTGCAGAATTCCATGATGTTCAGACCGCGCTGACCGAGCGCGGGACCGATTGGTGGCGACGGATTCGCCGCACCTGCCGGAACCTGAAGCTTCACGTACCCCGTGATCTTCTTTGCCATTGTCCATTCTCCAACATTTGCCTTGGGGACAAAAATCCCTCGGGCGGTTCATGGAGCGTGGTTCGGGTTCGGTCCTGCAACCGGCAAAGCGGCAGAAACTCCCTCCCACGCCATTTCATCCGGCGAAACTGCCGGATCTCCGATCAGACCTTCTCGACCTGACCGTATTCCAGCTCGACCGGTGTCGCACGGCCGAAAATCGATACCGCAACCTTCAGACGCGAGCGGGACTCATCGACTTCCTCGACGACTCCGCTGAAGGAGGCAAACGGACCATCCGCAACGCGGACATTCTCGCCGACTTCGAACATGATGGACGGCTTTGGACGATCAACGCCCTCCGCAACCTGACCCTTGATACGCTCGGCCTCGCGGTCCGAGATCGGCATCGGCTTGTTATCCTGCCCGAGAAAGCCTGTGACCTTCGGGGTGTTCTTGATCAAGTGGTAGATATCATCCGTCAGGTCACACTTGACCAGAACATAGCCGGGGAAAAACTTGCGTTCCGCGTCCACCTTGCGGCCACGACGGATTTCCACGATCTTTTCCGTCGGGACCAGAATTTCCTCGAATTTGTGTCCGAGATTACGCTGCGCCGCCTGATCGCGGAGCGATTGCGCCACCTTGTTCTCAAAGTTCGAATAGGCGTGAACGATATACCAGCGAAATGCCATTTACTCTGTCTCCCTCAGCCGCCAAAGCCGAGCACGAGGCCGACCAGCCAATGAATGACCATGTCGGACAATAGAAAAAACACGCTCGCAAGAATCGCCATCAAGAAGACGAGACCCGTCGTGATCAGCGTCTCCCTCCGCGACGGCCAAGTGACCTTGGCCGCTTCGGAGCGAACCCCCTGAAGGAAAGATACCAGATTGTTCTTCGCCATATTCTACCTGCGCCAAGCGCCTTGAAGTGTCAAAAATCCGAGAACCCTGCGCGACGAAAGACGCGCCCATCTAATAGAACACGTTCTTTGAACTGCCACGGGGTAACCGTCAAGCGAAACGATGGCAGGAGAGGAGGGACTCGAACCCCCAACCCCCGGTTTTGGAGACCGGTGCTCTAGCCAATTGAGCTACACTCCTATCAGGAAAGCCGGCGAATTGACCCGCCATTTCCCAGCATTCGCATTCCTCTTAGCGGATCATCCGCACAAATGCCAGACCCGTCAAAGTGAAATCAGCACGCTGATCCCTCAAGCGATGATGCTTGCGACGACGCCTGCACCGACGGTGCGGCCACCTTCGCGGATCGCAAAACGCAGCTTCTCTTCCATCGCGATCGGAGCGATCAGCTCCACTTCCATCGCGATGTTATCGCCCGGCATCACCATC
>JBJTDR010000061.1:0-11351 GCA_046092445.1 Hyphomicrobiales bacterium | reverse complement strand
TTTCAGCGAAGCGCCAGAACTGGCCGGAAAAGGTCCAATTTTATGCGAACGCCGGAAAGATTATCGACTTTTATCATGAAATTATTGCTTTTCGTTTGCTGCTCTCGATTGTAGAGGCCGCGGTTGAACAGGGGGAGTGGGCATTGGCGGAGGAAATTATCGAACCGCTCAGTCTCGGTGCGGATCGAGGAGGACCGATGGCTGCATTTCTTCGCGCGCGGGTTGTCGCGGCGAAGGGAGACCCGTTATCGGCCATGTCGGATTTCGGCAAACTCACGAATTTGCCGGACCGTGCTATCGAAGCCCGCGCCCGGTTTGAACTCATCAATCATCAACTTACCGAGAAGAAGATCGACGCGCGTGCGGCTACAGCTGAATTACAGACGCTTGCCCTCACCTGGCGCGGTGATTTTATTGAAGCGAAAAGCTTGATGCCGCTTGTCGAGTTACTTCTGGATCAAGGTGAGTGGCGGGAAGGGCTCCTTGCGGCCAGACGACTCAATATTTTTTATGCGGATCAGAAGGGTGCGCGTTCCATTTTGAATGCAGTCACGTCCCGAATGACGCAGTTTTTTGAGGAAGGCAAGGGCAGCACGCTTGTTGATGTTTCCGCTTTGTCCATCTTCATGGATTTCAGAGAGTTTCTGCCCGTTGGGCGTCAGGGTGATGAATTGATAAGAGCATTGTCGGATCGCCTTGTGGAAGCTGAACTCCTGCCACAGGCTGCCGAATTATTAAAATATCAGGTTGAAAACAGGTATGAAGGTGTTGCTCGGGCGAGCATCGGGACGAGACTTGCGTTTGTCTATCTGCTCGACAAAAGACCTTTGTCAGCGCTTGAGGCTCTCTCATCCACGCGACTTTCAAACATGCCCGAAGATATCAGACGGTCCCGTCTGCTGATCGAGGCGCGTGCGCGTGCTGAGGTTGGAAATCCGCAATTGGCGCTTGAAATTCTGGAGGGGCAGTCGGGGCTGGACATGGACATGCTGAAGGGTGACATTTTCTGGTTCGCGAAAAATTATGCGCGAGCGGGGGAAATGTATGAAAAGTCGCTCGATCGCGCATGGGCGGAACTCGTGCCGCTCTCTTCGGCGCAGTCGCGTATCGTTTTGAAATCAGCCATTTCCTATGCTCTCGCCAATGATAATTTCGCGATGGAGCGATTGAAGAACCGTTATGCCGTGAAGATGGCGCGCTCGACAGATGGCGCGGCGTTCCGACTTTTGACGCTGCGGGCAAATTCGCCGCCTGCCTTGGCGCGGGAGCTTGCCGGAACAATGACGAGTGGAAAATATCTGGATGGCTTTGTGACATACTACAAAGATCGATATCTCGGACGTGAGTCCTGATCATGTCACGCGGGGAAGGGCTCCGTGCATCGAAAAATTCACTTCGTCGAGCAAATCTGCGGCGTTTTCAGCTTCCGTAGCTTTTCACGATACTTCCTGCAATCAGGCCCCATCCATCCACCAGAACAAAAAAGATAAGTTTGAACGGCAGCGAGATCGTCGTAGGCGGTAGCATCATCATGCCAATGGCCATCAAGATCGAGGCAATCACAAGATCGATGACAAGGAACGGCAGAAAGATCAGAAATCCGATTTCAAAGGCCCGGCGCAGTTCGGATATCATGAACGCCGGAATCAAACTCGTTAGGGGTGTTGCTTCCGGCTCCGTAAGGGTGGTCTCGCCAGCGATGTCGAGAAACAGCGCGAGATCCTTTTCCCGCACATGACTGAGCATGAATGTTCTGAGAGGTGCGACGCCCCTGTAGAATGCTTCCTCCGGCTCGATCTGGCCGGCGAGTAGGGGAGCGATCCCCAGTCGATAGGATTCCTGTGCCGTCGGAGCCATGATAAAGGCGGTCAAAAATAGTGAGAGGCTTATGATCACTGTATTTGGCGGTGCCGATGGCAGGCCGATCGCCGAGCGCAGGATTGACATGATCACAACGATACGTGTGAAGGATGTCACCGTCACCAGAATAGCGGGTGCCAGCGACAAAACCGTGATCAGCGCAATGAGCTGCAGGGCTCGTTCCGTTGAGCCGCCGGCGGGCCCGAGATCAAGATTGAGGCTTTGAGCCTGGGCACTCACGATCGCGATCGCGAGCGCGAGGGCGCTCAGTGTCACGATACGGATCAGCCTGAAGTTCATTGCCATGTCGGGACAATAGCTTTCTGCGCCATGTTCATAAATGCCCTCACGCCAAACTGGCCGCTAGACCGGCATTATGGTGTGGAAAAACAAGAAATCCGGAGAGTCGAGATCAGCCCTGATCGGTTGGTCGCCGTATCAGCAGGCGCCTGAGATTGTCTTCAAGCGAGCCCGGGCGGGATGGCGGATCCTTTTCCAAGTCAGGCATTGAGGGGGTAAACTCGGTTCGTGAAACCGCCGACGTCTGCCGGGGTGATCCGATCTGGGTGTGCCCAATACTATCTGCCGGACGGGGATCATTATTGTCGTCGCCCGGACTCCGCACCGAGGAATTGTCATCGTCTCGCCCTCGAGCCGCGGGCGAACGCTCGGGAATTTCGGCAGAACGGGCTTTTGTGAATGTTGCCTGCGCCAGCAACCCGTCATCACCTCCCGGCTTCGCCATGACTTGATATCTGGCGGTTGAAAGCGGACTTCTCAACTGTGGCGGGAGATCAGTCACTCCGCGAAGACTTTGATCCGCTTGCCGGACGTCCCCTTTCAATGCCGTTACCTCGTTTTCAATTCGAGTCTCAACATGTTCATTCTGCTTGATTTCAGGGGAGCTTGCTGATTTTGATCTTGTGCGCTCGGCAAATTGTTGGACGTCGTGCGGCAGCGAGGCGGTTCCGGTCGCTGCCCGAATTATATTTGATTCGATCAACAGATCCGACGTGCCTCCGATCAGGATCAGATGCTCGGCACCATCGCGACGGACAATCACCAATTGCCTCTGCCGATCAATCGAGAATGTATCGACGACGCCCAGACGTGGTTGTCGATTTCTGCCGCCCGCGCGTCCCGAAGGACCAGACATCGTCTTGAAGCGCTTCAGTGCGAATCCGAATATCGCGATCAACAGCGCTGTGATCGCGAGGGATGCAACATACACATAAGGCAGGGGTAAATCGAGACCAAACAATGTTTGCAAGATCGTATTCCTCCAAATGGGATATCGAAGTTGGTCGTGCCTGACGTCCCGAGAGCCGACTCACATATCGGTTGTACATTCATAAGTTGCAGGGATTATTTTGTTAATAAAATATTTACCATAATCCGCAAAGATCACAAAGGAGTTCTCTAAAAAAGGTTTTCTCGTGGAAACAAAATTCAACATTGAGAATTTGAAATCGCGACTTCATTGGCTCGAGGCGCGGCAGAAACTCGTTGCGTCAAACGTCGCTAACGCGAATACTCCGGGCTACAAGTCACGTGATCTGCGCCCGTTCAGTACCGAGGTTCTGAACAGTCTCGTCCCTCTGAGGGTTACCAATGCCGCTCACATTGGTCTGGGTAGCCCTTTTGCGGATGAGTCGGCCCGTAAAGTCGGTGCCTTTGAAACGGTACCGGACAGAAACAATATCGGTCTCGAAGATCAGATGACACGTTTGGCCGACATCCAGATCGATTATCAAACAGCAGCTTCACTTTATACCAAGAGCCTCGGTATCATCAAAACTGCGATTGGACGGAGATAAGCCATGGACATGATGCGTGCGCTCACCGTGGCTGGTGATGGGTTGAAGGCACAGGCCGCCCGTATGCGGATCATCTCGGAAAACATCGCAAACTCCGATTCGACGTCTCAAGTTGCGGGCGGTGATCCGTATCGCCGGAAAGTTCCGGTATTCCGCGCAGTGCTCGATAATGAGCTTGGCGCCACCTCGGTCAAGATCGCGTCCGTGCGGCGGGACAACTCGGCGTTCGAGACCCGGATCGATCCCGGAAATCCTGCGGCGGATGAGCGTGGAATTGTCAAATATCCGAATGTCAATTCACTGGTGGAGCAGATGGATATGCGCGAGGCCCAGCGGAGTTACGAGGCTAATCTGAACATTATTACGGCGACCCGCCGTATGATCACCCGCACAATTGACATCCTGCGCGGTTAACAGAAGGGCAGAGGAAAAATTTCATGGCCATACCATCTTATGCCGCTGCGCGTTATGCTGCAACGACAAGTCTTACTCCGTTTCAGCCATCGTCGGCAGTGACCGGAACGGATCTGCCGCAGTTTGGTGACCTTGTCCAAAACAGTCTCGCCCGTGTTGCCGAAAAGGGACTCCTTGCTGACCAGCAGGTGGCAAGTGTTGCGGCGGGCCAAGCCGATATGGTCAGTGTTGTCACGGCGGTTGCCGAAAGCGAAAGCGCGATCGAGACATTGGTTGCCGTGCGTGACAAAGTGATCGCAGCTTATGATGACATCATGCGAATGCAGGTCTGACCTGAGTTGTTCGGAATGACACTCGGGACCGGAGATAGGAATATTCGATGACAGGGATTGAAGTTATTGACGTTGCGAAGGAAAGCCTCATGGCTTACGCGAAAGTTGCGGGTCCGCTCCTGATCGTGACGCTTGTGGTCGGAGTCGTCATTTCTTTTCTGCAAGCTGTGACCCAGATTCAGGAGCAGACACTTACCTTTGTGCCGAAGATCATCATCACCGGTCTTGCCTTGATATTTTTTCTGCCATTCATCGGTTCGGCCATGACGAGTTACATGGCTTCCCTGGCTGCACGAATCACGCAAGGTGGTTAATCTAGCGTTACGTTAGATTGGACCAAACCAAGATGAACTTCACGCTGCCTGCCGAATTGGCTCAGAGCTTTGTGCTTGTTTTTGCCAGAATTGGCAGTTTGATCATGCTTTTACCGCTGATAGGCGAAAATTTTGTACCGGTCAGAGCTCGGCTGGTTTTTGCTGTTTTGATGTCGATTGTGATGGTGCCGGTGATCAGGCCTGTTCTGCCGGATGTTGTCGCATCTGATCCTTCAAGGGTTGTCGGCTATCTGGTCGTCGAAATTCTGGTGGGCCTGATGATCGGCCTTTCCGTTCGTCTTGTTATCGTTGCTGCCGAAATGGCCGGACAGCTTATCAGCCAATCGCTCGGCCTTGCGCTCGGCGAGGTTCTCAACCCCACCTATGACGGTCAGGCATCACCTGTCGGCACATTTCTGACTTTAACCGTTCTGGCATTTATGTTTGCAACGGACGCACACCACGTCGTTATCGGCGCTCTTGTAGGGAGCTATCGCGCTTTACCGCCGATGCAGGCTTTTCTGGCCGGGGATGCCCTTCAGTTCGCGGTATCAGCTGCAACGAAGGGTATGGTTGTCGCTGTTCAATTGGCTGCGCCCCTGCTTGTTTTCAGTTTTCTTCTCAATGCTGGATTAGGAATAATTTCTAAACTCATGCCTCAAATTCCGGTTGCGTATGTCGCTGCACCTTTGACTGCGCTCATCGGAGCTTTCATTTTGATTGTCGTTATCGCTGCAATGATGGAGCGGCTCTCCGGAGCAGTGATTGACGCGCTGAAACCGTTTGTTCCGGGCTGATCGCGATGGCAGAGCAGGAAGATCCCGAAAACAAAACGGAGGACCCAAGTCAAAAACGGCTGGATGACGCACGCGAAAAAGGAAATATTGCAAAGAGTATCGAGATCAATTCGTGGTTTGTTCTTGCGGGAGCTTTTTTAGCGTTAACGCTGTCTTTTGGAGGTCCGGTGGGCAGTATTTCACCGGAATTGTCATCCATGCTCGCAAATGCGCACGAGATTTCCTTTGAAAAGAACGATATCGGTCGAATTTTCTCGGACTCGGGATGGGTTTTGCTAACACTTCTCGCAGCACCGCTCCTCATCCTGTTTCTCGCTGCGGTTGCGGGGCCGATCATGCAGCATATTCCGATCCTGTCGTTTGAACCCGTGAAGCCGCAGATATCACGGGTTTCACCGTTATCCGGTCTCAAGAGGATGTTTGGCAAGGAAGCATTGGTCAATTTTGCGAAGAGTCTGGGTAAACTTGTTATCGTCAGTGCTGCGGTGTTCATGGTGCTCTGGCCGGACCGTGCCAAGCTCGACTCATTTGTGCGGATGGATGTCGGCAGTATTCTTGTGGCGTCGCGGGAAGAAATCATGAAAATCCTGATCGGCGTCCTGTCGGTGTTTGTCCTTGTCGCGGGCGGCGACTACTTCTACCAGCGCGTCACCTGGTGGAATCGTCTGAAAATGACCAAGCAGGAGGTCAAGGACGAACACAAGCAGCAGGAAGGTAGTCCCGAAATCAAGATGCGGCAGCGTCAGATTCGACGTGAGCTTGCGAAGAAGGGAATGAAGGCCAAGGTTCCCGACGCCTCTTTTGTTGTTGCCAACCCGACCCACTATGCGATCGCGTTCAAATACGAGACGGGTATGCCGGCTCCGATCTGTCTTGCCAAGGGCTTGGATTTTCTTGCGCTCGAGATCAGGAAGATTGCCGAGGAAAACAATATCACCGTGGTGGAGGATCCGCCTCTTGCGCGAATGCTTTACAAGATCGTTGAAGTTGATCAGGAAATACCGGTCGAGGTATATAAGCCGGTTGCAGAAGTAGTCGGATACGTCATGCGTCTCAAAGCACGTCGTGCACGACCGCAACGGCGCTGAAACGGGTTGTAAGTTGATGGACGAGGTTCGCACGCGTCGGTTACCGGAGGGCCGCTCCCGATCCATTCGGGGGATCATGATCGGTGTGGTTTCGCTGGCACTCGTTTTGGTCGGGACGTGGGGTTTGCTGTTCAATTCAGACGTTGTGTTTCTGATGGCCGCAGTCTTTGTCGTGCTTGCTTCTTGCTGCGTGATTTTGCTTCTCGCGATTCTTTCGGGACAGGTGGAATTCAGGTCACTGGCGCTCAACCGCTGGGTTCTGAGCCGGATTGCCGATGTTGCAGAGGAAGGCTTTGTTGCGACCGATGCCTCGACGCGGATCATCTATTCAAACGCGACCTACCAACGAATGGCGTCGGCAAAGAGTGGCGGCGAAGTCCTGTCTGTCGAACGACTTTTCTCGACAGGAGGTGAAGTTGCGGAAGCGATTTACCGTTTGTCACTCGCATCCCGCGAAAAGCGGGCAGGGGTTGAGGAATTTCGCCTATCAAAGGGGCTTGAGGGCGACGAGCCTGCCTGGTATCGCGTCAGGACAACCCCACTTGAGGGACCTCGGCAGACTGACATTTCCCTTTGGAGTGTCGCTGATATTTCATTTGAGCGCGAGCGTCAGGAAAATATTTTTCAGGAATTGCAGCAGGCGATTGATTATCTTGATCAGGCACCTGCCGGTTTTTTTTCGCTAGATCCAAAGGGTAATGTGCTCTACTTTAACGCTACGCTAGCAGGTTGGCTCGGTTATGACCTCGCTCAATTCGGTGCCGGCGCACTGCGTATTGCCGATATCGTTGCCAATCAGAGCGAAAATCTGTTGATCGGCTTGTCCGGGAAGAGTGGCGAAACGCGTGTGGAGACACTCGATATCGATTTACGTCGCAGTAATGGACATACTTTCCCGGCCCGGATTCTTCACCAGATCACGTTTGATGGTCAAGGTGTGCCGGGTGCGAGTCGTTCAATCGTGCTGAGCCGGGTGCCGGGGAGCGAGAGCGACGAGGGCCGGCGTATCGCCGAAATCCGTTTTTCCAGATTTTTCAATCATTCACCTCTTGCAATCGCCACAGTCACAAAAGACGGGACGGTGCTGCGCACAAATGCACCGTTCGGTCGACTGTTTCAGAGGCCTGACGACAGGGGGAATGATGTTCACGATCAGCTATCGATTTTCGACTTACTGCTTCCGAATGATGCCGATCGTCTGAGTGCCAAGATCGTTGAAGCGAGCGAGGGGCGGGGTGATATCGAACCAGTTGACTTTCAGCTTTCCGAGTCGGCGCGTTCCGCTCGTTTCTATGTGACGGCGGCCGAGAGTTCCGGCCCGGATGAGGGCGAGGCGGCCATCGTCTACGTGCTTGATACGACGGAGCAGAGGGCACTCGAGGCGCAGTTTGCCCAGGCCCAGAAGATGCAGGCTGTCGGGGAGCTTGCGGGCGGAGTCGCCCATGATTTCAACAATGTTTTGCAGGGTATTCTCGGCTATGCGGATTTGCTGCTTGTCAATCACCGGCCAACCGATCCGTCGTTCAACGACATTATGGAGATCAAGCAGAATGCGAACCGTGCTGCGGGACTTGTCAGGCATTTGCTTGCGTTTTCTCGCCGACAGACCCTTCGCCCGTCCGTATTCCAGTTCACCGAGGTATTATCGGACGCGACAACACTTTTGAAACGGCTGATCGGAGAGCGGATTGAACTGACGTTTCAGCATGGTCGCGATCTCTGGCCCGTTATGGCCGATCCAACGCAATTCGAGCAGGTTATTGTCAATTTTGCGATGAATGCCAGAGATGCAATGCCGAATGGCGGGCGGCTAAGCATCAGTACTCGCAATTTCAGTGATGGGGAGACGGACGCATTCGGGGATGAGTCCATTCCGAAGGCCGACTATGTTCTGATTGAAGTTCAGGATAGCGGGACGGGCATGCCGCCCGATGTGCTTGAAAAAATATTTGAACCGTTTTTTACGACAAAAGAGGTGGGCAAGGGCACGGGCTTGGGACTTTCAATGGTCTATGGCTTTGTGAAGCAATCCGGCGGGTTTATTTTCTGCGAAAGCAAGCCGGGTGAAGGCACGACGTTCAGGATTCTGTTGCCGCGTCATCTTGACGTGACGAAGCCTGAAGGGGTTGCTGCCGATATGGCTGCTCCCGCACCAGCCAAGGTAGTGGCCGATCATACGGGCGAAGGCACGATCCTTCTGGTGGATGACGAGACAGCCGTTCGTGCATTCGGGGCACGGGCACTCTCCCAGCGCGGGTACAGGGTGATTGAAGCATCTTCTGGCCTCGAGGCACTGGAGTTTTTATCCGATCCGTCCTTTTCCGTTGATCTCGTTGTTTCTGATGTCGTGATGCCGGAGATGGATGGTCCGACCTTATTGAGAGAAATGCGGGCGAAAGGAATAAAGTGGCCGTTCATTTTTGCTTCAGGCTACGCCGAAGATGCCTTCCGCAAGAACCTGCCCGAAGGCGAGCAGTTCGGCTTTCTGCCGAAACCGTTTTCTCTCAAGCAATTGATTGAAACTGTCAAAACTGCGTTACCCTGAAAGGGCGGTAATTGACACCACCTTGCCGTGTAAAAAGAAGAACAAAAAAAGAACTTGCATGCGGGAACAAAACGTGATCAAAAAGTTTCCAGTCACCGATTGAGACTCAGCGAAGCCTCTGCCATAAGGGATAGTGAAAATGTCGCAAGTCGCTCTCCGCCTCGTAGAAGGTCAACCCATGGATAAAGCTAAAGCTCTTGATGCTGCCCTTTCGCAAATTGAACGCGCTTTCGGTAAAGGTTCAATCATGCGCTTGGGCAAGAATGAAAAGTCTGTCGAGATCGAGACTGTGTCGACCGGCTCTTTGGGGCTTGACATCGCGCTTGGTGTTGGCGGATTGCCACGTGGGCGGGTGATCGAGATCTACGGGCCTGAATCGTCAGGTAAGACGACGTTGGCGCTGCATACGGTAGCAGAAGCGCAGAAAAAGGGTGGTGTATCGGCTTTTATAGACGCCGAGCATGCGCTTGATCCGGTTTACGCGCGGAAGCTTGGAGTTAATCTTGAAGATTTGCTGATTTCGCAGCCGGATACAGGTGAGCAGGCGCTCGAGATATGTGATACGCTGGTGCGCTCGGGTGCGGTCGATGTGCTTGTCGTCGATTCTGTTGCGGCGCTCGTGCCCCGTGCCGAAATCGAGGGCGAGATGGGGGATGTGCAACCAGGCCTTCAGGCACGTTTGATGAGCCAGGCGTTGCGGAAATTGACCGCTTCAATCTCGCGGTCGAATTGCATGGTGATCTTCATCAACCAGATCCGCATGAAAATCGGCGTGATGTATGGCTCGCCTGAAACGACGACGGGTGGAAATGCGTTGAAATTTTATGCTTCCGTCAGACTTGATATTCGCCGGATCGGTGCGATCAAGGAAAAAGAAGAGGCGGTTGGTAATACGACGCGCGTCAAAGTGGTCAAGAACAAGGTTGCTCCGCCCTTCAAACAGGTTGAATTCGATATCATGTATGGCGAGGGTATCTCAAAGCATGGTGAATTGATTGATCTTGGCGTGAAGGCCGGGATTGTTGAAAAGTCGGGCGCCTGGTTCTCGTATGACAGCATGCGTTTGGGGCAGGGTCGTGAAAATTCCAAGACATTTCTGAAGGCCAATCCCGAGATTGCGAGGAAGATCGAGGATCAGATCAGACAGAATTCGGGCATGCTGGCCGATCGAATTCTGGATGCTGTAACGCCAACGGCCGATGACCTCGACGAAGGCGAAGCCTGAAACAGGCACAGCGGGTTTCATTTTATCGAGGGGTGGGCATCAAGTTGGCCGCCCCTTTTTACGTCGTTTTACTCGACAGCTGCAAAGGGCTTGACTAGAAGATGAAGAGAATTTTGGCAGGCAGGACCTGTCTTGTTGGATAATGACAGGAACCTATCATGAGCGGCGTTAACGAAATCCGGTCCGTATTTCTCGATTATTTTGCACGGAACGGCCACGAGATCGTCGCCTCCAGTCCTCTTGTTCCGCGCAATGATCCGACTTTGATGTTCACCAATGCCGGAATGGTTCAGTTCAAGAACGTTTTTACCGGTGTCGAGAAGCGTTCTTACACGACGGCTGCGACATCGCAAAAATGTGTGCGCGCAGGCGGTAAACATAACGATCTCGATAATGTCGGCTATACGGCGCGGCATCATACGTTCTTCGAGATGCTCGGCAATTTCTCGTTTGGTGATTATTTCAAGGAACGCGCGATTGAGCTTGCGTGGAACCTGATCACCAAGGAATACGGCCTCGATCCCGCGCGTCTCATGGTGACTGTCTATCATGAGGATGACGAAGCGCATGCGCTCTGGAAAAAAATTGCCGGGCTGAGCGACTCCAAAATCGTGCGTATTCCAACGTCCGATAATTTCTGGGCTATGGGTGATACAGGGCCTTGCGGACCGTGCTCTGAAATCTTTTTTGACCATGGTGACAAGATTCCCGGTGGTCCTCCGGGTTCCGCAGATCAAGATGGCGATCGCTTCATCGAAATCTGGAACCTTGTTTTCATGCAATTCGAGCAGGTGACGCCAAGCGAACGGATCAGCCTTCCGAAACCTTCCATCGATACCGGAATGGGTCTCGAGCGTATTTCCGCCGTTTTGCAGGGTACACACGACAATTATTCAACCGACACGATGCGCGCGCTCATTCGTGCGGTCGCTGAAGTCACGGGCGTTGATCCGGAAGGG
>JBJTDR010000060.1:0-22897 GCA_046092445.1 Hyphomicrobiales bacterium | reverse complement strand
TGCGACCCACCTCCAACGGTCCGGCCGTAAACTCGCAAGTTTTAAACCCGGCGGGTAATGGACACGAAGCCATCTGCTTGCTCACTGGCCAAAAGGCTTTCTGGCATTTGGTATTTTCGGGTTGATATTCGACCAGCCTCGAAGTGTTTCTTATAGAGTTCAATTAATCCGTTATAGAGTAAAAATGATATTGATGTCTCGGACGGAGGACAGAGGATCACTCGACATTGATAAATGCCCGCAAGTATAGCGCTTTCTGGCGGATACACGTGCGCTTCACCATCCAGCGTCTTGATTTTGACAAGGCCTCAGCTGAAACCGAGAAGAATGCCGAACGGGCTGTCACCTCAGGGATACGCGACGCTGATGATACCTCGACGTCTGATCTGCGCGAAGATGCCATAGCGGTGGGAATCGACATCGGGCCGCAATTCTGGCGTTCTTCTGCTCCCATAAGATATCCGAAGTAGCTTCGGAATGTCGCAAGATGATAAGCAAAAACGCTGCACCCGCGCCGACGATGATGGCGTCATCGTGCAGGGCGGGTTACGGGCGCTGAAAGAAGTGACGTGATCAGGTGCCGATATAGGTACGCATGGCGCTCTCGACACCTTTGTCCCAAATGAGGGTCAACCATTTGGAAAAGGCTGTTGCAAAGCGCTGATCATCAGCAATATTGCCGTAAATCTTGCGCTGCTCAAGCCAAGCATGAGGAGTGTGTCGCGCGGCATTGCTGACAGCAACAAGCTCCGGCCAGATCGGATCATTGGCTTCGACACGACTTGAATTTTCACGCACACCCGCGCACATGCGCGCCCAGAGCGCTTGCGACAGGGCAAGCCCCTCATAAGATGTTCCCGCTTTCATCGCATCGCGAATGATCGGCAACACAAATCCGGTTTGACGCGATGAGCCGTCAAATGCGACACGCCGCACCGTGTCGTAAATTGCGGGATTGGAAAAGCGTCTATCGAGCAAATCACAATAACTGGCAGGCGTCGTGCCCGGAACATCCGGCACGTGGGGCGCGATTTCTTCAAGCGCGATCTTCCGGAACATCGCTTTGATCAAAGGATGCGCCATGGTTGCAGAAATCGTTTCAATGCCGAGCGTTTCTGCCGGAGCGACAATGATTTGATGGCCGCCATTCAACAATCGGAGCTTCATCGCTTCATAATCATGCACACGATTTGACACTGTCACCCCGACATTTTCCCATTGTGGACGGCCAGCACAGAAATGATCTTCGATCACCCATTGACGGAAGTTTTCATGCGTGACGGGAACGGCATCATCAATGCCCAATTCCTGACAAAGCGCCAATTCACGCGGGCCCGTTACAGGCACGATGCAATCGACCATCGAGTTCGGAAATGTTGCATACTTCTCGATCCAGTCGCCAAGCGAAGCATCAACACGCTGCGCGAGACCCAGAATGACCTCGCGAAACTTGTCACCATTACCGGGAAGATTGTCACAGCTCTGGCATGTGAACGGACCGACGCCCTTGTCTCTCCGGTTACGCAACGCGGCGACAATCGCGCCAAAGGCTGTAACCGGCCGATCAAGATGAGCAATGTCATGCCTGATATCGGGATGCGTCGCATCAAATTGTTTCGTAGCGGGATCGAGAAAGTAGCCACCCTCTGTCACCGTTAGCGAGACAATACGAATCGTAGGGTCGGACATCTGCCGAATGAGCGGACCATTTCCCTCTTCGACCGGCACATACCCGATCATCGACCCCACGACCTCGAGAGATTTACCGGCCGGATCAAGTTCGATCAGCGTTGTGAGATAATCTTGCGCCTCAAGCTTGATGCGCTGCGTTTCATCATAAGGGCGCACACCTGCACCTATAATAGCCCAATTCTGCGCAAGCCCCTGCTGCATCAATTGCTGCAGATACCAGGCTTGATGCGCTCGATGAAAATTTCCGAGCCCGATATGCACGATACCTGGCGTGAGTTTTTTGCGATCATAGTTCGGGCGGCGCACTTCTTGAGGAAGCGCGGCAAGGGTCGCATTACTCAACGTGACGGACATAACCGAGTATCCCTTAGCTCATCCAATTTCCGCCATCGACGTTGAGCGTCTGCGCCGTGATGTAACGTGCCGCATCGGACGCCAAGAACACGCATGGATCGGCAACATCGTCGGGCTGGCCCATACGACCGAGCGGAACCGCGAGACCCACTTCGCGCTTTTTCTGACCAATGGGTTTCTTCTCGTATTCGGCGAATTTCGCGTCGACAACATCCCACATTGGCGTGTCGATCACACCCGGTGCGATACCATTGACGCGGATATTGTCTTTCGCAAGTTCGAGCGCGAGCGACTGCGTGATTGAAATTACGGCAGCCTTCGTCGAGCAGTAAATCGTGATATTCGGCTCACCGCGACGACCGGCCTGGCTTGCGAAATTGATGATGGCGCCACCGCCGCGCTTCTTCATTGACGGTACAACGGCTTGGGCGGCAAAGATCGTACCACCGACATTCACATCATATTGGCGGCGATAATCTTCCACTGTAATCTTGTCGATCGAGGCCATGTTGAAAATGCCCGCTCCGTTGACAAGAATATCAATGCCGCCCCATTTCGCCTCCACGGCTGCAACGCCTTTTTGAATGGAGTCAATATTTGTGACATCCATGACAACGGCCATCGCGTTTGGCCCTATGGCTGCAGCGGTATCTGCCGCATCCTTCTCGAGCCGGTCAGCGACCGCCACTTTCGCACCTGCGCGCACATAGGCCTCGCAAATCGCCCGCCCGATACCGCGCGCG
Source organism: Hyphomicrobiales bacterium (assembly GCA_046092445.1). Lineage (GTDB taxonomy): Bacteria > Pseudomonadota > Alphaproteobacteria > Rhizobiales > Beijerinckiaceae > CAIUPE01. Next base: position 20,108 of record JBJTDR010000060.1, on the reverse strand, counting down.
CCACCCGTAACAATAGCAATTTTTCCTTCGAGACTCTTCATGGCAAACGCAATCCCTTTTGATCAAACCGATGAATGTGATCGGCAGTGAGTGTGAGATAAATCTTGTCGCCGTAGCGGAGGCCGATTTCGCCTCCGATCCGGACAGTGATGGGGTGCGGGATGCCGTCTATTGTAACATGGAAAAATGTGTCTGAACCCAAATGTTCGGACACACCGACTATTCCCTCGAGGCTTCCCTTCTCGCTCGACATCGCAATATGCTCGGGCCTTATGCCAATTGTATGTGCGCCAAGAGACGCAGCATGAGCACCTTCAATGAAATTCATGCGCGGCGAACCGATAAAACCGGCGACAAATTTATTACACGGATTGCGATAGAGCTCGAGCGGCGAGCCCACTTGTTCAATGGCTCCTGCTTGCAACACAACGATCTTATCGGCCATCGTCATCGCTTCGATTTGATCATGCGTCACATAAATCATTGTCGTGGCGAGACGGCGATGCAATTCGGAAATTTCAAAGCGCATGCCAACACGTAACGCTGCGTCAAGATTTGAAAGAGGCTCGTCGAACAGGAACGCACGCGGCTCGCGCACAATCGCCCGGCCAATGGCGACACGCTGCCGTTGCCCGCCGGAAAGCTGACTTGGGCGGCGATCAAGATAGTCGGTAAGATTAAGTACGCGCGCCGCTTCGTTCACGCGCCGTTCCTGCTCGGCCTTGTCGAGTCCTGCCATTTTCAACGGGAACGCGATGTTCTTCCGCACGCTCATATGCGGATATAGCGCATAACTTTGAAACACCATCGCAAGACCGCGCTCGGCCGGCGGAAGATAGGTCACATCTTTGCCGTCAATTTCGATTGCGCCTTCTGTGACATCTTCAAGTCCGGCGATGAGGCGCAACAATGTCGATTTGCCACACCCCGACGGGCCGACAAATACGATGAATTCGCCATTCTCGATCGTCAGATCGAGTGGATGGATGACCTTGACCGCGTCGAAGCTCTTGGAAACCTGCTTGAGCTTTATCTGTCCCATTGTTCGTTCCTTACTTCACCGCGCCAAAGGTTAAGCCGCGGACAAGTTGTTTCTGGCTAAACCAGCCCATAATCAGAATTGGTGCAATCGCCATGACGGACGCGGCGCTCAGCTTTGCGTAGAAGAGGCCCTCGGGGCTTGAATAGCTGGCAATAAAAGCTGTCAGCGGCGCGGCCTTTGCGGCCGTCAGATTGAGCGTCCAGAATGCTTCGTTCCATGCAAGAATGATGTTGAGCAAAAGTGTCGAAGCAATGCCGGGGATCGCCATCGGAGCCAGAACTTCGACAATCTCGTTCCAGAGGCGTGCACCATCCATGCGGGTGGCTTCCAGAATCTCGTTCGGAATTTCACGAAAATACGTAAAAAGCATCCAGACGATGATTGGCAGGTTGATCAACATTAAAATGAACATCAATCCGATTCGGCTGTCGAGCAGACCCGTATCACGGAAGATGAGATAGATCGGCACAAGCGCGCCGACAGGCGGCATCATCTTTGTCGAGAGCATCCACATTAAAACGTCCTTTGTGCGTTTTGTCGGCACGAAGGCCATCGACCACGCCGCCGGAATGGCGATCAAGAGACCCAACAAAGTCGAGCCGACCGCGATGATGACGGAATTCGAAAAATGTTTGAAATAGTCGGATCGCGCTTGCACGGTTGCGAAATTTTCGGTTGTCCATCCCGAGCCAAACAACACTTCAAGCGGGGCGCGGATCGCATCTTCCTCGGTTTTAAAAGACAGAATAACCACCCAAAGGATCGGCAAAAACATGAGAAAGCCCACCGATCCCGCAATCGCGGTATTCCTGAGCTTGGCATTTTTTGAAACTGCGCGCGCCATGGAATTAAAGCCTCACGAAGACAGATTCTTGCCGATCATCCGCATCAGAAAGACGGCAACAATATTGGCGAGAATAATGGCTATCACTCCCCCCGCACTGCCCATGCCGACATCGAACTGCAGCAAAGATGAAACATAGATGAGATAAGTCAGATTGGTCGTCGACGTCCCGGGGCCGCCATTTGTGGTCACGAGGATCTCGGCGAAAACCGACAGAAGGAAAATCGTCTGAATCAAAACAACAATGGTGATCGGACGCGCGAGATGCGGAAGAACAATGTAGAGAAATCGCGTGATCGGCCGAGCACCATCCATTTCTGCCGCTTCCAACTGCTCTTGATCAAGCGATTGCATCGCCGTGAAAAGAATAAGCGTTGCGAAGGGCAACCACTGCCAGCTCACAATAATGATAACCGACATGAGCGGATATTGGCCAAAGAAATCGATCGGCGGCAAACCCAGTCCGGCAGCGATCTGACCAAAGAATCCGTTGACCGGATTCATGAACATGTTTTTCCACACAAGCGCCGACACGGTCGGCATTACAAAGAACGGCGCAATCATCATGATGCGAATGACGCCTTGACCGAACATCGGCAGATCAAGGAGCAGAGAAAACAAAATGCCGCCGATGATCGTAATCAACAATACCCACCCAACCAACACAAGCGTGTTGATCATGGCAGCGGTAAAGCTCGGATCGGTCACAAACCAATAGTAGTTTTCGAACCAGACAAACGGATTGCCCGACGGCGTAAGCAAATTATAGCGCAGGAATGAGAAATAAACGGTGAGAACGAGCGGAACAATCATCCAACCAAATAATAAAAGCACGGCCGGCGAGATCATCAATCGAGCGGCGGAGCGGGATGCCTTGGTTGCCATATCCTGCCTCTGTCCAACTTGCTTTGACGCGTCTGTGGCGTAAATCCCTTACGCCGATCCGTGCAAAGCAATATTAACATGAGTAGCGAAGAAAAACGGCCGATCCCGAAGGACCGGCCGCCAAGGAGGTCTATTACTTGATATAACCAGCCTTGGTCATTTCGCGAGTTGCGAATTCCTGGCTGTTTTCAAGAGCCTTATCGACAGTGATCTGGCCTGCAAGAGCCGAAGCTACCTGCTGACCAACATAGTTGCCGATGCCCTGGAATTCAGGAATCGCCACGAATTGGACGCCTGTGTACGGAACCTTGTCGCGGGTCGGATTCGCAGGATCCACCGAGAAGATGGCGTCCTTGATCGTCGCTGCGAAAGGTGCCGCTTTCAAGAGGCGCGGATCATCGTGGATGGATGCGCGCGTGCCACTTGGCACGGCAACCCAGCCTTCTGTCTCGCCGACCATCTGGAAGTATTCTTTCGAGGTTGCCCACTTCAAGAAGTCCTTCGCAACGTCGATCTTCTTCGAGCTTGCCGGAATGGCGAGCGCCCAAGACCAGAACCAACCTGTGCCCTTGTCAGTCACCTGCTTCGGAGCCTGGAAGAAGTCCGTGGTATCAGCAACCTTGGAGTTCTTCGGGTTGCGGATGTCGTTGGCTGCCGAAGTCGCGTCAACCCAAGTTGCGCATTTTCCGTCCTTGAAGAGAGCGCGATTTTCGTTGTGGCCATTCCCTGTCGGGCCCGGAGGACCATATTTCTGCATCAGGTCGACATAGTATGTGATCGCTGCTTTCCACTCGGGGCTTGTCAGCTGCGGCTTCCAATCCATGTCGAACCAACGGGCGCCAAAAGCATTGGCCATCGTGCCGACGAAGGCCATGTTTTCACCCCAACCGGCTTTACCGCGTTGGCATGTGCCATAGATGCCGTTCTTCGGATCGTGCAGCTTGGCGGCCATTTCCTTGAACTGATCATAAGTGATCTGTTCTTTCGGAACCGTGATGCCAGCCTTCTTGAAAAGGTCCGTGCGATAATACGTGAACGAGGTTTCGGAGTAGAGCGGCACCGCATAGAGGCTGCCCTTGGCCGACAAACCATTACGAACGAGCTGGAAGATGTCTTTCAGATCGTATTTTTCGTCTTTGGCAAAATCATCAAGCGGTGCGAGCCATCCATTTGCACCCCAGATCGGGGTTTCATAGGCACCGATAAACATGATGTCGAAGGAACCACCCTTCGTGGAAATATCTTGCGTCGTGCGCTGTCGCAAAACGTTTTCTTCCAATACGACCCAGTTGATCTTGTTGCCTGTAGCCTTTTCCCACTGGGGGGCAAGCTTCTGCATCACGATCATGTCATTGTTGTTAACCGTAGCAATTGTGATTTCGGCGGCACTGGCCGCCGTCGTACCCAGCACAGCCAAAGCCGCTGCGCCCAATAATGCGCTCATGACTTTCATTTTTGACCTCCCAAGTTTCCAGTGTCGGCCCCGTCCACGAGACCCCACAATTTGAAAAGCTAAAATGGGGTGCCGTCCTGAGTCAATCGAATTTTTACCCTCGTAAAATTTGAGAGTCCTCAGGCAGAAGCGCGCAGAACCAAAGTTCCCTCAAAAAGGACTTCCGGACGCTCATTTCCATAAGTTTCACCGTCAATGATCTCCAAAAGCGTCTGAAAACTGCGTTGGGCGATGGAAATATAATTTTGTGACACTGTCGTCAGGGGCGGGCATGTGAAGCGGGACCAGGGGTGATCATCATGACCGGCGACCCGCATGGCACACCCCGATCCATGGCCAACACGCAAGCCTTTCTGATGGGACGCCGCAAGAAGGCCGATCGCAATCCGGTCATTGCTGCAGAGAACGGTATTTGATGGCAGAGCGCGGCTCTCTATCAGATCGATACCGGCGTTGAAGCCAATCTGCTCGAAATCCCATCCACCGCCCTTGGCTCGTACTATCTTCGGTTGAAGCCCCAACTGCTCCATCGCGGTCGTGTAGGCGTCACGGCGCTTATCCGCATTGGGATTGACCGGAGGCATTTCCAGAAAGCAGGGCGGTTCACCGGTCCGGCATAAATAATCGACAATCAACGGAATGCTTTGAAAATTATTCGACCCAACAAAAGCTTTTCCAACTTTTACATTGCTGTCAAAAATTACGGTTGGAACTTTATCAGTAAATTGCCGAACCGTTTCCAAGTCAGATTTGCGGCCCAGAGGAGCGATCAAAGCGCCGGACGGACGAAGCGCCTCCAATGTCGCTAAGGCATTGTTTTCTAGATCTGTTTCGCCGTGCGAACTGAACACGATCGGCCAATAGCCGGCATCGATACATTGCCGCTCCAGCAAGCGAACAATTTCGGCAAAAAACGGATCGGCGAGATAGGGTACAAGAATACCAATATTGCGGGTTGATTTACGGTTCTGGTTAATTGCGAAGATATTGGGGCGATAGTCGAGTTCCTCAAGCGCTGCTTCGATACGAATTCGCGAGGATTTTCTGACACTTAGAGGGTCATGGAAATATTTAGAAATGGTCGGTCGGGAGATGCCCGAGAGCTGAGCAAACTCCTCCATATTTTTGATTTTTTTACTCGACATACGAGGTCCTTCCTCCTTGATACCATCATAACACGATCCGGACCTAAGACGCCAGTTATAGAGTCACGCGGTAATTTCAATCTTTACGCGCGAAAGGTTATTCTTGACAGTCTGTAGGGTGCGGTTAACGATCAGGTCCAAAGGGAGAGCAAGGTTAAATGAAGAAGATACTCGTTATCGGTGAAGTTCTCGTGGAAATCATGGCTGATTTGCAAGGCAACGGATTTCTTGAGCCAATCCCTCTGACGGGGCCCTTTCCTTCCGGGGCTCCCGCCATTTTTGCTGATCAAGCCGCACGAATTGGCCAGCCTGTTGCGTTGATCTCGGCCGTTGGCGACGATGATTTTGGTCGAATCAATCTCGAGAGGCTCAAACGGGATCACGTCGACATCAGCGGTATCTACATTGACTCCGACCGGCCGACGGGCAGCGCCTTTGTCCGCTATCGCACGGATGGTTCGCGCGATTTTGTTTTCAACATCCGACATAGCGCGTCAGGAACTTTGCACAAGACCGACATCGTCAAAAACCTGCTCGCGACTGTCGATCACGTCCACGTGATGGGGACGTCCCTTTCAAGCCAGGAATTCGTCGAGTTCAATATTGAAGCGGCAAAGGCCATTCGCGCCAGAGGCGGGTCGGTGTCGTTTGATCCGAATTTGCGCAAAGAAATGCTTGAAGCGCCGGGCGTTGCGGACGCGATGTCAAACATCATCGCACTGACCGATCTTTATTTGCCGAGCGATGCGGAATTGACGCTGCTGACGCGCTCCAAAGATAAAGGCGCTGCGATTGCCGAGCTTCTGCACTCCGGCATCAAAGCTGTTGTTCACAAGCAGGGCGCACAAGGCGCATCTTATCACTCGGCGAAGGAGGCTTTGACGGTGAAAGCCTTCCCTGTTGACGAGATTGACCCGACAGGCGCTGGTGATTGTTTCGGTGCGACCTTCACAAGTCTATGGCTCCGTGATCTGCCGCCTGCCGACTGTCTGAAATTTGCAGCGGCGGCAGGCGCCTTCGCCGTGACAAAACGCGGACCGATGGAAGGCACGTCTGATTTCGCTGCGCTCGAGAAATTTTTGAGGGGTTAGAAGTCATGAAAAATCCGCTGCTCACTCTTCCAAGAGCCTATCGATCAAGAGCCTATCGATCCGGCAAAGCATCCGGAATTACGTCGGTGTGCTCAGCGCATCCGATTGTGATTGAAGCAGCACTCGAATTTGGCCTTGAAACAGAAGCACCCGTTCTTATCGAAGCGACATGTAATCAGGTTAATCAAGATGGCGGCTATACCGGCATGACACCCGCCGATTTTATGCACTTCGTCCATCAGATTGCCCGGCGTGTCGGCTTTGACATGAACCGTTTGATGTTGGGGGGAGATCATCTCGGGCCCAATCCGTGGAAACATTTGCCCGCAGATGAAGCAATGGACAAAGCAGAAATCATGATCGCCGCCTTTGCGCGAGCAGGCTTCAGCAAACTGCATCTCGATACATCAATGGGCTGCAGGGGCGAGCCAGAAGCCTTGCAAGATCACGAGACAGCCAGCCGCGCAGTGCGCCTTGCACGGATTGCAGAAGATAACAAACAAGGCCTTGATCCCGTTTATATTATTGGCACTGAAGTCCCGGTGCCGGGCGGTGCGCAACATGCACTCCAGCATATTGCGATTACGACACCGGATGCGGTAGCCATGACTTACGACATTCATAAACGCGCCTTCGAAAGCGCGTATCTTCAAGATGCATTCTCGCGTGTCATCGCCCTTGTGGTGCAACCCGGCGTCGAATTTGGCAATGAAGAAGTCATCCAATTTGCTCCTGAAAAAGCCAAAGCGCTCTCGAGCTGTCTCAAAGACTATAGCGACATCGTTTTTGAAGCGCATTCGACTGATTATCAGACAGAGCAAAGCCTCACAGCACTTGTGAAGATGGGTTTCTCGATTTTGAAAGTCGGACCCAGGCTGACTTTCGCGTTGCGCGAAGCGCTTTATGCACTCGACGGTATGGCCGATAGTCTTGCCGGCAAGCCACCGCAGGGTGGTTTGATGTCCTTGATGGAAGCCGAAATGCTTGCCGGACCGGATCTGTGGCGAAAACATTATTCTGGTTCTGACGAAAAACTTTGGCTGCAACGCCATTTCAGTCTGTCTGACCGCATCCGATATTACTGGCCCGCAAAAAATGCGGCGAGGGCCGTCGCCGATTTACTCGCACGACTTGAGCACAAAGTTATCCCCGGCCCTGTTCTGCACCAATTTTTCCCGAATTACGACCTGAACACGCGGAATGTGAATGGCCATAGTATTCTCAAAAATTCAGTTAAAGATGTTTTGCGTGTTTATGACGCTGCAATTGCTGCTTCATAAGAGTTTTGAATTTTCATCTGATGCTGATGTATAAATGGGTTAAGTTTTGAAAGATAGAATATAATTGACGGTATAGAAGACTCGAATTCGGCCCGATGGAATGGTTCGAAGTATGATTCGTGCAGGGCTTGAAAGATAGTGAGGCCGGGAATCATCGGTCAAGTCGCGAAGTTTCTGATCTCACCATCGAGAAGTTGATCCTGAGGCAAGCCGCACAGGGGCCCGAAGGGTAGCGCCAGCAGAACTTCGCCCTGCCTGTCGCGGTGCGTGTGTGGAGCTTGTAGATTACCAAAGACAGCATCTCTGAACGGCTAGCATGCTCTGTTCTGGGGCAGCATCGATCGACACAGCGCAAGAAACCGACTCCGGCGACGTGAGGGGCTCAAAGTTTCAAGTATACAGCCTAAGCGTGGATGTTTATGGCTCAACGACGGAAACTGCATTCGTTTACTGCCTGAATCATGCCGGGCAGTCCTTGCGGTGAGATCGTTTAGAAATCGCTCCAGTGAAGCGATTTTAGATCGAACGGATACTGCGAGAGCTTCAGCTCGAAGCTCCGCCATGGACTTCTGAACGGTGAGATCTTCTTGATACTGAAGCAGGCAAAGATCGTGATTGAAACACGGCGACGGCACTAGAACACCATCAGGCCGCACTCATCGCTTCGATATCAACCACCAGCACCCGAGGTTCTGCAATGGCCGGCTCCGCAACACCAACAAGTTACGCCGGCCACTCAACGGCTGGAGCCAAACGTAACCCTAAACTAACGAACCAATCGATCGCCTCATGGGGTCAGGCTAGCTGATTACGTTATAAAAAGCATCACTGTGCTGCCCAATCCCGATTTCAGTGAATCAAGGCTCAACAACACCTTACCAAAGTCATTGATTTTATTGGCGCGCCCGGAACGATTCGAACGTCCGACCCTCAGATTCGTAGTCTGATGCTCTATCCAGCTGAGCTACGGGCGCATCCGCGACGACCACATATTGGTCAGGCGTAGGGGTTCCAATAGCCCTTCGGTCGCCATCCTGCAACTCATTCTTTTCGTGTCTCGCCATGTGTTTCGATTTTTCGGCCGATCCAAACGGTTTGCATTTCACGGCGAGCTTTTTCATTGCGTGAATTGACTTTCGCGTCCCCATCCGTCATTAACCGAGCTAACGTAGGATAAATTGGGACGGGTGGTGATCGACGTGGCATCGGCGAGAGCCGATTGCCGGCCTTGAAACCCGTTTTCGTCAAGGCACTTCGGGTGCGTGGCGTGCTCAGACTGGAGAGATTATCGTGAAGCGGACTTATCAACCGAGCAAGCTGGTGCGCAAGCGGCGCCATGGCTTTCGTGCCCGCATGGCTACCAAGGGCGGCCAGAAGGTGATTGCTGCCCGGCGTGCACGTGGTCGCAAGCGCCTCTCTGCCTGACATCGGGCGCTTGGTGGGCGCAAAGATGGAGAAATCCGGTTCGAACCTCTCGCCGGGCCTCGCGAACAGCGTTGTGCATCATGACCGACGTCGAGCCATGCAACGTGCTGATTTCAAGGCAGTGTCAAAAGGTCGGCGCTATACATCGGGCATGATGACACTTCAGGCGGATGTCAGGTCGAATCCGATGGGTGGGCCGAGGTTCGGCTTTGTGCTGTCGCGGAAGGTCGGAAATGCGGTGGAGCGGAACAGAATACGCCGCCGTCTGCGCGCTGCCATCTGCGAGACCAAAGCTGTTGCCGGTTCAGAACCGAACGATTTTGTGATTGTCGGCCGGCGGGCCTTGTTAACGGCGTCCTTTGACCGCATCCTCTCCGAATTGTCGCAGGGATTGTCCCGCGTCAGACCACGACCATCGTCCCCCATTTCCTCTCAGAAAGATCGGCACTGAAGCTATGCAGGACAGCAAAAATCTTATCCTCGCCATCGCGCTTTCCCTCGCCGTGCTTCTGGGCTGGCAGTATTTTTTCGGCATGCCGATGGTTGAGCAACAGGTGAAGCTTGCCCAGCAGGCGGCTCAGTCTCCCGATGGAACTCCGAAAGTTGCTGGGCAGGCCGGTGTGGTTGTTCCGGGGCAAGCAACAGCAACCTCTTTTGCCTCGCGGGACGAGGCGATTGCCGCAGGTCCACGCGTCAGGATTGATACGCCCAAATTGTCGGGTTCGATTGCGCTTACGGGTGGCGATATTGATGATATCTCCCTGAAAACCTATCGCGAAACAGTGAACCCGTCGTCGGCCAACATTGTCCTTCTGTCGCCGAATGGATCCTCGAACGCCTACTTCGCCCGGTTCTTCTGGCTTGCTGCAGCGGGATCCAAGGCGACATTACCGTCCGTCAATACGTTGTGGACTGCGGATCGCACGATCTTGACGCCGACGGAGCCTGTAACACTCACCTGGGATAACGGTGAGGGACTGCTTTTCAAGCGCACCATCTCGGCTGATGACAACTATATGTTGACGATTTCCGATGCGGTGGAAGCGACGGGAGCAGCCGAAACAACGTTGGTTCCCTATAGCGTGATCCGCCGGTTCAACAAACCGCATGTCGAAGGCACCTATATCCTGCACGAAGGCTTTGTAGGTGTTCTGGGCGAAGAGGGATTGCAAGAATATACCTACGACAAGGCGGACAAGGCCAATCCTGTCGCGGCAGGAACCGGCAAGGGAATGGACTTCAAGGCCAGTCGGGGCGGTTTTGTGGGTATTACCGACAAGTACTGGGCCGTTGCATTGATCCCCGAACAGACGACCGCGTTTGATGCGACGTTCCAGAGTCTCGACGGCCCTCAGAAAATCTACCAGGCTGATGTGCTGCTCCAACCGCTGACTGTGAAGGCAGGCGCGCCAATCCAGACCTCGAAGAAGCTCTTCGTGGGCGCCAAGGAAGTCAAAACTGTTGACGGCTATGCGGCGTCGTTCGGGATCACGAATTTCGATCTGTTGATCGATTGGGGCTGGTTCTATTTCTTCACAAAGCCGCTCTTTCACATGATGGAGTTTTTCTTCCACTGGACGGGGAATTTCGGCTTCGCCATTCTTATTGTCACCGTTCTCGTCAAAATCGCTTTCTTCCCGCTCGCAAACAAAAGCTATGCCTCCATGGCGAAGATGAAGGCGGTGCAGCCGCAAATGACGCTGATCCGCGAGCGATTCGCGGAAGACAAAGTCCAGCAGCAAAAAGAGCTTATGGAGTTGTACAAGAAAGAGAAGATCAATCCGATCGCGGGTTGTTGGCCGATGCTCGTGCAGATTCCGGTATTTTTCGCACTTTACAAGGTGCTCTATGTCACCATCGAAATGCGCCACGCTCCGTTTATCGGCTGGATTCACGACCTCGCAGCGCCCGATCCGACGTCGTTGTTCAATTTATTCGGTCTGATCCCTTGGACACCGCCCGCCATGTTGATGATCGGCATCTGGCCGTTGATCATGGGCGTCACCATGTGGGTGCAAATGCAAATGAACCCAGCGCCTGCCGATCCGATACAGAAAACCATGTTCGCCTGGATGCCGGTGATTTTCACATTCATGCTCGGTACCTTTCCGGCCGGTCTTGTGATCTACTGGTCATGGAACAATGCGTTGTCGGTCTCCCAGCAATACTTGATCATGAAGCGACATGGCGTGAAGGTCGAGCTTTGGGACAATCTGGGCACGACATTCGGCAAATTTTTCGGCAAAAAGGCCTGAACCATGGCAGCGGGAGATGATGCCCGCTTCCTTGAGGCGGGGCGGCAGATGTTTGCGGGCGAAGCCGATTTCAAATGGGCTGCGGACACATTCGAGTCGTTGCCGCCAATCGGCGATACCGAGATCGCTTTTGCCGGACGCTCCAATGTCGGAAAATCCAGCCTTGTCAATGCGCTCACGGGCCGGAACGCGCTTGCACGCACGTCGCATACACCGGGCCGTACGCAATTGCTGAATTTCTTCGATATTGGCGGGCATTTCACCCTCGTCGATATGCCGGGTTATGGGTACGCCGCCGTCTCGAAGGCGAAGGTTGAAGCTTGGACCAAGACGATCCGCGCTTATTTGCGGGGGCGGCGGACACTCGCGCGTGTTTTTGTGTTAATTGACGCACGCCACGGTATCAAGCCAATCGATGAAACCTTGTTCGCGCTGCTTGATGAAGCGGCCGTCAGTTATGCGCCTGTGCTCACCAAGGCGGACGAGGTCAAACAGGCCGATATTTCCGCCCGAATCGAGGTGACTCGGGCCGTGATTGCACGGCGTCCTGCGGCCTATCCTCAGATTTTTCTCACATCAAGCCATACGGGTTCCGGCATTCCGGAACTGCGTGCATCAGTCGCCCGCCTGCTGGCGGAGCGTGATAGAGGACGATAAACCATGCGCGGACTTGAAAAACTTCTCGCGATACTCGCAGCCTTGCTCGGTTTCTTTGGTGTCATGCTCGCTGCTGCCTCGGCCCATCTGGCATCGGGGACAACGCTTGGCTCGGCGGCGCTCATCCTGCTTACGCAGGCACCTGCCGTGCTTGCGGTACTGGCAGCAGTCCGCACAGGCCTGTTCGGTAGATCCTTCGGCTTTCTGGGCGCGCTTGCGCTGCTTGTCGGCTCCGTGCTTTTCGCAGGAGGCGTTACAATGCGGACATTGACGTCGTTGAGCTTGCCGGCAATGCTGGCGCCAATTGGGGGCACCTTGCTGATTGCCGGCTGGCTTCTCTTGTTTTTATCCGGAATTTTTGCGCTTCACCGCCGTTGACCCCGCGACAGACCGGGGCGATTCAGCTAAAGGTCGATTGAAATCATATCAACGGCACGAGGGAGTTGATCATGGCTGCGCCCGATCCGCATGAGCAGGCCGAAATTCTCGTTCACGCTTTGCCGCACATGTTGCGCTATGACGATGCTACCGTTGTTGTGAAGTATGGCGGTCATGCCATGGGCAACGAGCAGGTTGCGCGTGATTTCGCCAAGGACATGATCCTGCTCGAGCAATCCGGTGTGAATCCTGTTGTTGTCCATGGCGGCGGCCCGCAAATCGGCACGATGCTAGCGCGTCTGAATATCAAGAGCGAATTTGCCGCTGGTTTGCGTGTGACCGACAAGGCAACCATGGACGTTGTTGAAATGGTTCTCGCGGGTCTCATCAACAAGCAGATTGTCGGCTTTATCAATAGTGAAGGTGGGCGCGCGATCGGCTTGTGCGGAAAGGACGGCAATATGGTTACTGCCCGCAAGGTCACGCGGACGGTTTTTGACGATATGACCAAACTTGAAACCGAAATCGATCTCGGCTTTGTGGGCGAACCGGCTTTGGTCGATAGCCGCGTTCTGGAGGCCTTGCTCGGTCGCGAGCTGATCCCCGTTCTCGCTCCTGTTTGCAATGGCGTCGACGGCCAGACCTACAATGTGAATGCGGATACCTTTGCCGGCGCGATTGCGGGCGCGCTGAAAGCCAAGCGCCTCCTGTTACTGACGGACGTCTCCGGCGTCCTGGACAAGCAAAAAAATCTCATTCCAGAACTCACAGTTGATCAGGTTCGTTTGCTGATTGCGGATGGCACGATAACGGGCGGTATGATCCCGAAGGTCGAGACCTGCATTTACGCGCTGGAGCAGGGCGTCGAAGGCGTTGTTATTTTGGATGGCAAAGTGCCGCATTCGGTCTTGCTGGAGCTTCTCACCGATCATGGTGCAGGGACGTTGATCACACGTTGAAAGACGAATGGAAAGCGTTAAGCCTTCTGCGCGACAATGAAGCAATCGTGATGGTTTCGGGAGTTTCAGTAATCGTCGATGAATGATGCTTGTTCACCTCCGGTTCCGAATACCGCGGTCGACGTGCAAAAAGTCTTTGCCGATGTGACGACCTGGATCTTCGATCTCGATAACACGCTCTATCCGCCGGAGTCGACGCTCTGGCCGCAGGTCGATGAGCGGATCACGCTTTATCTTGGCGATCTCTTCGGAATTGACGGAATTTCTGCCCGTGCACTCCAGAAATACTATTATCGCCGGTATGGAACCACCCTGAAGGGCCTGATGGACGAATATGGTGTCCCGCCCAGGGAATTCCTCGATTTTGCTCATCAGATTGATCTGTCGCTGCTTGCGCCTGATCCTGATCTCGGTGACGCAATTGCCGCGCTACCGGGTCGCAAACTCATTCTCACGAACGGGTCAACCGCGCACGCCAGAAATGTCACGGGTAAGCTCGGTATTGTCCATCATTTTGAGGCCATTTTCGATATTGTCGATGCCGATTTCACACCAAAGCCCGAAGAGGCAACTTATGTGAAATTTCTCGACAAATACCGGATTGACCCCTCTCGTGCCGCAATGTTCGAGGATTTGGCAAAAAACCTCGTTGTTCCATACCAGCTCGGCATGCGGACCGTGTTGATCCTGCCAAAGGTTTTTGACACGTTTCGCGAAGCGGACGAGCAGGCTCCTGTGGCGGAACCGCACATTCATTTCATGACATCCGACCTGACCGCGTTTTTAAGAGAGGTTCTCGGCAATCGGTAATGGTGAGTGTTTCAGTCAAATTATAACTTGATTGCCCATAATTCGATTTGTAAACGGAAAGCGGTATTGACAAAACAACCTTTAAGGTTTACGTCATGAATGAGAAGAAGAAGGCAATTCACGATCTCGCCGCTTTCAAATCGGCATTTTTTAACCATCGCGCAATAACGAAAACGGCTGCTCAATCTGCGCTGACTTTAGGCTATTCTGTTTCTGATGTTGTTGAAATCGTTGAACATCTTCAAAGAAAGCATTTTTTCAAGTCGATGACGAGTTCTTTTGACCATCGGCAATGGCAGGATGTATATCACCTGCCCTTTGACGATAGGGTACTCTATATCAAATTTACCGACGCGATTGTAACCTAGTTCATCCTGTTATCGCTGAAGGAGAAGTAAAATGTCTTCAATCAAGACGATAGTTCATCCGGAAACCGGCGCAACACTACGACGTTCTCGGAGTATTGAAACCGTTACATACATGGGAATTTCGAAGCAGGTTGAAATTGAAGGATGGTTTCCGGATGACGGGGGTGATGGTGTGCTTATTGGCGAGGATTCGGCACCTCTCGACGCGGTATTGGCGGAAATGAAGTTAGAGTACCTCAAACGAACCCAGGCGTTAGCAAAAAGCATACGTGCTTCCACTGGGCTCACGCAGCGCGACGCAAGTCTTCTGCTTACGGGTTCACCAAACAGCTTCTCGAAATATGAGCGTGGCGTAGCACAGCCGAGCTGGCCAACCTATCTTCTGATGAAGCTGATTGATCGCGATCCTGCGCTCATCAATACCATACGGACCGCCTGATCCCGCCATTCAGCGTGACACGCCCAGCAGCGCTTGGTAGAATACGTGCATCTGCACTCTCACTCGAGCATCATGTCCAGTGCACTCTGTCACGCGCATCTCCTCCGACACCGACGTCCCGAAGCGCGTCTCTGTTGTCGTGATCGGTGGCGGCATTGCGGGCATTGCAACAGCGCTTGAGCTTACGGAGCGCGGCCTTGATGTTGTCGTCGTCGAGAAAGGCGAAATCGCAGCCGAGCAATCGGGTAGAAATTGGGGATGGTGCCGTCAGATGGGCCGCGACCCCCGCGAAATTCCGTTGATCCGCATCTCGCTTGGTCTTTGGGACGGCATGAATAAACGCATTGGTGGTAAAACCGGCTTCACCCGTTGCGGCATTCTCTATCTCTGCGATACGGATACCCGTCTGGCCGCGAAGCAGAAATGGTTCGAGGACAATGCTCGTCCTGCGGGGCTGAGCACCCGGATAATCGGGAGCCGTGAAATTGACGGGCTTGTGCCGGGCGGCATAAAACCCTGGAAGGGCGCTCTATACACCCCGGATGACGGTCGGGCCGAACCCTTCATTGCTGTGCCTGCCATGGCGCTGGGTGCGCGGGGCAAGGGCACCAAAATCTTCACGAACTGCGCCGCACGCGGGCTCGAAACCTCCGCCGGTCGCGTATCTGCTGTTGTCACCGAAAGAGGCGTCATTGCGTGCGATGCCATTATTTTGGCAGGTGGTGCCTGGTCGCGTCGCTTCTGCCATAATCTTGGAATCTCTCTGCCACAATTGACCGTTGTAAATTCTGCGATGCGGACGGAACCGCTTGAAACGGGGATCAATGCAAGCTGCTCGGGCGCAGGATTTGCATTCAGAAAGCGGATGGATGGCGGGTATACGGTGACCCATAATCACCTGTCCGTGGCGGACATCACTCCCGACTCATTTCGGCTCTTCACTCAGTTCCTGCCTGCCTTGTTGATGGACTGGAAGGGGTTGAGACTTCGCCTTGGTAAGGAATTTCTTGACGAGGCTCGTCTTGGGCGACGCTGGGCACTTGATCAGGCATCTCCTTTCGAGCAGGTCAGAATACTCAGTCCGGAGCCGGTCAATACCATTCTTGACGAAGCCGCTACTTCCCTCAAAGCCCACTATCCGGCCTTCAAGTCGATGAAGATTGCCGAGCGCTGGGCGGGAGCGATTGACGCCACGCCCGATGCCGTGCCGATCATCTCCAAGGTTGGACAGCTGGAAGGCTTCCACCTCGCGACCGGCTTTTCGGGCCACGGCTTCGGACTTGGCCCGGGAGCCGGTAAACTGATGGCGGAACTTGTGACAGGCGAAACGCCTTCGGTTGATCCGTCGCCCTTTCGATATTCCCGCTTCTTTGACGGATCCAATCCACGACCGATTACCGGTCTTTGAAGTATTCTGCATCACCTAATGGCGCTACCCGATCATTCAGGGCGTTTAGAGATGCGTATCAAAACGTCTGCAGGATGACACAAGCGAAATGCGTGACAGCCTGCATTTCACTTGCTAAGGAAACATTGAATTTCAACCCGTATCAACCGGACCTCTCACAATGTCGCACGCCCAATTGGAAACCATCATCAATGCCGCCTGGGAGAGACGCACCGAGCTTTCTCCTGCAACCAAAGGCGAGGTCGCTGAGGCCGTCTCCGAGTCCATCCGCTTGCTCGACTCCGGTACACTTCGGGTAGCAACCAAAGAGGCAGATGGCTGGGTGACTCATCAATGGCTGAAAAAGGCCGTGTTGCTCTCTTTCCGCCTCAATGACAATGTCCTCATGTCGGGTGGACCTGCGGGCTCCGCCTGGTGGGACAAGGTCCCGTCGAAGTTTGAAGGCTGGGGCGCCGACGAATTTTCGAAAGCCGGTTTTCGTGCTGTGCCGAATTGCACCGTGCGCCGCGGCGCCTATATCGCACCGAATGCGATCCTGATGCCGTCCTTCGTCAATATTGGTGGTTACGTGGATACAGGAACCATGGTGGATACATGGGTGACAGTCGGCTCCTGCGCCCAGATCGGCAAGAATGTGCATCTATCCGGCGGCGTCGGCATTGGCGGCGTCCTTGAGCCGGTTCAGGCCGGCCCGACGATCATCGAAGATAATTGCTTCATTGGCGCGCGCTCCGAAGTCGTTGAAGGCGTCGTGGTCGGTGAGGGGTCGGTCATCTCGATGGGCGTGTTTATTGGCCAGTCGACCAAGGTGATTGATCGCGAAACGGGCGAAGTCTTCATGGGCCGTGTGCCGCCATATTCTGTTGTCGTCTCTGGTTCGATGCCTGGCAAACCTCTTCCGGATGGCACAATGGGCCCGTCGCTGTATTGTGCGGTCATCGTCAAGCGCGTCGATGCCAAGACACGTGCAAAGACGGGAATCAATGAATTGTTGCGGGATTGACAGCAAAGAAGTTCTGCACAATCTTTTACTTATGTCGACATCTGTTGAACGCTACTCCATCGAAGCCGTTTGGGACATTGAAGGTTCGGTATGGCTGGCAACCAGTCGTTCTGTTCCCGGACTGGTTGTGGAGGCTGTCACGTGGTCTCAACTCTTAGAGGAGATCGACCTCGTACTCCCTGATTTATTGGAGTTGTCTGGTGTTGATCCGAAAGGGGTTACCTATACGGTTCGGGCAGAATCCCGTGGCTCACTGACCGCAGCCTAATGAATGGCTGATTTTTATCGTGATCTCATTGCTATTCTAAGTGCTCAAGGATGTAAGGTGGTTCGATCAGGCAAAGGTAGTCATGAGATTTGGTTTAGCCCGATTTCTAATCGAAACTTTACTGTTCCCAAAACAACCAAGGCGCGGCATACCGCCAATGAAGTCCTCAAACAAGCTGGACTAAAAAAGGCATTTTGATGCTCAACCCCAAAGACGCCGTCGCCTTAACCCAAGCGCTCATCCGTTGTTCCTCGGTCACGCCGGAGGAGGGTGGGGCGCTGCGTCTTCTTCAGGATGTTCTGAAGCAGGCGGGGTTTGAAACCCATCTTGTTCGCTTCAGCGAGAGCGACACACCAGACGTTGACAATCTCTATGCCCGGATAGGAACGGCAAAGCCATATCTGCTGTTCGCCGGTCACACCGATGTTGTGCCGACTGGTGATGAAACCCGCTGGAGTCATGGACCATTTTCCGGCGAGATCGTTGACGGAATCCTCTTTGGCCGTGGTGCCGCCGACATGAAGGGCGGCGTTGCAGCTTCCGTCTCTGCGGTTCTCCAATTTCTCGACGAAGTCGGCCCCGATTTTGGTGGATCGCTCGGCTTTCTGATCACTGGCGACGAGGAAGGCCCCGCCATTAATGGCACCGTCAAATTGCTCGACTGGGCGAAAGCCCGCGGCGAGCAGTTTGATCATTGCATTCTGGGTGAGCCAACCAATCCCGAGCGGTTGGGCGACATGATTAAAGTCGGTCGGAGAGGTTCACTGTCTGGCCGGTTGGTTGTTGAGGGCAAACAGGGCCATATCGCCTATCCGCATCTTGCGGAAAACCCGATTCGGGGGATTGTGAAACTTGTCGGCGGCCTTTTAGCAGAGCCGCTTGATCAAGGCACCACACATTTTGGCGCGTCCAATCTTGAATTTTCAACACTCGATGTCGGCAACAAAGCCGGCAACGTCATACCACAATCGGCGGAGGCCAAATTCAATATCCGCTTCAATGATCTATGGACACATGACACCCTGGCCACTGAAATGGGGGCGCGCTTGCACCGGTTGGCGGGTAACGAGATCCGCTACTCCGTGACGTTCGAGCCTTCGAATGCCGATGCGTTTTTAACCGAGCCTGGCACGTTTGTGGAGATGGCAATGGCTTCCATTCAAGAGTCGACGGGCATCAAACCGGTACTTTCCACGACGGGCGGCACCTCGGACGCACGTTTTATCAAAGATTACTGCCCCGTGATCGAGTTCGGCCTCGTCGGCCAGACGATGCACCAGATTGACGAGCGGGTGCCTGTGGCTGATATCTCATGCCTCACAGGCATCTATCATGACATCATTCGACGCTATTTTTATCATAAATCGGGATAAATTTCCAAGAACTCTATACATTTCAGCCTATTTTGGCTAAGGACAGCCAGTTATTCTCGGGGAGTCACAGTATGCGCACGGCCTCCAGTCAGTTGGTTACCGTCTTCGGCGGATCAGGCTTCATCGGTCGTCATGTCGTCCGTGCGCTGGCCAAACGCGGTTATCGCGTGCGGGTTGCGGTTCGCCGCCCCGATCTCGCATTTTTCTTGCAACCGCTAGGGAATGTGGGACAAATTCACGCCGTTCAAGCCAATCTCCGCTATCCCGCCTCGATTGATCGCGCAATTGAAGGCGCCGATGTCGTGATCAATCTTGTCGGTATTCTGTCGGAATCCGGCCGCCAGCGCTTCCAGACTGTACAAGCCAATGGTGCCAAGGCGATTGCTAATGCCGCCGCCCGCAAGGGAATCGGCCGTTTTGTCCAGATGTCGGCCATCGGCGCTGATCACGCCTCGCCCTCAGCCTATGCGCGCACCAAAGCCGCAGGCGAAGCGGCTGTTCATGCCGCGATCAAGGACGCGATTATCATTCGACCCTCAATTGTTTTTGGCCCGGAAGACGATTTTTTTAACCGTTTTGCTACTTTAGCGCGGATTTTGCCGGGATTACCGCTAATCGGCGGAGGTGAGACGCGCTTCCAGCCCGTGTTTGTCGGTGATGTGGCTGAAGTCGTGGCTCGCGCTGTTGATGGCAGTCTAAAGGCGGGTGCAACCTATGAATTGGGTGGTCCCGAGGATAAAACCTTCCGTGAATTGCTCGAAACCCTTTTGCGCATCATCCACCGCAAGCGTTTATTGCTCCCGTTGCCGTTCCCCCTCGCGCGCATGCAGGCCGGAGCGATGGAATTCGTCAACAAATTCACGTTCGGCCTGATGCCGAAGGCGCTGATGTTGACGCGTGATCAGGTGACCTTGCTTGAACGGGACAATGTCGTCTCACAGGAAGCCAATGCTGCCGGATTGACCTTAGAGGGCCTTGGCATAAAGGGTGAAACGATCGATTCAGTCTTGCCGGGATATTTGTAT